>CAZXCK010000100.1:0-16663 GCA_964639225.1 uncultured Anaerolineaceae bacterium | reverse complement strand
GCGTGAATCCGGGCTTAATATGAACGTTGCCGGCCAAATTCGTAGGGACAGCCTTTCGGACGACGCAGGCGTCGTCCCTACGAAACGGGATATATCTGTTCCCCGAATCCGCCGCCGCTGCTCTGACCGATAGAGAGATAAGATAAGGCAAACCATGTTTAACCGTAAACTGACCCTGTTAATCGTGACTCTCGTCCTGGCGCTGCTGATCGTACCGGCGGCGCTGGCCCAGGACGACGAGCCGCTGGTCTTCCGCGAGGAAGCCCCCACCGGCGATAACCTGGAACTGGTGCCGGTCGTCACCGGCTTCAGCAATCCGCTGCAGGTGACCGACCCCAATGACGGCAGCGGACGCCTGTTCGTCGTGGAGCAGAGCGGGCGCATCTACATCGTGCGCGACGGTGAACTGTTGGATACGCCCTTCATCGACCTGAGCGACGTCGCCAGCCAGGATGTCCTCAGCCGCTATTCGGAGCGCGGTCTGCTGGGGCTGGCTTTTCATCCCGATTTCGCCGAAAACGGCCTGTTCTATGTGAACTACACCGCCTCGACGGCCAGCCACGCCTCGCGCGTGACCGAGTTCCGCGTCAGCGACGATAACCCCGACCGCGCCGACCGCGCCAACCCGCGCGTAGTGATGACCATCGGCCAGCCCTACGCCAATCACAACGGCGGGCATATCGCCTTCGGCCCGGACGGCTACCTGTATATCAGCGTCGGCGATGGCGGCGGCTCCGACGATCCGGTGAACGCCGGTCAGGATCGCAGCACACTGCTAGGGACCATCCTGCGCATCGACGTTGACGACACCGACAACGGCGCTTACGGCATCCCGGCGGACAACCCGGTTTTCACCGATGGCACCTTCGCGCCGGAAGTGTGGGCCTGGGGACTGCGCAACGTGTGGCGCTTCAGCTTCGACCAGGCCACCGGCGACCTGTACCTGGCCGATGTGGGCCAGAACGCCTGGGAAGAGATCAACTTCCAGCCGGCGGACGCTGAAGGCGGCCTGAACTACGGCTGGCCAGCCTACGAAGGGTCCAACCGTTACATCGGCCCGGAGCCAGAGACCGACGTGGTGATGCCCATCGCCGAGTATGACCACTCGCAGGGCTGCTCAGTCACCGGCGGCTATGTCTATCGCGGCGACCTGGTCCCCGACCTGGACGGCGTTTATCTGTTCTCCGACTGGTGCAGCGGTCGGCTGTGGGGCACCTACCGCGACCTGAACGGTGACTGGCAGACCGACCTGCTGATGGAAACCGGCATCAGCATCAGCTCGTTTGGCCAGGACGCGGACGGTGAGGTATACATCGTGGATTATGCCGGCGGTCGCGTGCTGCGGCTGGAATCCAGCGGCTGACGGGCCGCGAACCGCCCGCGAAGACAAGCCTTCGCCAGTGATGTAAAAACCACTGGCGAAGGCACAGCGCCCCCACAACACCACGCACACCAATCCCGGCGAGACAAAGTCGGGCAATCCCCGCATGAATGATGATACAATGCAGACATAGACCGGGTTGTAATCAGGAAGGACCAGGGTATGGCAAGCGTCTTTCAGCGCATTTTGCAGGCGCAGCGCATGTATCAGATCATGCTGATGAGCAAGCCCAACGTCGTCGGCGTGGCGGTGGGGTACAAGACAAGGCACGGCGAATACGGCGATGAGCCGTCGGTGGTGGTGCTGGTGCAGCAGAAGCTGCCGCTTTCCGCACTGTCGGTGGACGACGTGATTCCGCCTGAGGTGGACGGCGTGCGCACCGACGTTTACGAGATCGGCCATGTTGTCGCGCAGCAGGCCAACCACCGCGACCGCTTCCGCCCGGTGGTCCCGGCGGGAGTCAGCATGGGCCACTACCAGATCACCGCCGGGACGTTTGGCTCGGTTGTGCGCGACCGGACTTCCGGCGAGCGTTTTCTGCTGTCTAACAACCACGTCTTCGCCAACAGCAACGATGCTCAGGTCGGCGACTCGATTTTGCAGCCGTCGCCGCTGGATGGCGGCCTGGACCCCAGCGACGTCGTCGCCCGGCTGGAGCGTTTTATCCCGCTGCGCTATATAGAGGACGGCATCCCGACCCCTGACCCGACGCCGGACCCCGGCCCCAATCCACCACAGCCGCCGCCAGGTCAGCCGCCGCAGCCCAGCGGCTGCGACATCGTGGATACGCTGGTGAGCGTGTCGAATATGGTGGCGCGCATCAGCGGTTCGGAGCGGCGCATCCAGGCCACCGGCCAGCAGACCGCCGGTTCGCAGAGCGCGCCCGGCGTGCAAAGCGCGCCCGATGTCAAGCTGCCGGAACCCGCGCCCGCCACCATCAACGCCAGCATGTTCTCGGCGTCGCTGGATAACGCGGTCGATGCCGCGCTGGCGCGCCCGCTGAATAACGACATGTTCGACGGCGACACGCTGGGGATCGGCATGGTGGACGGCGTCAAAAACCCGACGCTGGGGATGCGCGTGCACAAATCCGGGCGGACGACGGGCGTCACCACCAGCACCGTCACGCTGCTCAACGCGACCGTCAACGTGAGTTACACCACCGCCCAGGGCAACAAAACGGCCCGTTTTACCGGGCAGGTCATCACCGACGCCATGAGCCAGGGCGGCGACTCCGGTTCGCTGATCGTCGACGCCGACGAACTCAAAGCGGTGGGCCTGCTGTTCGCCGGGTCGCCGGTGGCGACGATCTTCACCCCCATCGACGCTGTGCTCAACGCGCTCAACGTCGAGATCGGCGTTTAGGGGCACACGCCAGCCCGTTGAGTGAGGGGAGGTTGAGTCCGATGTTCAGCCACAATCCGCCAGACAATGACCAGCAACTGCTGGCCCATATCGTCGAGATTCAGAACCGCTACACGGAATATCTGATGCGCAAGCCGCATGTGACCGGCGTCGCCGCCGGGATGCGCTGCCGGCACGGCATCACCACCAACCAGATGTGCCTGGTGGTGATGGTCGATGAGAAAGTGAGCGAGGACGAACTCGCCCCCGAAGATCGCATCCCGCACGAGATCGAGGGCGTGCCGGTCGATGTGCAGGAGATGGGCGGCGGCTTCTTCGCCCAGAACGCAGAGGAATAGAGTCGATGTGCCCCGGCCAGACCGGGGCTTTTTTATGCGTGGTCGCTAGGCCATCTCGTCCGGTGGCTGCCAGACGAACGGCTGCTCGCGCTGGAAGGCATGAAAAGCGCCATCGACGAACGCCTTGATCTGGCGCTCAAACAGGCCCCGGTCGAAGCGGGCAGCGTGGGCGCGCAGCGTCGCCGGGTCGTAGGCGCTGGCCTCGAACGTCTCCATGACGGCCACCAGGCTGTCGACGGTCAGCTCGTGGAAGTGCTCGCCGGTGACACCGGGCAGCACGGTATCCAGCGCGCCGCCGCCGCCGTAGGCGATCACCGGGCGGCCCGCCGCCTGCGCCTGGACCGGCGTGATGCCGAAATCTTCCAGGCCGGGGAAGATAAACGCCTTGCAGCGCGCCATCAGTTCCGGCAGTTGATCGTCGGCGACGTAGCCCAGGAACTCGACCGTCGGCCCGGCCAGTTCGCGCAGGCGGTCGATGTCGCGGCCTTTGCCGCCCACCTTCAGCGACACGCCCAGGCGAGTCGCCGCCTGCACCGCGAGGTCAATACTCTTATATGGCACCAGCCGCGATACGACCAGATAGTAATCTTCCGGCTCGACCTGCGGCTTATTGAAACGGGCCACATCCACCGGCGGGTAGATGATGACCGAGTCGCGGTCGTAATAGGTCTGGATGCGCTGCTGAATCTCGGTGGAGATAGCGATGAAGTAATCCACGCGCTGGGCGGCGGCGTAGTCCCAGCGTTTGAGTCCGGCCACCAGCGGGCGCAGGGAAAGCTCGGCGGCACGGCCCAGCCCCTCGCGCTCGATGTAGTTGTCGAGCTGCCACACGTAGCGCGTGGGTGCCAGACAATAGCAGATGTGCAGCGTGTGCGGCGCGGAACGGAATCCGTGACAGAAGCCGCTTTTGTTGCTCAGTACCACGTCGTAGCGGCTGAGGTCCAGGCCGCCCCAGGCCAGCGGATACAGCGGCAGAAACGGCTGGTGCCGCCTGTGGATGCCTGGCAGGCGGTCCAGCCACAGGGTGCGGATGTCCCAGTCCTGATAGGTGGCGGGCATGGCGCGCGGATCGTAAATGCTGGTGTAGACCGGGACGCCAGCATACATGCGGACGAGTTCGGCCAGCACGTCCTCAGCGCCGCCGACCTGGTTAAGCCAGTCGTGAACCAGAGCCAGCCTCATTGCGACACCTGCGCGTAGCCGCGCGCGACAAACAACCCGGTGCTTTTGGTGATATGAAACACGCCATCGGCCTCGATGCGCGCGGCGATCTGCTGGCGAAACGTCTCGACGAGTTCCGGCGTGACGGCGGTGCTGATACCGCGCATGGACAGCACATAATCGACCAGCGGCTGCGCTTCAGCGACTTTGAGGGCGTCATCGAAATCGATGCGCTGGACATGGGCGAAGTCGCTCTTAAGCAGATCGGCGCCCGTCTCCAGCCGAAAGCGCAGCTTCGGCGTGTAGCGGCTGCGCCAGGCGGCGACCATCTCCGCTGGCAGCACCGCCTCGATAGCCTCGTCCAGCTCGGCCATGTGGCGTTCGCCGTTGGTGGCGGCGTGCAGGCAGCCATCGTCTTTGAGCACGCGCCGAATCGCGGCGATCGTGCGGCGCTCGTCGGGGACGTGGTACAGCATGTAATTGGCGATGACCGCGTCGAAGGTGTTCGCGTCGTAGGGGATGGCGTCGGCGTCGGCCTGCTCAAAGTGCAGGCGAGCCGCCGCCGGGCCGATGTGTGCGCGCGCGTCTTCCAGCATACCGGGCGAAAAGTCGGTCAGGGTGACATCCCAGCCGGCGGGGATACGGTCGGCGTTCTTCGCCCAGATGTCGCCGCGCCCGCTGCCCAGTTCCAGGATGCGCGCCTGCTCGCCGAAGTCGGCCAGCATGTGGTCGAACAGCCAGCGATGCAGATCGACCGCGCTGGTGCTGTAAAGCTGGTGCAGCCGGATGCGCGCGCCCAGGTTCGCCGAGTCGGCGTACTGGCTGGTTTTCAGGTAGTCCGGGTTGTTGAAGTCTGGGGGTACAGAATCGTCAGTCATCGTAATAAGCCTTTGTTGGGTTGTAATAAGCCCTATTCCAGCCCATCCAGCAGACGGCGGATGGGCGCGTAGACACGGCGGTGAATCGGCGAGACGCCCAGCGATTTCAGCGCGATCTGGTGGGCCGCTGTGCCGTAGCCCTTATGGATGGCAAAGCCGTAGCCGGGGAACTCCGCGTCCATCTCTACCAGTGTTTCGTCGCGGGTGACTTTGGCCAGCACGCTGGCGGCGGCGATGCTCAGCGAGCGCCGGTCGCCGTGAATGATGCTCTGGTAACGCTCGTGCGGCAGATTCCAGGGCAGGCTGTCCAGCAGCAGAAACTCCGGCTCGAAACCGGGCTGGGCGGTGGCCATCATGTGCAGGGCGCGCTCCATCGCCAGCCGCGTGGCCGGGTTGATGCCCAGCGCGTCGATCTCGTCGGCGGCGGCATAGCCCACACCCCAGCAGACGGCCTGCTCTTTGATGATGATCGCCAGCCGTTCGCGCTGGCGCGCCGTCATCTGCTTGCTGTCGCGCACACCGGCCAGCGTCTCGGCGAGCTGGGGCGTCGGCGGCGGCAGACACACGGCGGCAGCGTAGACCGGCCCGGCCCACGCGCCGCGCCCGGCCTCGTCGATGCCGACGACGTAGCGCAGCCCGGCCCGGTGCAGCAGCGTCTCAAACTCCAGGCTGGCCGTTTTTGGCGGTTTGCGCTTCACGGTCATAAACTCCTCGCCAACCATTACGCCGGATTTTCAGTGTCTCGACAAACATATTGATCGAATCGCGCAGCGGTTTGACTTTGGAATGGTCCTTGTAAATCCAGGTGATGGGCACCTCGACGATCTTAAAGCCGCGCTGCTGGGCGATAAACAGCAGCTCGACGTCGAAGGCCCAGCCGTCGATGGTCTGCAGCGGGAACAGCTCGCGGGCCACCTCGCGCCGGAAGCACTTAAAGCCGCACTGGGTATCCTGCAAACCGCGCACGGCCACCAGACGCACGATGAAGTTAAAGACACGCCCCATGATGTGCCGCATCTCCGGCTCGCCAACGCGCCGCGAGCCAGGGGCCTCGCGTGAGGCGATGGCGATGTCGTAGTTCTGAAGCTGCGGCGGCAGGAATTTAAGCATCTCGACGATGGGCATGGAGAGATCGGCGTCGCAGATGAACAGGTACTCGCCAGCGGCCTGCATCATGCCGGTGCGCACCGCCGCGCCCTTGCCCTGCACCGGCTCGGTGATGACGCGGATAAACGGATAACGGGCGGCTGCCGCCTCGGCGACTTCCAGCGTGTTATCGGTGCTGTTGTTGTTGACGATGATAACCTCGACCGCGAAATCCTGCGCGTGGACGAAATCCACGACATCCGGCAGGCTGTGCGGCAGGCGATCTGCCCCGCCCTCGTTGTACGCAGGGATGACAATCGAGAGCAAGGGGCGCTGCTGAGTGTTCAAGTGCTTCTCTCCAGGTTGCGGACGATAAGCGCACGCCGTCTATTCTACTTGTCGCGCTGCGCTGGTGAAAGCGTCCGTTCCAGTTCGTCAATCGAAACGGTGCGCGTGCGCTGAATTTGACGGCGCTTGGGCCACATACGCCAGATGCCCCACACACCGGCCAGCATCCCGCGCAGGCGCGCCCGCGCCGCCGCGCCGCGCCAGGCACGCAGCGCCTCGAACGCGAGCTTCAACTGAGCGCGCAGCACCAGCCCGCCATATTTACGCCACAGTGCGCCGGGGTAGTTCTTGACCAGTACGAAGATCAGGTTGCGCCCGTCGTAGTAGCTGGCGGTGACGCCGCCCCCAGTGGCCGACAGATGATGGTAGACGACCGCGCGCGGCGTATACAGGCAGCGCCAGCCGGTGAGCTGCGCCCGCCAGCCCAGGTCGATATCTTCCAGCGAGAAGAAGAAATCGTCATCCAGCAGGCCGACCTGGTCCAGCATGGCGCGGCGATAAGTCGATGAGCCGCCGCAGGCGCTGAAAACGTACTCTTCGGCGTCGAACTGGCCGTCATCGCGCTGCCACACGCCCCGATTCCCGGCGCGTCCGTCCACCGTGAAGAAGTCGCCGGCGGTATGGATGTGGTCGCGCTTGTCGAACAGCAGCATCTTGCTGGCGACGATACCGGCGTCCGGGTGGCGCTCGAAGGCATCGACGACCGCCGCCACCCAACCGGGGTCTGCCTCGGTGTCGTTGTTGAGCAGGGATACATACTCGCCGCGCGCGGCCTGCATTCCGGCGTTGCACGCGCCGGTAAAGCCGCGATTCTCCGGCAGTTCGACCAGCACCACCGCCGGGTAATTCTGGCGGATGAACGCCTGCGAGCCATCAGTCGAGGCGTTGTCGGCGATGATGACCTCGATGTTGGGGTAGGTCTGCGCGGCCAGGGCGTCCAGGCACACCGGCAGAAAGCGCAGGCCGTTCCAGTTGGGGATGACGACAGAGAACAGCGGCGTGTCAGTCATGGCGATGGTGTCCTGGCAGGAATGTGGCTGAATCCCCGCCCGGCGTTAAAACACCGGGCTACAGGAGGCGTGTCTGCTAAAGAGACACAAAAGATCGTCCTTTTGGCTCGCCAAATCGGACACGGCCCCTTTAGTGGGCCGGCTCTGTGTAGCCAGCGGTTTTGAACCGCTGGCGATAATATGGCACTCTGCCCTTTTCGGCAAAATGCGAACAACGCAGGCGTCACCCGTAGGGACAGCCTTCTGGCTGTCCAGGACGCGCAGAAGCGCGTCGCACCGTAGGGACAGGGCCTGCCCTGTCCGGGCCGGGAATACCTCGCCCCATCAACAGAACGCCACCCCCTCACCGCAGCAGACCCTCACGCTGTAGAAAATCGTCGATGGCGGCCTGCCAGGGTCGCAGCGTCACGCCGACCAGCCTGCCAGCATGGTTGTCCAGCGCGGTATAGACCGGCGGCGTGGACGGGCGCGGCCACTCGTGACGGCTGATGGGCTGGATGGGCGTATCGGCGTAACCGGCGCGGTCGAGTACAGCGCGAGCGAAGGCATAGCGCGACACCGCCCCCTGATTCACCAGATGATACACGCCGTAGCGCCCGCTGGCGATCAGCGCGGCGATGGCGTCGGCCAGGTCGTTGGCATAAGTGGGGTTGGCGACCTCGTCCGTTACCACGCGCAGCGAATCGCCGCGCGCCGCCGCGCCCAGTATGGCATGGACGAAGTTCCTGCCGCCGTGCGCGAACAGCCAGGCTGTGCGCACGATGTAATGGCGCGGGTTGGCGGCGCGCACCGCCTGCTCGCCGACGAATTTACTGTAAGCGTAAGGGTTGACCGGCGCGGGCGTGTCGTATTCGCGGTAAGGGCGCGGACTGTCGCCGGGGAAAACCTCGTTGCTGCTGACGTACAGCACCGCCGCGCCCACTTCCAGCGCGCCGATGGCCACATGCTGCGCGCCGAAGCCGTTGGCGGCGACAGCGCGTTCCGGGTCACGGGCGCAGCCGTCGACGTCGGTCCAGGCGGCGGCGTGCAGAATCACGTCGGGGCGCAGGTCGTGGATGAGGGCGCGGGTGGCGGCGAAGTCGGTAATGTCCAGCTCGGCCATATCAATGCCGGTGACGGTGTGCGTTCCGTTGAGTATCTCGACCAGACGGCTGCCCAGACGGCCCGCCGCCCCGGTGACCAGTATGCGCATGTGATTTAACCCCGCTTTCGTGTGCGTCGTTTACGTGCCGGCGGCCCAGAAGTCGCAGACGCGCTTAAATTCGGCCTGCCAGAAGGCTTCGGCGTCGGTCACGTCGAAGCCCAGCGAGGCCGCGTGCTTGAAAAAACCAGCGCCGCAGCGCCCGGTCGCTTTGGTGACGACCAGCACCGCCAGCATGGGATTCCCGGCGGCCTCTTCCTCGGCGGCGATCTCGCGCAGCAGGCTGCCAAAGGCCGGGGCGCGATGGTGCAGGTAGACGGTCTGCAGGCGCGCCGCCAGCTCGGAGTAGGTGATGGGTTTGCGGGCGCGCGCCTGATGAATCAGGATGTGGCGCATCTCCGCTTTGATGTCGTCCCAGCGGACACTGGTCAGGCCGTAGCGACTCATAATAGCATCCCTGATTGTGTCCCTCAGCGCATGACGAGCGTCAGCGCGTCGTGATCGATGCGTACGCTTTCCAGCGTGTACGGGTCGCCGCCGGATTCGAGCGCCATCTGCGTGAGGGCGTTGTTGCCTTCGCGCTCGATATCGGCGATGGCCTGCCCGACGACGTCGTTAAGGCCGAACGGCAGCGTGTCGTATTCATAAAGATATCCGTCCACATCGACGCCCACCACGCGGAAACGCCGCTGCGATTCGTCCAGCCGCAGCACGACGCCGATCCTCTGCCAGAAAGCGCCGGTGTTGACCTCCAGGTTGATGATAGCCCCGCCCGGTCGCAGGTCAAAGCTGATGTCGCGCACCTGCTGGTTGCCATCGCGGCAGATATCGCTCTGGCGGCGGCAGAAATCGAGCATGCCGGCTTCGGTGACGGCGACAGTGGCGACGCGCGCGCCCTCGCCGCTGCTGCCGGTGATGACGGTAAAGTCGCGTGTGTCCAGCGACTGCGTGCCCAGCGGCCCCAGGTCGACCGTCACCTGCGACGGCGGCGGCTGCGGATTCTGCACCTCGACGGTAGGCGGCGGCTCCGGGTCGAACTGGTCGTCAGTGCGGCCCACCTGCTGCACGCCGATCAGGTCGAGCGCCGCCGGAATCCACACGGATGAGAACATGTACAGTCCCAGGCACAGCATCGCCCCAGAGACGGCCACCAGCGACAGACAGCCGCAGCCACAGCCCATGCGCCGGCGACCATAGTTGTAGCGTTCAACGCGCATCGTTGCCATGTATTACACACTCATTACATCTCTCGAACAACCGGCTCTCCGATTTCATGCTATACTGCGACTAATAGTAGGCTTCATTTGTGGTGCATGAACTTATGACGACCAATCAACTCGCTGATTACGAATTTTTGTGGACCACCGAAAAATCCGATTACGCGCTGTTTACCATCAATGCCTATGGTCGGGTCGAATATCTTGTTTATCACATCCCGACCAAGCGAGTCAAAACCATGCGATGCGACCTGCTGGGCCAGCGCATCGTCGAGATGATGATCGCGCGCGGCGTGCCGGTGCTGGATGACATGCCCGCGTTCGCCGCCCATCAGGCGCAGCCAGCCGCCCACTGACGCCGGTTAATCGTCCGCCGCCGCCAGCCGGTCGGCGTACTGGCGTTTGAAATATTCCAGATACTCGCCGGTTTTGATCTCGCGCCACCACCATTCGTTCTGCTGGTACCAGCGGACCGTTTCGGCCAGGGCGGTTTCAAAGTCGTACTGGCGCTGCCAGCCGAGCGCGCGCAGCTTGTCGGCGCGCATGGCGTAGCGCCGGTCGTGGCCCTCGCGGTCGGGGACGTGCTTAATGAGCGTCTCCGGCTTGCCCAGCAGGGCCAGCATAGCCTTCACCACGTCGATATTGTGCTGCTCGTTTTCGCCGGCGATGTTATAGGCTTCGCCCGGCTCGCCGTGATGCAGCGCCACATCAATTCCCGTCACATGATCCTCAACATACAGCCAGTCGCGGACCTGCATGCCGTCGCCGTAGAGGGGCAGCGGTTTGTCGTCGATGGCCTCGGTGATGAACAGCGGCAGCAGTTTCTCTGGATACTGGTACGGGCCGAAGGTGTTGCTGCCGCGCGTGATGACCGCGTTCAGGCCGTGCGTGACGTGATAGGCGCGCACCATCAGCTCGCCACCGGCTTTGCTGGCGGCATAGGGACTGTTGGGCAGGAAGGCGTCATCCTCGACCGAGTGCCCCTCGTCGATGTCGCCGTAGACCTCGTCGGTGGAAACCTGCACAAAACGCTCGACACCGTGTTTGCGCGATTCGTCGAGCATGATATACGCGCCGACGACATCGGTATGGATGAAGGCGTCCGGCTCCAGGATGCTGCGGTCTACGTGGCTTTCGGCGGCGAAGTTCACCACCGTGTCGATCTGGTAACGCTCCATGACGGCGCGCACCGTGTTACGATCGGCGATGTCGCCGCGCTCGAAGCGGTAGTTGCCCTCGTCGCTGACCGGCGTCAGGTTGTTGAGGTTGCCGGCGTAGGTCAGCTTGTCGTAGACGACGATGTTGTAATGCGGATACTGGCGCACCATATAACGAGCGAAGGCGCTGCCGATGAAGCCGGCGGCTCCGGTGACGAGGATGTTTTTCATTCGGCGGCCTCCTGTGGCTTATCGTCTGTGGATGCCGCCGCATCTTCGGACGTTGCCGCATCGGTCGATGTTTCGGGCGCGGCTTCGGCGCTGGCGGCGGCTTCTTCCGGCTGGCGTTTGAGGACGAAACGCTCGATAGCCTCGGCCACGCCGTCATCCTGGTTGCTGGCGACGACGTGATCGGCGGCGTCCTTGACGGCCTGCGCCGCGTTGCCGACGGCAACACTGATTCCAGCCAGCTTAAGCATGGCCAGGTCGTTCTCGGCGTCGCCGATGGCTAGCACCCGCTCGGCGGGGATGTTCAACTGTTTGAGCACGGTTCTGAGCGCCGCGCCCTTCGACGAGCCGGGCGGCACGATTTCGAGCATGTCGCGCACCATCGACTGCACCACGCTCGCCTGACCGTCGAGCTGGCGTTCGATCTGCCAGCGCAGCGCCGTGATGCGTTTGGGGTCGTTGGGGCGCACGGCGATCATCTTGTTGATGGGCATGTCATCGACCAGATTGACCAGCGGACCGGCCAGTTCCGGCGCGGGTTCGTGGTAATCGACGGTCAGCGCGTTGACACGGTCGTTGAGGCGATTGGCGATGAGGCGCGTGCCGCTGTAGAGTACCACCTCGTAGCCGCGCTCCTCGATGTAGGTCAGCATCTGGCGCACGACGTCCGGGTGCAGCGTCTGCTGGTGGCTGATGGTGCCGTCCGGCTGGTAGATCATCAGCCCCTGGACAAAAATCCCCGGCGCGTTGAACTGCAACCGCTGGAACAGATCGGCGGCGCTGGCGCGGGTTTTGCCGGTGGCGATAATCACCCTGACGCCCTGACTCATGGCGTCTTTGAGCGCCTGCTCGTTGCGGGCCGAAAGCTGGTTGTCGCCGTTGAGCAGCGTGCCGTCCAGATCGACGGCGATCAGCTCGATGGGTGTGTCGGTTGTGGTGGGTGTGTCGGTCATAGAGTCCCCGTTTGTGTGCTTGGTAGACGTCAGTAACATGCATTCGTTTCAGACTGTAGGGACGCGCTTCTGCGCGTCCTGGACGGCCCCGCTGGTAAGTGGACAGGGCAGGCCCTGTCCCTACAAAGCGTGCAGCGGCCTCAATCCGGTATCCAGACGGTGCTGTGATCGCCCAGGTTCATCTTGAGGGCGCGCGGTTTGCGATGGTCGCGCAGCACGCTGGCGCTGCGTCCGATGAGGCTGTCCTGCAGACGCACGTCGAGGTCCATCACGCGACTGTTCTCCAGGATGATGCTGTGCTCGACCTCGCAGTTGCGGACGACGACATCGTAATAGACGCTGGTGAATGGCCCGATATAACTCTGCTCGATGACGGTGTTCTCGCCGATGATGGCGGGACCGCGCACCACGCTGTCGATGATGCGCGCACCGCGCTCGACAGTCACGCGGGCGTCTACCTGCGAGTTGATGATGTCGGCTTCCGGCGAGATGCTCGGCTCGATCTCCATCAGGACGAAATCGTTGGCGGTGAGCATTTCCTCTGGCTCGCCGGTGTCGATCCACCAGCCTTCGTGAATGTGTGGAAAGACGTTATAGCCCTTGTCGATGAGCCACTGGATAGCATCGGTAATCTCGTATTCGCCGCGCGCCGAGCGTCCGATGCTGTTAACGGCCTCGAAGATGTGCGCGTCGAACATGTAGATGCCCACCAGCGCCAGATTGCTGGGCGGGACTTTCGGCTTTTCGACGAGGCGGCGGATGCGGCCATCGTCGGCCAGTTCGACCACGCCATAAGACGATGCCCGTTCCATGCCCACCGCTTTGAGGACAAGCTGGCTGTTCCAGTCGCTGCTGGCGAACTGGCGGATCAGGTCGCTGATGCCGCCCTGGAGCACGTTGTCGCCCAGGAACATCACGAAGCGGTCGTCGCCCAGGAAGTCCTGCGCGATTTTGACGGCATGAGCCAGTCCGTCCGGGCTGGGCTGGTGGATGTAAGTCAGGTTGACGCCCAGATCGGGGCGTTTGGCCAGCGCCTCTTTGATCTCCGGCGCGGTGTCGCCAACGATGATGCCGATGTCGGTCACACCGGCGTCGCGGATGGATTCGATGACGCGCACCAGCACCGGCTTGTTCGCCACCGGGATCAACTGCTTGGCCCGCGTGTACGTCAGCGGATACAGGCGGGTGCCCTTGCCGCCGCTCAGAATGAGTCCCTTCATCGTTGTTTGCTCCCTCCCCCGGACGCGCCGCGTCCGTCATGCAGTCGGTGTGGTGCCGGGTTGTTGGTTTTGCGAACGCGCAGAAGGCGTCCCTATGTTTCTGTAATCGCTATTGTAGGGACAGCCTTCTGGCTGTCCATAGATGCCACATTATATCCATTGCAGCAGCCAGGCGACGATCATCACCAGCGCCAGCGCGCCGACCAGCCACCACACCCAGCGCGCGCCGCCGGCAGCCGGCGGCATGGCCTGCCGCGATGGCTGGTTCTGCGGCAGACGACGCCATTGTTCCTCGGCGTCGGGGTCGGGTGGCAGTTCGTCGCGTTCAGGCATGGCCGCCTCGCCGGTGCTTCTGGAACCAGGCGTACAGTTCGGGATTGTCGTAAGTCACCGTCCACGAGTCGTGATATTTATCCGGGTAGACGGTGAACTGAACATCAGCGCCCTCGGCTTTGAGGGCGTCCACGATCTGCTCGGAAGCCGCCAGCGGCACGATGTCATCCAGCGCGCCATGAAACACCCAGATCGGCAGCGATTTCAGGCGGCGGGCAGTGGTCGGCGCATCGGCCAGCCGGCGAACACCGCCACAGACTGGCGCGAGGGCCGCGAAACGCTCCGGGAACGCCTGGGCCAGGTCAAACGTGCCAAAGCCCCCCATACTCAGGCCGGTCAGGTAGACACGGTCGGGGTCCACGCGATACTGGCTGCCGATCTCGTCCAGCAGGGCGGTGAGGCCGAAGCGGTGATGGTCCCAGGTGTCGTTGACCGGGCACTGCGGCGCGACCACGATAAACGGCAGCGACAGCCCGTTGAGCAGCGCGCGCGGGAGTCCCTGCGTGCGCACGGCTTGCAGGTCGCTGCCGCGCTCGCCAGCGCCGTGCAGGAACAGCAGCAGCGGGTAGGTGTTGGTGTTGTGCTCGTAGTCGTCGGGCAGCGCCAGCAGATACGGCAGGCGGACGCCAACGGCCCGGTTCATGATGTGCCGGGTGTGCAGCATGTCAGGACTCCTTCTGATACAGGCCCACCAGATGCACCTTGCTCCGGGGCCAGACGACATCGGTAACGCGCTCCATCAGCGCCGCCAGCCGGAAGAACAGCGGGTTAAACGCCAGATACGACGGATCGCCAACGTATTCAAAGCGGCGGCAGGTCATGCCCAGCGGCAGCAGATAGTCATCGATGCGGCGGCGCGTGTTGGCACGGTAGCGGGTGGGGAAGATGTAATCCTCGCCGCGCCCGTACATGGCGTCGACGACGGGCGTGCTCACCCGGTTGGGGACCAGACGCCGCGCCCAGATCAGGTAATTGTGGGCGTTGGGTGTGATGAACAGGAAATGCCCGCCGGGCTGTAAGACGCGCACAATCTCGCTGAAGACCGCCGTCGGATTCTCAACGTGTTCCAGCACCCACGAATTCATCACCAGCGAGAACGCTTCGTCCGCGAAGGGGATGGCGGTCAGGTCGGCCTCGGCGACAGCGTCGATCTCGACCGTCGCCCGAATGGGCTGAAGATAGCGGTCCACGCCCGCTACCAGACGCGCCAGCGGCAGATAGTCATCGACCAGGTTCGCCTCGCCGCAGCCCGCATCCAGCAGAACGGTCTGCGGACCGACCAGGTCGTTGGCCAGCGCCTTATAGACTTCCAGCGCCGGGCGATAGCCGGGCCGCATCTGTTTATAACGCGCCCGGTACTCTTCCTGCCGGTCGAGCTTCAGCATGGCCGCACCATGAGCCAGTTCCGTTTAGCGGTAATGGGTGGCCGCGCTCTCACGCGGGGCGTTGGTCAGCACCGAGCCGACCAGACGCACATGCAGCCGTTCGAGCGTCTGGCGGGCGCGCTGGACGTGGTCGCGGCGGGTACTGCCCGCCTGTACCACCAGCAGCAGACCGTCCAGCTTGACACCCAGCAGGCCCGCGTCGGAAGCGGCCAGCACTGGCGGACTGTCGAACAGGACGTAGTCCGCGCGGGCCTTGAGCACGCCGGCGATCTCGCTCATACGCTGGCTGGTGAGCAGGTCCGCCGGAACCTGCGGCAGCGGCCCGGACGGCAGCAGCAGCAGATTCTCGACGCCGGTCTCCACCAGTGGCGGCGTCGCCAACTGCGCCGGTTCGGTCATCATGGTCGTCAGGCCGCGCGTGTTGTCGGCATCCCAGATGGTATGCTGCGACGGACGGCGCAGGTCGCTGTCGACGACGATCGTCTTATGGCCGGACTGGGCGAAGGTCACGGCCAGGTTGGCCAGCGCGACGCTCTTGTTGTCAGCGGCGGACGCCGACGTGACCAGCAGCGTATGAATGGGCTTCTCGATGCTGGAGAAGATCAGGTTGGTGCGCAGCACGCGGAAGGCTTCGGCGGCGGCGGAGTCCGGTTGGGTCAGGGTGATGAGGCTGTCTTTAGGCATCGGCGTTACTCCTAAGCGTCGAAAGGCGGCACACCCGCCAGCACCAGCAGATCGTCGCGTTCGAGGTCCTCGCGGCGGCGGACGATGCTGCTCTCCAGGTATTCCAGCACGAAGACGATCACCCCGCCCACGATCAGGCCCATAATGCCCCCGGCGACGGCGGTCAGCATGGGGCGCGGCGACTGCTGGCTGTAGCGCGGCAGGTCCGGCAGCAGCGCGTTGACGCGATCCTCGCGGCGGCTGGTCTGGTTTTCCTGGTTGCGGTAATCGACCAACTGCTGGCCCCAGGCGCGGGCGATGTCGTTGGCCAGGTCGCCGTCGGTGCTGCGCACGTCGATGCGCACCACCAGCCGCAGCGTATCCGGCGCGATGGTGACATTGCTCTTGAGCTGCCCCGGCGTCATGTCCAGGCGCAGGTCTTCGATGATGCGCTGGGCGATGAGTTCGCTGTCGAGGTAGACGGCGTAAGAGTTGAGCTGCAGGCGGCTGGCTTCGGTGAGGCCGAAGTCGCTGCGCGACGGCTGAATCAGAACAAGCTGAGTCGAACGGTAGACGGGGGTCTGATTGCGGCTGACGAAAAAGGCGCTGGCAGCCACAATGAGCGCCAGCAGCAGCATAATCCAGCCACGTCGCACCAGAATACGGATGTAGTCAATCAAATTCAAGCGAATCCCTCCCAGGTCACCGGGCTATCGCCCATAGGCGAATCGTTCGCCACAAACGGCGTTATTGTACCGCATCGCACGGTTTGTTGAAGGGCTGTTTGCCTACGGGAGCA
>CAZXCK010000099.1:0-16705 GCA_964639225.1 uncultured Anaerolineaceae bacterium | reverse complement strand
CAGCTCAACGCCGTGCGCGTTCTCCGGGTTGATCTGCGCCAGGTTCAGCGTGCCAACGCGCTCCACCAGCCGCTTGAGGTAGGTCTGGTGCAGCACGTAGTTGGGGTTATTCCGGTTGCGCTGCCCCCGGCGGTCGTGAGGCGTCACACGCAGGCCCTTGGCTTCCAGGTCGCGCAGCAGGCGCTCGACCTGAGCATCCCACTTTTCGACATCGGTGAAGTCCTCGGCATGGTAATTCCGCGTCAGGCCAACTTTCGTCAGCGCCGCGCCCAAGTCCTCAAGCTTCTCCAGCACAATCGGGAAGATCGGCTTGCCCAGCTCCAGCGCCTTGCTGACTTCATACTGCACCGGCTCGGACTCGCAGGCGGCGGGCGTCAGGTTGAGGATCAGCCCGTGGCAGAGCTGCACGCCCTGGTCGATCCGCGCCCGCCAGTCCGGGTCGCCCAGGTGGATTTCGTCACGGTCAAACCACAGCCGGTAGTACGCCTTGCGCAGCCGCTCCATCAGCGGCGCGACGGCAGCGGTTCCGCGCTTGTATGAGATGAAAAGAGTCGGCATCGGCTTGAGTCCATTCCGGTGCAGGGATCGGCGTGTTGGTTTTATTCTAACCTGAATGTAACGCGAGGGAAATTAAGTCAGGGATGGCCAGGCCAGCGATCGCGTAAAACTGGCGGCACGTACACCACCGTCAGCGGCTCAAATCCGACCGCAGACGCAGGGAGTAATTTTTGCCGGAGTTGCCGCAAACCGTGTAAACTGGCCCGGATGCCTTCTACATTCAGAATGGCGTTTGGTGTCTGGTTCTGTCTGACAACACTCACTGTTATGCTTTCGGAGATCGCATGATCACACTCAGTCAAATCCCTTATCAGCCCGTATTCCCAGCCGATTACAGACCCGGAGTGGGCATCATTGGCGCGGGGAATATCGTCCAGACGCAGCACCTGTTGGCCTATAAAAAGTACGGCGTCAACATCACCGGCATTTTCGACATCAATCCGGCGGCGATTGCTGAGGCCCGGCGCGCCTATGATGTGGGAACCGTCTACGAGTCCCTGGAAGCGCTGCTGGCCGATGACCGCATCGAAGTCGTTGACATCGCGACTCATCCGGCGGAAAGGCCGGCGATCATCAGGCAGGCGCTGGCCGCAGGCAAACACGTACTGGCGCAGAAGCCGCTGGCGCTGGATACAGCCACCGCTCGTGATCTGATCGCCGAGGCCGATCGCTGTCGGCTCAGGCTGGCGGTTAACCAGAATGGCCGCTGGACCCCGCCCTGGCGCATTGCGACGCTGCTCATCGAAAGCGGCCAGATTGGCGATGTGTTCTCGGTCACGCATCTGTTTGACACCGATTTCTCGTGGCTGGTTGGCCGCGTGTTCGACTCGGTAAAGCACTGGTTGTTCTATGACTACGGCATACACTGGTTCGATATCACAGGCTGCTGGATGGGTGATCGGGCGATCGAAACCGTGCGCGCCCGCGAGTATCGCATCCCTGTTCAGCCACCTGGGAGCATCGCGCAATGGGGCGGCTGGGCGGAACTCGCTTATGCGGATGGCGCCAATGCCATGATCCGATCCATCGGCGGGTCAAAGACGGTGCGCCAGCGGCATCAGTTCTGGATACATGGCAGCCAGGGTCTCATTCGTGGCAGCGCGCTGACCAACGAAGCCATCATCCTGGAGAAAGGCGGCGGCATCACCCGATATGAGCCAACCGGATCATGGTTCCCGGATGGTTTCGCCGGGACGATGGGCGAGCTGTTGTGCGCCATCGCCGAGGATCGTGAGCCGACGAACAGCGCCGCGAACAACCTGCGGACGCTCGAAGCAACACTGGCCGCCTGCCTGTCCTCTGAGTTGAATGGCGAGGCGGTGAAACCTACGGGTCTGGATTATTCGTTCAAATAAGGAGAGTTTAATGTCTGCCAGAACATGGAAAATCGCCGGTATCAACTTTGATCACATGCACATGCCGGACCTGCTCCAGCATGTAGCTGACCATCCGCGAGCCGAGATTTGCGGTATCTGCCATGTCCACAAAGAGAAAATGCAGCCAGCCGCGGAACGCTTTAACGTCCCGGAGTCGCTGATGTATGACGATGTTGAACGCTGCCTCGATGAAACCAGCCCCGACCTGGTCATCCTGTGTCCGGCGACCGGCCTGCATGCCGAGTACACGGAGCGGGTATCTGCGCATGGTGATGGGTATCATATCATCGTGGAAAAGCCATTCGCGGAATCGCTGGCACACGCAGATCGCATGATAGCTGCTGTGCAGCGCACCGGTAAGCGGCTGGCGATCAACTGGCCGCTGGCCTGGTATCCTGTCCATGTGACGACGCATCGTCTGATCTCCGAAGGGGTGATTGGCGATGTCGTCGAGGTTCATTATTATGACGGCAATCGGGGTGATGGCTTCGTCGGCGAGCAGGCCTGGTTCCTGGAAAAAGACAAGGGTGGCGGCTCCCTGCTGGATTACCTGGGCTATGGGGTGACACTGGGGACCTGGTTCCAGGGGAACCGCATCCCTGTCGAAGTCGTGTCGATTGATTACATCCCGCAAGGATGGGAAGTCGATAACCACAGCATTTCGATTGTGCGCTACGAGCACGGCCTGTCCAAATTCGAGACGCGCTGGGGAACTCTGACCAGTCCCTGGATTCAGCAGCCGCAGCCGCGCTGTGGCTTTGTGGTGGTGGGCACTCGTGGCAGTATTTCGAGCTACGACTATCAGCCGACCATTCACGTCCAGACCGAAGACAGGCCCCAGGGCTACGACCTACCCGTGGACTCGCTGGTGGCTCCCCGGCAGGACTGCGTGCAGTACGTCATCGACTGCATCGAGCAGGATCGACCGATAGAGGGGCCGCTTTCGGTGGAGACAGCGCGCATCGGCCAGCAGATTGTTGACGCCGCACGGCGCAGCATTACTGAGCGTCGTCCGGTCCAGTTGGCTGAGCTGGGATAGCAATCTGTCAACGGTCGATATACAGCAAGTTGGCTTGCTGGTTGAGCCAGCGGCGGGCGGCCTCTGGGTCGTTGGGATACGCTGCCTGAGCCGCTTGGGCCAGATGGTCTTTGGCGCGATACCAATCCACAACCTGAGTGCTCACAGGGCACACATCACCTGCGATGCGCCAAATCCATGACGCGCCATCGGCAATCACCGCACTGCGTCCGGCATAGGGCAGCCCCTGCTGAAGAGCGAGTATTCACTGGGGCCGAGGGGGCCATTAGAATCGAAATGGTGCAGCGAGAGCGCGTGTTTTGCGGGCGGTGTTGATCGCCGGCTCTCATAGTGGATTGCTGAACGGTAGACGCAGCGAGGTCAGGGGCGTGAGTCCTGGCCGGTCCTGAGCGTCTGCGGCGCAAGTCTGGCGGGGCGAGGAGATATGCATAAATGGTCCGGATAACGCTGGCAATCCCGGCTAGAATCGCTGCACCAGGCACAAAAACCCTCAGCCGTGATTGTTGTTTCTGCTCTCAACAGCACCATCGACAAAGCCGATGAAAGCGTGTTGTCCTGTTTGTGCCAGTGAGATAGCCAGGCGATCTGGGAAGTGATCCAGTACCCGGTGCGTCAGATCGTCCGCCTGGAGATGGAGCAGATGATGGTCGGTCAGAATCAGCGCGCCATTATCATTGGGAACGATGGCGTGTATGGCTTCGGATTGCAGCATCGGCAGGTCTGCTACGGCTAACCAGTTTGTGCCGCTATGATCGGCATAGAACAGTCCGTTGGATTGTGTGCCTGCGAAGGCACGACTGGCTGTGAATCCGACGCTCAACACCGGAGCGGCATCCATCGGAAAAGACAGGTCGCGCCACGATTTGCCGCCATTGTGGCTGCGGAAAATGCCGCTTTCCGTGCCAGCGAAGACCGCATGATCCGGTGCTATCGCCAGACAGTTCACTTTCAGATCAACCAGGCCAAAATTCCACGCCACCCACGAACTGCCACCATCGGTGGAGACGAACACGCCGTCATCGGCGGTACCGGCCAGCACGAGATTTGTATCATGCGGCGCGAACAGGATATCAACCACCAGCGGCGGCGGTGATGCCAGCCCCGCCACCTGCCAGGACTTCCCACCATCAGACGAACAGGCCATCGCACCGGCCACGCCGGCAATCATCCGATCTTCACGTACAGCCAGGGCAGTCACCGCGACCCCGTCCAGTTCTGATGTGGCTTCAAAGCTGTTGTACCAGGTTTCACCGCCATCTGGCGAGCGATAAACGCCCGACGTACGCCCAGCGAAGATCGTGTTATTGGCTGCGGCCAGGGTATAGATCATATCCTGAGTTTGTGTGTTATTGATGTCGTTCAATCTGAAGTTCCATCCGGATTTTTGACCAGTGGCACATGGCGCATATGAACGAAAGAGTCAACTGTCAGCGCCAGGGCTGCGGTGTGAATTGCATTTTTAAGGCTGGCTTTAAGGACGGCGACACTATCCCAGATGCCGGCGTCGGCAACGTCCACGATGCAACCGGACGTTACATCAAAACCTTTTGAGTCGTCCTCAAAATGCAGGCTGGCAAGCACCTCGCTCGGATCGTAGCCAGCATTCCGGTAGATCGTGCGGGCGGGGGCCGCCACAGCTTCGCAGAGAATACGATAGGCGGCGCGCTCGTCGGTGCTCTCGGCTGTCGCCAGTTTTTCCTGCAGGCGTTGTCGTATAGCCGAGAGCGCCGCACCAGCACCCGGAACCACACCATCGCTGACGGCCATCCGGAGCGTTATAGCAGTCCGCACCGCGCGGCTCTTACGAGCGTTGATTTCCGTTTCCGAATGGCCGCCAACCCACAGTGTCACAGACCCATTCAGCAGCACGCCAATCCGTTTCAGTATATCGCCGCGCTTCCTGACATCGGTTGCGTTATGATAGCTCTGTTTGAGCTGGTCGATGTGTTCGCGGGTGTAACGTGGATTGCCGCCACCCCCAACCAGGCCAAAGGCCCGCAAATCGGCCCATACCCGACGCGCCTTGCCAAAGTGGTCCGCCGTGACCTTCTCCAGTGTTTCACCGGTGGCCTTGAGTATTGGCGTGGCCCCGGTGAGTGTACACAGATCATCCAGTGCGGCCATGCGGTCGGTTTCGTTGAGTCCTGGCGCTTTGATGGCGATCGCTTTGAGCTTGTCCAGCTTGTTGTTGGTGGCCAGCAGCGATACCCCTTGCTCAGAGAGGTTTCGTAAGATGATAACCAGCTCTCTGATCTCCGACTGAAATGCCGTTTGCAGTACCGGGTACAGCTCGCGGTGGTCGTCGATCGTGAAATCACAGACGAAAACGGCTGGGTTCAGCAGTTCAATACGGGTTGCCGAATCGTCTGGCAGTATGGCCCGCGACACCAGCCCGGTTTCGTAATAGCTGCCCTCGACATACTCCAGGTTCAGTTGGCGACCATATCCCTCACGAATCTCGACCCGGCCATAACCGCCTACCAGGTCGAAAGCTTCACCCAGCAGTTCGGCCATTTCCGGATCATGGCATAGGGTGTAGGCCATATTCGTAAGGGCCTGCTGCTCATCGAGCGGAACGGTCATCTCATCCAGCGCGTCGATGATGAGCGTCACAGCACCTTCCAGATGGCGGCGAAGCTGCATCGCATTGCCACCGGCAGCAATGTAACGCAGACCGCCATTGAAGATCGCCTCAAGCAGCACTGCCGCTGTCGCCGTGCCATCGCCAACAGTCTCATGCTGGCGCACGATCATGGAGCGGACCAGCATGGCGGCCATATCTTCATCGCGATCAGGCAGTTCGATAATGCGCCGGGCGATCAACCCGCCACTATCCAGAAATTCCGGAAGGTCTTTGGTCTTGTTGATATGATCAACGACCACGCCACCGGCTATCGGACCCAGTGTCGGTCGCACAGCGCCGACCATTTTGTGTATCCCGCGTTGTAACGCCCGATAGACATCGGGCTGAAAGACAACACGGGGTGCCTGTTTTGAAGTAAGCAACGGATACCTAACCCTTTACACCACCGACCATCAAACCTTCGAGCAGATAGCGTTGACCGAAGATATAGATGATAATCACCGGGATCGTGGATAACACAATGCCCGCCAGCACCACCGAGATACTGCCTGTACCCATATACCCTCGCAGGTCAACGATACCCAGCGTGATTGGGAAGCGCTCTGCCGAATTCATGAAGATCAGCGGGGTGAAGTAATCATTCCATTTGGCGTTGAACGTCAGCACGGCCAGGATAGCCATTCCGGGCGAGGCCAGCGGGAAGTAGATGCGGCTGAAAATCTGCCATTGGTTGGCCCCATCCATCATGGCCGCTTCTTCGAAATCGGGTGGAATCTGCTTGAAATACTGTCGCAGTAGAAACACGCCAAAGGCCGTTGGCAGCGATGGCAAAATCAGTGACCACAGCGTGTCTGCCAGCCCCAGGTAACGCGCGATCAGCACGAAGACCGGGATGATGATCGCCTGGTAGGGAATCATCATGGTCGCCAGCACAATCCAGAACAGGATATTGTTTCCCGGAAAACGCAGACGAGCGAACGCATAACCGGCCATTACAGCGGTCGCGAGCTGCCCGGCAACCACAGCGAACGTGATGATAAAGCTGTTGGTAATCTGTCGCCAGAAGGGAATTTCATCAAAAACCTCAGCGTAGTTTGAGAAATCCATATCGAGCGGCAGCCACTGGGGCGGAAGCGTGAATGACTGCGCCGGCGTCCGCAGCGACGTGGACACCACCCAGAGCAGCGGGGCCAGCATGAAAACTGCCGTCACGGTCAAAAACAGATAGGTCAGCCAATCTCCGATATGTGTGCGGACATATCCCAGCCAATCCGTTTTTACTGTTGTCCTGGTGATTGTTGATGCCTCTCTTGTGGTTGCCATGCTCCACCCCCTATCCGTAGAACACCCAGCGCCGGCTCAGGATAAACTGCGCTGCTGTGACGAGCATGATCACCGCGAACAGTACCAGAGCAATAGCTGAACCATAACCATATTCGAAGTTGGCAAACGCCGAATCGTACATCATCATCACCACCGTGCGACTGGCATCGCCTGGGCCACCGCGTGTCATAATGAACGGCTCATCAAAGAATTGCAGCATTTTGATCATATCGGTCACGGTGGCGAACAGAATGAAGGGACTCATAAGCGGCAGGATAACCGACCACAGTTTGCGGAAACCGGTAGCTCCGTCTACCTCAGCGGCCTCGAGGACTTCCTCCGACATCGCGCTGACACCACCCAGATAGATAATGAACGTGAAGCCCAGGTTGCGCCAGATTGTCGTCAGGGAGATTGCGATCAGCACAACGTCAGCGGAGTTTAACCAAGGGATTTTTGAGATGCCCAACAAACCCAGGTAATAGTTAATAACGCCAAAATCCTGATGGAACATGTAACTCAAAGTCACAGCGACCGCCGCGCCAGACAGCAGCACCGGCATAAAGAAGGCTGTCCGGTAGAAGTACCCCAGAAAATTGTTGGTGACCCGCCTGACTGCCAGGGCCAGGGCCAGGGCGACAATTTCCAGTATGGTCACCGTCATGATGACCAGGATGAACGTGTTTCTGAACGATACAAAGACGCGCGTATCACTGGCTAACCGCTCAAAATTAGCCAGCCCAATGAACTCTGGGGGACGAAAAACATTCCACTGGTGAAAACTGAGGTAGAAGCTGGCTAACATCGGCCCCACGATAAAGACCAGAAGACCAACAATCGTGGGTGCAATAAACAGATAGCCCATTAACATGCGCTGGCGCTTGATCCCCTGCATGGTGTCCGCCGCCAGCCAATATCGCAAAGAACGACGACTGTTCTCTTTAACACCTACTGTAGCCATTGCAGACTCTCCACTTTGGCTTAACGCGCCGGGCATTCCTGAAAGCCCAGCGCGTTAAGTTCTATGTGTGATTATGGACCTTACTGGCGGGCGTAAAGCGCCTCAAGCTCGGACTGCATACCGTCCAGCGCAGCCTGCGGTGTCATGTCTCCGTTGGTGGCCAGGCTGGTATAGCGCGTGTAGATATTCGTCATCTCGATAGAGAACGGCGGAGCCGGAATGGGGCCGGTGTCTCGACGCTCATCCAGCGCACGGTAAAACACGTCCCAGTT
Organism: uncultured Anaerolineaceae bacterium; assembly: GCA_964639225.1. Lineage (GTDB taxonomy): Bacteria > Chloroflexota > Anaerolineae > Aggregatilineales > Phototrophicaceae > CAZXCK01. The sequence continues at coordinate 8,592 of CAZXCK010000099.1, read as the reverse complement.
TTCGAGGCCCGTGCGTGACCAGTATTCCGCCGTGTTCATGGAGCGGCGCACTGGCGTGGTAGAGGCATCGGCCATCCAGGGGATCATCATCATAACGTCAACATTGGTGTTGAACTTGAGGAATTCCCAGGCGGCATCTTCACCAGGCGATCCGTCCAGAATCCACGCGCCACCCGTACCGAACTGATGGCGCTGGGTCTTCCAGACCGGCCAGAACTGCACTTCAAACGATCCCGGTTCCATGCCGGCGTTGACCAGCGCACCGGCCCAGAATCCGCCAGCGATGGTCATGCCGAGTCTGCCGCTGGTGAAGAAGCCTTCGAGCGTCTCACCACCGCCGATTTCAACCGCCGGGGTCAAACCCTGCTCGGTCAAACCAACGACAAATTCAAGCGCTTCCACCATAGCCGGGTTGTTGGCCTGGGGTTCCGGCCAGCGCCAGCCACCGCCACGCCCCTCGGCCAGCGGCTCATCCGCATAGAAAGTATCCCAGATGGCCTCACCACCCGGCGCGCGCTCTTCCGTCAGCAGATTGGTATCGTTGACGAAGAACCAGGGTGTCCAGCTACCCCACAGACGGTTCGTCCAGCCATAGCCAAACGAATTGCCGCCACCAAGACCCGTCAGGGCCTGGGCCATCGCCTCAAAATCGTCCTTGGTCCAGTCTTCACCTGGGACGTCCAGGCCGGCTTCTGCCAGCAGTTCCTTATTGAAGTAAATATGCGCGGCGTTGAAGTCACGCGGGAGCTGGTACAGGTCGCCTTCCCACATCATGCCTTCAACCAGTGTCGGGCTGACATCAGCGAAGTATTCGGCCAACTCGTCCTGGTCATCCAGTGCGCGCTGGGTCAGTGGACCGGCAAGGCCCAATCCGGCGTAGAACTGGGTCGCTTCGGTAGCTGCGTAACCCACATCAATAGGCTGCCCGGCGGCGAACTGCGTCATGATCTTGGTGGCGATTTCCGCATGGTCGATGCCGGTGACGTTCACAAACTCGATGTTGACGTTGGGGAACTGCTCACGGAAAGCGGCTACGACATCACTGTAAAACTCTGCATTCTCCTGGAAGCGAAGGGTAACGCTGTCCTGAGCCGGTGGTTTAGCGAAAAGCTTGCCGCCGGGTAGCCCACTCACACCCAGAGCGAACGCGCCTGCCGCCGAACCTATGATGAACTGCCGGCGAGTCATCTTGTGGGACATTCTTAACTCCTTATATAACTTTGAAAACAAACCTGCATGCCAATACGAGTCGACTGAGTACAGAAAAAACCTGATTTACGTCTGGTCTCAAATCACCTCCTGGCTGAACTCACTGGCTTAATTGCCAGATAGACGGCATCTCCCAGATATCGAGCGCCAGAAGCCGGGCCTGTGCACCCAACAGCCTGACATGCTCGCTGCCTGCATTGAGCGCATAAAATCGGCTGGTTAAACTGGTGCGCTCATTGGCGATAATCTCGATCACCGAGCCATCCAACAGGATGCGTAGTTTCAGGGTTTCGCCGGGCGCCAACTCATGCGGTGTTTCGCGGCTATGTGTGGTGAGGGCACCATTCAGTTCAGGGTTAACTTTCTGAACACACAACAACCCGCCCTCAGCCCGGTAGATAACATCAATGCGCTCTGTTCCGTCGGCGGAACACGCCAGGCTAAATCCGCAGTGGCCGCTGACCTCAACATCGAACTCAACGACAATATCGAGCGCCAGGCCGGTGACATCCAGGGTCGTAGCTTGTGTGATTGGCATAGGATCGACCGAATGATGCTGGCCGCGTATGGTTTCCAGTTCTGGTGCGGGGTTCATCAGCAGACGGTTCTGATCGTCCAGTGTCAGAACACGCGGTATCGACTGCACACCCGACCAGCCAGACAACCGTTGATCCACTGTCGAGCGCGCCTCACGCAGCCAGCCAAACATCAGACGACGCTGCTGGCTGTCGACAAAGGTCAGGGGCGCGTACATGTCGCCATAATCCAGCACGGCGCTGTATTGCGGCATAAAACGATGATTATGATAATCGCCCACAAAGTAGTAGACAGTATCAACAGCGGCCCCGGTGTGCGCCGAGAAAATCAGCACCCACTTGTCGCCCAGCCTGAAAAAGTTGGGGCACTCCCAGATTAAGCCATACTGGAGGTTATCGCTGCTTAACAGCGGGTTGAGATATTCCCAATCGACCAGATTCAAAGAGCGATACAGGAAAACCACGCCACCCACGTCTTTGACCTGCGAGCCGAGGACCATATACCAGGTATCGCCCTCACGCCAGACAAAGGGATCACGAAAGTCGCGGGTCTGGCCGGACTCAACCGGGACCTGGCTGATAATCGGATTAGCCGGATGCTTGATCCACGTCAGCAGATCGTCGTCACTGGTCGCCATCGACTGTGTCTGGATGGCGCTGCGTTCGCCGGCGGTTGAGGTGTAGAAGATCGTCGGCACGCCGTTGTTATCCACCGCAGACCCAGAGAAGCACCCAGACTCGTCAGGGCCGCCAGGCGTTGGCGCCAACGCCACCGGCAGGTCCTGCCAGTGAATCAGATCATCGCTGACGGCATGACCCCAGTGCATGTTGGCGTGATAGGCGCCATCCGGGTTATATTGATAGAATAAATGGTACTTGTCACCCCACTGGATTAACCCATTGGGGTCATTCATCCAGTTGCCTGGAGGAAGAAAGTGATAACGGGGCCTGTGAATGTCACCAGCCAACATCTGTCGCTGAGAGCGTGTGTCTTGTTGTAACATGGATTAATCCAGCCAATTGTGCAAGAAACAATAATCTTCGACTGATCTACGATCGGTCTGTTATCAACAACGGTAGCAACCGTTATTGTGACGCAACCAAGTTTTGTGAACGATCCCAAAAATGAATATAACACGTGGGACAAAATGACGCAACAAGTTCCTGAGCAGTTTTTTCAATATGCGATATGGTGATTTTGTGGTCTAATTATCTCTATCGTTTCTGCAATATACTGGTGGATTGCACTCAGATAAATGGTAAACAAAACCACAATAGAAGACATTGCTCAGATGGCCGGGGTTAGTCGCGGTACCGTTTCGCGCGTATTGAACAATCACCCCTCAGTCAAAGAATCCACACGCGCGCGTGTGGTCGAGATTATTGCAGAGCTAAACTACAGCCCGAACTTCAGCGCCCGGCATATGCGCACAGCAAATTCCAACCTGGTTGGCTTTGGGTTGATCAACGATGACGTTATCACCTCTCCCTATGCCGTCGATATGATCACTGGCGCACAGGAAGCGTTATGGGCCAACAACAAAGTCATGCTGGTCGTCAATGCCGGCCCCAAAGCCGAACTGACCCGGCTATCTCTTCAGGCAATGCTTCAGCGTCGTGTGGAAGGCATCATCTATGCTGCTGAGTATCATCAGGCGGTAGAAATTCTACCGGAGATGGTCGATGTGCCGTTAGTGCTGGCTAACTGCTTTGCGACAGATCGCTCTGTGCCCTCGGTCGTACCTGATGAGGAGCAGGCGGGCCATCTTGCCACACAAACGCTGCTGGCTAAGGGACACCGGCGCATTGCTTTCATCAACCTTGGCGGCGACCCACCGCCGGTGCCTGCCGCAACCGGACGTCTGCTCGGCTATCAGCGGGCACTGGCCGAGTATGGTGTTCCATTCGACCCCGATCTGATTCGTTTCACAAACCAGACACCACAGGATAATTATCAGCTCACGCTCGACCTGATGCAGCTCTCTGACCCGCCGACTGCGATCTTCTGTGGCAACGATCGAACGGCGATGGGTTGCTACGGTGCCTTGTCATCCCTGGGCCTGCGCATACCGGACGATGTCGCCGTGATGGGCTTCGACAATCAGAAGGACATCGCCGCTGGCCTGTGGCCGCCGCTCACGACGATGCAGCTCCCGCACTATGAGATGGGCGAATGGGCGGTCAGGTTCCTGGAGGCGCATGCCGGACAACAGCACCTGCCTCCTGTGCAGGAGAAACTACCCTGCCCCTTAGTTGAACGCCAATCGGTATAGCAGTTCTGTCCGACATAGCCGCATCAGCATTCGGTCAACTGAGACACTTCGGCTCGATTGTCATGGCCATTGGTTGCTGAACATTCGGTTGCATGCTATGATTGCGGTAATTTGGGATCGATCACAACAATCGGCTGCCCAGCCAAGAACTATAGTTTAAGTCTTATCAAAGACCGAGGTAAATATTATGACGCCCGGTAGAATTTTTGCCTTCTTTATCCTGACAACGCTCCTAACAGGTTGTATCAATATGTCGACTCGTGTGGATGTCTCGTACAAGGAAGACTTTCGCCCTCAGTTTCATTACTCTCCACCCTGCAGATGGATGAATGATCCCAATGGCATGGTGTATCACAACGGCGAATATCATCTGTTCTACCAGTTTCATCCCGGCGGGCTGACCTGGGGGCCGATGCACTGGGGACATGCGGTTTCTACAGACCTGGTCCATTGGGAGACCCTCCCGATTGCGCTGTATCCAGATGACAATGGGACAATCTGGTCCGGCAGTGTGGTGGTTGACCACAACAATACAGCCGGATTCGGTGAAGATGCCCTGGTAGCGTTCTTCTCATACCACACCCAGACGCAGGGTATAGCCTACAGCACGGACAACGGGCGCACCTGGACGAAGTATGAGGGCAACCCGGTGCTGGATGCCCTGGCCCCGGACTTCCGTGATCCAAAAGTCTTCTGGCATGAAGCCAGCCAGCGCTGGGTCGCCCCGATTTCCTCCGGACTGGGCGTAGAGTTGTTTGTGTCTGACAACCTGCGTGACTGGGAATTTGCCAGCCGATTCACTGGCGGGCAAATGACAGCGACCTGGGAAGTGCCGGACTTATTCCCACTTGAGATCAACGGCGAGACAAAATGGGTACTGCTGATGAGTGTCAGCCGCATGGCTCCTGCCACCGGCAGCGGCATTCAGTACTTCATTGGCGATTTTGACGGCACCACGTTCACCAATGACTACCCTCTGGAAGTGCTCTGGCTGGATTACGGACCAGACAATTACGCCGGGACCATCTGGAGTAATGCGCCACAGGATCGGCGCATCTATATTGGTTGGATGAACAACTGGCTCTATGCCGAGCACATACCGACAACACCCTGGCGCGGTGCGACCACCCTGCCGCGAGAGCTGTCACTGGTGGAGACATCTGCTGGCATCCGCCTGACACAACAGCCCATCCCCGAATTGCAGACCCTGCGAGAGCCGTTGGGAAGCTGGAGCGATATCGCCCTCACTGGGCCGATGTCACTGGACGGCATCAACGGGCGTACACTGGAAATAATCGCCGAATTTGAGGTTGGGAATGCCGAACGAGTCGGTGTCGCGGTTCACCAGGGCGACGAAACAGATGGCACACGCATCCTGTTTAATTCCCAATTCAACCAGCTTGTCGTGAATCGTACCCATCGGCTCAATGACATCCCCATCCATAACGATTTTAACCCGGCTTTTGGCTCTCCTATAACACTGGAAAACAATCTGCTCAGGCTGCACATTTTCGTTGACGAGTCTTCTGTGGAAGTATTTGCCAACGACGGCAGTATCGTGTTGACGAGCCAGACCTTTGTGAATCCAGCGGCTGACGGCATATCATTGTTCGCCGAAAACGGTGAAGCAACATTGAGACACATGGAGATCTATGCGCTGCGAAGCATCTGGGAATCGCAGGCATCAGCCGATCATGATTTCTGCAGATAGCAGGCGTATAGGTGCAATGTTTTGGCACAAGTAACCATGAATCCAGGCCCTGCCACACGCTGGTCTAGTTAAATCGCATCAGGCGACAATTCTTTTGCATCGGTCTGTAATTGACGACCTGATACACCCGCTGCGGCGAAATGCCGAACTCACGCGCCAGGTCGGAAATCCGTTCGCCAGCCGCGTGCCGTTCGTGTATGATCCTGCCTCGAGTCGGGGGTATCTAAGCTGTACAAGATGGCAAAAATACCCTGTACAGCGTCGCTAAAAGCAGCGGGTACGAATTTGACCCCAACGGGATCAGGGGCGTGAAACTGTTCTGGCTGAAAAGCTACGCTTCTCGAAGAAAATCATCCTCTTCATTATACACGGCGCGCATGAGCGACCACCGCCCATCCCTGCCGCACAACGCGACGAACGCATCTGCCAGCGCTATGCTCAGGGCGAAACCCTCAGCGACCTGGCCCGTGAGTGCAGCATCTCTCCCCAGCGTGTGTTCCAGATCATCAACGCCAGGCAGACCGGCAAGTGATAGCCGGTTTGCCTGGAACGCTTTTCGTTGCTCGCCTGATAGACGACATGCGCCTGACCGAGCCATTTAACGAGGACAGCCCGTGGCGTTATCTGGATGAGGAAGAGAGACGGCCAACGACCACTATCGCGTCGCCGCCTGAGCGCGTCTTCTGCCGTAACCGAGATTTCTTGGGGATACGTGATCCCCAAGAATCAATCCCATCAATTACTGATAGCGGGCGCTCTGTGCAAATGCGCGTCATCCTCCACCTGCCTGAGCATAAAGATTGCCATATCCTCCCGCGAGAGGCGCGGCGAAATATCGCCGACATAGCCCACTTTGAGCGTCTCCCGCGATGGTTCGTCGGTCAGCATTGGCACGCGGACAATCGTCCAATCGCGGTCGGATGCCCGGACCTTATCGACCACCGTCTGCATATCCGCGACGACGTTCCTGGAGATGATTTTGAGCGCAGCTCCGGCAACTTTGTCGATCAACCTGGGCTGATCCTGTGGGTCGCGCACGCCCGCCCCCGCCGAGATGATGAGCCGTCGCACGCCATGTTTGCCCATCGCACTGAGGATGTTATCCATCCCTTTGCTGATGGTGAATTCCGGCTTGTTGTTGCTGGGGCCGAGCACGCTGAGAACCGCATCCACGCCCTGAATTGTTTCCTCCACGCTGTCCAGGTTCAGGATGTCGCCCTGCACGACGCGCAATCTCTCGCTTTTGGCGGTCACTTTGGACGGTGTTCGAGCGAGCACGACGACTTCATGTCCGTCTTTCAGGGTGTGGCGGATCAGATGCTGGCCAGCCTTGCCCGTGCCGCCGAAGATGGCTAATTTCATGATTTGTTTTCCTCTCTCATTGTCAATGCCTGCTGTAGAACATCCAGTATGACGGCGAGCGGTTGCGCGCCGCTGAAGGCCAACCGGTTGTCGATCACAAAAAACGGCACGCCGGTCACGCCAATCTGTTGACTCTGACGAAAATCAGCCGTGACTGCCTCGTGACCGACATTATTCGACAACGCTTCGCGGATGCTGTCCGCGTCGAGACCGTTTTCCGCCGCGATGCTTACCAGCACGTCGATGTCGCCGATGTTCCGCCCGTATTCGAAGTAAGCGGCGTAGATCGCGTCAATGATTGTCTCGCGTCCCGCTTCTGGCGTGAGCGCGATGAGCTGATGGGACAACGTGCTGTTCGGCGCGTGTTCGATGCGTTCGAAATTGAACGTCAACCCGACACGAGCGCCAGCATCACGGGGCGCGGCGAACCAATCTTCCAATGGGACGCGCCCACCGCCCTTAGCGCGCATGTACGATTGAAACGGATACCCTTCTGGGGGGATGTCGGGGTTCAGGAAAAACGTCCGGTAATTCACGCTGACGACCGCACTGTCCCATTCAGCCAGCGCCAGTTGCAGATGCCGCTTGCCGATACGGCACCACGGGCACACGGTATCGTGATAAACGTCGATTTGCATCGTCTTAATCCTCTACTCACTAGACCAGTCTACATACTTACGATAAAAAAACTGAACCATCAAACGCGATGCTCGATGAGCGCCCGGATTTCACCAGCGATGATTTCCAACGGACGGCGGCTCTGCTCCGTGCGGCACAGGATCACCCCACCCTCAATCGCCGCAATGATTAACGTCGCCGTGTGTCCGGCGGATTCATCGCTCATGCCGCCGGAGCGCAGTTTGTCAGCGAATGCCGCCATCCAACCGGCATAGATATCGGCGCATGTCTCGCGCAGGCGTGGATTGGTCGAAGCCGTCTCCAACGCAATGGTCGTGATGGGGCCGCCCGCCCGAAAGCCAGATCGTTCCACGTTGATAGCGATGTTAACGATGAAGGCGTGGATCGCGGCGGCGGGTTCGTCCATCTCCGCCAGATTGTCGCGGATGCGATTCAGCACGATCTGCCCGACGCGGCTCACCGATTCGACGGCCAGTTCTTCCTTTCCGCCCGGAAAATGGTAGTAGAGCGAGCCTTTTGGGCTACCGCTCTCGTTGATGATCTGGTTCAAACCGGTGGCATGATAGCCCTGAAGTTCGAGCAGTTCGCAGGTTTTCTCGATGATCTGATCGCGTGTTGATGTAGTCATAAGCTGATTATAGAGATCGGTCTAGTAAACGGTCAAGGGTTGTGATGATACGGTTCACGGAGGGGAAGTTGCTGAGAACTCCCTGCTGCCTGATGCCGGTCTGTGGTGGATATCCACATGGGTGGTACTCTCGCCGAATAGCTTCAAGATGTGAACCAGCTTGTGGCAAAAGCCGCAACGATCATCAACAATCAGGAAAACCAGCTCGTTCAGGTGGGGTTGCGGACGCTGATC
>CAZXCK010000098.1:14421-16715 GCA_964639225.1 uncultured Anaerolineaceae bacterium | reverse complement strand
ACTGCTCATCGATACCGGGAAGCAGTACAACCTCGCCATCGGCGATATCGACCATCGCCCGGCAGATGTCTGGGCGCTGGGGGTCATCGCCTATGAACTGCTGATGGGGCAAAGTCCCTTCAATCCTAGTCGGGATGAACATGGCCTGGCGGTTAACATCCTGTATAAACCCATCCCATCCACCGGTGACCGGTTTATGGACCAGATATTGATTGGCGACCCGAAAACCACCGATGCCAAGCAGAATCGCAAACACGGCATGCTGTCGAAGGTCGCCGAAGAACGCCTGTCGATTATGGATGCCATCTATCTGATTGATACCCAATCGCCTTATCCGCCGCCGCGTATAGCGATGTAAATTCATCTGCCCAGCGATCTGAACGCAGACAGGACAACACGATGACGGATAACCGTTATGCAGCATTCGACTTTTATGACCGTGGCGAACGCGAACATATGGAGGACCGGTCCAGGGTTGATCAGATCACCACTGTCGATAACCGTATGTTGCAGGTAGCTATCGTTTGCGATGGCGTCGGTGGCGTCAACCGGGGCGAAATCGCCGCCCAGGCCGCCATTGACACCGCGTTGCATTACCTGGCAACCAACCCCAGCCACGACATGATCGCGCTGCTGGAAGGTACAGTCGCGGCGGCTAACGCACAAGTGATTCATGTGGGGCATGGTGGTAAATGCACTTTCGCCCTGGCCATCATCGTCGAAGATGGTTCGCGCTGGGGCCGTCTGTACATCGCCAGTGTCGGCGATAGCCCCATTGTGCTGGTGCGTAAAGGCAAACTTAATCGCCTCAACCGTGACCACAATATCGCCGCAGAGGCAATTCTGAACGATGGCATGCAGCCAGAGCTGGCTTACAGCGCACCCAACGCGCACCACCTCACCCGCGCGCTGGGTGTCAGGCCGGATGTTCAGGCCGATACCGGCTTCTACACCAACGCGCCCAGCGAAGCGGTTGGCCTGGCGCGTGGGCGTAAGGGGCTGGAACTCGAAGAGGCCGATACCATCTATGTCATGAGCGATGGGATGATCGACACCAGTCCCATCGACCTGAACCCATGTGTCCGTGAAGAAGAGTTTGTGCGTCACGCGCTCGACCGCAATCCCGAATCCACAGCGCGCTTGCTGGTCAGTTTTGCGATGGGGCGGCGGGCGCAGGATAACGTCTCCCTGGCTCTTATCTTCGTCGCGCCCAACTCAAAGGCGCGCCACAACACCATCAGGGGTAGAGGTGGCCGGATTGTTTTCGGCGCGCTGGCGATGGTTGCAGCGGTGGCACTTTTCTTGTTTTTCATGTTTATTAATACCAGCGATGAACTGGGTCAGGCTTCCGATGCGCTGACCATCGAGTCGGAGCGGCGCGAACAGGCCGAAGCCGAAGGCACACGCGCCGCGCTGGTCGTGCTGGAGAGCACTCAGATTGCCGCGAGCTGGACCGAAACACCCACGCCCACGCTGACCCCGACGCATACACCCCTGCCTCGCATCGAAGAAGGGGATGTCGGCGTGCTGTATCAGAACCAGGCGCAGACGCTTAACCCCAGAATTGGCCAGACAGTCGAAGCTCATCTTGATGGCGTATTCAACCTCTTTGCCGACCCGGATGCCGGTCCCGAGGCAGCCAGAATTTACATGATGAGCGACTCCATGCTGCGCGTTGAATCGGTGGACTCAAACCGCCGGCGCGCCAGACTGCTGTCCGACACTGGAAGATTCCTGATTCAGCCAGAAGCGATTTATGGTGGTATCAGTATTCAGTTTACCGGTACGACGATTGGCATCCAGGTGATGGGAACCGCCGACGGTCAGAACGGCTGTATCGGTGTGGAACACGATGAGCAGCGTATCGCTATGACATGCTACGCGGGCGAATGCTCAGTAACGACGACTATCGGTGGTCAGGAGACACGCCTCGATATTGGCCAGCGCCTGGAGATTGACAGTGCGGGTGACGCCGCGCAAACCATGCAATCGCTGAGTCGGGTGGCTGATGAATTTGCCGATTTGCTGGCGAGTGTAGCTGGCCGCAATAGTGACGATTACCGCATATGTAATCTAGCCCGTTACATATCCCCGCCGCCGCCGACAGCTACGCCGCTGCCGACCAACACCCCACCGCCGACGCCGATGCCAGATCAGGGCGGCTCACAGATCGAGCCGCCGCCGGAAGACTCACAGCCCGTCCAACCGCGCCCGACCAGCGTGCCACCGACCAGCGTGCCGCTAACGGAAGAGACGCCAACGGAAGAGACGCCAACGGAAGAGACGCCAACGGA
>CAZXCK010000098.1:0-14321 GCA_964639225.1 uncultured Anaerolineaceae bacterium | reverse complement strand
AGAGACGCCAGCAGAAGAGACGCCAGCAGAAGAGACGCCAGCAGAAGAGACGCCAGCAGAAGAGACGCCAACGGACCCACCGCCGGAAGCAACGCAGGACCTGAACAATTAGGCACAACGAGGCAGGCGATACCCAAATCAGGATGTCAGAATATCGTGCACCTGCGCATTGCCAGACTTAAATATCGTACTATTGGAAACGATTATTCTTGTCCACACCAGGGGAGAGGCAACATCAAATGGCAGAGAAAATCGTCATCGACTACGAGAAGGTTCGCCTGACAGGCGATCAGTTCGAATCCCTCGCCGAACAGGTACAGGCTATCACGCGGAGCTTGCAGCAGCGTCACGAAACCCTGCGCAGTGGGCATTGGATTGGCAAGGGAGCCAATGCGTTCTACCAGGAGATGGATGATGCTATCCTGCCCACGCTGCGTGCACTGGAGGAGGCGCTGCGTACAACGCGTGGTGTATTTAACGATATCGCCTCAACTTTCGCCACAGAAGACGAGTCACTCGGACAGCTCGTAAACAATGGCGAAGCAGTCGCTGCTGCGCCCGTACCCGGCGCAAGTCACATTGTCAGACCAGGCGATACGCTGTGGGGCATCGGCCAGCAGCATGGCGTCAGCGTGAACGAGTTGGTGGCCGCCAACCCGCATATAAAAGACCCTAACCTGATCCATCCTGGCCAGGAGATTGTCATTCCCGGCGGAGATGGTACGACGGCGGCGGCGGTTGCGCCTCCGGTGGCCAAGGCCCCATCAACGCCAGCGCCCAGCGGCGGCACGGTTCAGGTGGTCGATGGCCGTGAGGTCCACTTCGCCATGCCAATGAATGCAAAACCTGTAGCAAAGCCAGGTTTATGCCTGGGTTTTGTCGCGGAATGGCGACCGGACATTGGTGGCCGAGGCTTCGGTTCCGCCAACAACCTTATCCATACCAATGATTCGTATATATCCGACATTCGTTACAATCTTGGTGGCAATCAATCGCCTGTGGATGTCGTGAAGCCTGGACATCTCGTTGTATACGACGCAGGACAGCTTGGAGCCGACGGGACACATGGGCATGTTGCTATGGTCATGGAATCGCATCACGATCATGTAATTGTCAAAGAATCGTCATGGAACGGCCAGGTCGATACCTGGCGCCAAATGCCGGCCTCTGTCCTCCGCAAACTGACACTGATTGGTCACTGACGGAATACCCGACCTAAACAGGGCCAAGCTGTCACCTTCAGCTGGCCCTGTTATTACCCCACATCTTTACCACACAGTCAGGCCACACATCTATATCTGCTCGAAATCCAGGCCGTAGAGCGCCATGACATCGCCCACCGCCGGTTGTGCCACCGCCAGCAGCACCGTGCCAGCGGACCCGGCGCGCGCGCGCGCTTCGTCCAGCGCGGCGGCGATATCCGGCTGGTGCCGCACGTCATGATGGTGCGCCCTGGCGGCGGCCAGCGCGACTTCCGCTGGCGGAAAGTGAATGGTGATGTTGCGCGTCGACTCGGTGAGGATAAGCGCATCGCTGACGGCGGCGTACAGCGGATAGACGGCGTTGTAGTCGCGGTCCTGGGGCACAGCCAGCACGGTGACGACTGGCGCGTTCAGATGATCGCGCACGCTCTCCAGGAAGCGCCGCGCCGACAGCACGTTCACCGCGCCGTCGATATAGACCGCTGGCGCGTCCTGCAATTTGTGGCAGCGCCCCGGCCAGAAAAGTCGCTCCAGCCCGTCACGGATGGCGGCGACGTAGGCCGCCGAACCGTGTGACAGCGCCGCCTGCCCCGGTTTTGGAGCCAGCCGGGCGTGCATATTCCCGGCACCCCATGTCGCCAGCGAGGCGTTGTCGATCTCGTAGCGGCCCAGCAGCGGCAGCGTCACCTCGCCGTAGCGCCCGGCATCGACGCGCATACCGTCGCCATCCAGGCCGAGATAGCGCATCATATCCAGCGGGGCCAGCCATTCGAACTGCGCGCCGCGTGCGTCGGCCTCGGCGCGCAGAATGTCCATCACCACCGGTTCCTGCGGCTGACTGTAAGCGTAACTGTTGGGCTTGATGATGCCTGCCTTGTGCCAGGCGATGCGCTCCAGTGACGGCCCCAGATAGCGCGTGTGTTCCAGCACCATCGGCGTGAACAGCGACAGCATGTTGGGCACCAGCGCGTTGTCGTCGAAGCGCCCGCCGCGCCCGACTTCGATCACCGCCGCGTTGACGTTCATCTCGTCGAACCAGCGCAGCGCCACCGCCAGGAAAATCCCCTGCGGGCTGAGGTACTTGCCCGCCGGCAGATCGGCCTGCACCGCGTCGATAGCGGGCGACAATTCGCTGATGAGGCGCACCAGGTCAGCCTCGCTGATCATACGCCCGTTCACACGGAATCGCTGGCGGTACGTCGTCAGGTGGGGGCTGGTCACCAGCCCCACTGTATGGCCCAGGCTTTGCAGCAGCCGCGCCGTAAAGGCCGCCACCGATCCTTTGCCCTTGCTGCCGGTGACGACGGCGTACTCGCGGCGCGACGTGCGCAGCAGGCCGGTGTGTTCCAGCAGCGTCTGGGTGGGCTTGAGGTCGCGGGTGTGCTCGTCCAGGCCACGATTGCGCCAGTCGGTGCTCGCCAGCGAGTTAAACACGTAGGTGATGGCTTCGGTTTCGTTTTCAAAGCGCATGATGTTCGCCGTTCCTGAGTTGGGGTCGTTTCGCCGCCAGTGCGGTCAGTTTTCCTCAAACAGATGCAGCAGCTTGATCGCCACCTGTAGATTCAGGCGCGTGACCGGGTCGGAGAGATCGACGTTGGCGATCTCGGCGATGCGCTGCAGACGATAGTTCAGCGTGCTGCGGTGGATGTGCAGCGTCTCCGCCGTGCTGACGCCGTTGCCGCCCACATCCAGATAAGTTTCCAGCGTGTGGAACAGGTCGGCCTGCTGTTCACCGAGCAGAGCGCGCAGGCCAGGCACGAACGGGTTGTCGTGCAGCGCCTCTGGCCCGGCGTGATACAGCGCATGCAGATAGCCCAGCCGGTCGAAGTAGAATGTTTTGCCGCGCAGGTGCAGTCGCTGGCTGATGTGCAGCACTTCCTGGCACTGCGCATGGGCCAGCCCCACGCGATCTGCGCCGCTGTGAGCGCCACTCACGCCGATTCGCGCCACCGGCGAGCCGGGCGGGCGTGTCGCCAGTTCCTCGTGGATGCGCTCGGTCAGCCTGTCCAGCGATTCGCTGGCCTGTACCAGCAGCATCACCCGCCCGGCGAACTGGCCGACGATGGCGGTGTCGCCACCGGCTGTCACCAGCCGGTCAACCCGCCGGTAGAGGTCGAGCAGGTGCTTGGTGTTGACGTGCGTCACTTCGATCAGCAGCGCGTGGAACGGCTGGCGCAGGTCCACGCCGTAGCGCAGCGCCTGGTCGGTGACGACCATCGTGCCGCTGGTCCCGCCCTGGATCAGCCGCGCCAGCAGATTCCCCTTGACCGACGCTTCCGAACTGTGCAGCGACTCCTGGTACAGCAGCATCAGCGCGGCGATGGTAGCGCCGCTTTCAATCGCCATATGGTCAAGCTGGTCCAGCGGGCGGTCGTCGGCGATGATCCACATATAACCGTAAATCTCGCCATGCACCACAATCGGTGCCAGAATACGTTCCATCTCCAGGCCCACATGCGGCATCTGCGGGATGAACACCGGCTTGAGCGTGCGCCGAATCTCCGGCAGGATGTGATCTTCCAGCGCGCGCACCAGGCGCGGATCGGTGCGACCGAACTGCTGCGTATAGCGCCGGGCTTCGTCCACCGGGCCGATGTTGACGCTGGCCAGCGCCTCGAAACGCTCAGTCTCGATGCTCACCGACTGGTTAATCATCTCGGCCAGCGTGGATGCCAACTGCCGGATGCCGCCGCCCTGCAGCACCAGCTCAGTGAGCGACTGCTGGATGTTGAGCGCCCGCTGGAACAGCATCAGGTTTTCCTGGGCGATGCGCCCGTTGATCTCACGGGCAATATCGACAAAGCGCAGTTCGTAGGGCACCTCGACCAGCGGAAAATCGTGCGCGTCGGCGATGGCGCGCAGTTCGTCCGGCACGCGGTCGATCATAAAGCCGATGGCGATCCCCAGCCCGGCTACCCCCTTGTCGATCAGCGCCTGAACATACTGTTTCTGTTCTTCGAGGTCGGGCGGCATACTGAAGGCGGTCGTCAGCAGCAGTTCGCCACCGTTGAGCCACTCGGCGACGTTGGGTACACCGGCGTTATGCACCCAGGCGACGGGCCGAGTTAATCCAGCGCGCCCGGCGACGATCACCGAACCGTTAAACACATCCAGGGCCAGGGCATCTGCAACCGTGAGCATGATAATGACGTACTTTCCTTATAAGACAACAAGTCGCCGTATGATGTTAAGACTTGTAGCCCAAAGTCGCGTATTTCGCAAATGTCGGCAGGCCAGCTTACGCCGGACAGCGACGTTAAACAAGCCCTAATGCAAATGCCCCAGTTTCTGGGGGGAAGCCGGGGACGGTCCGCCAAAAGCGGCTCAAGTCGTGATATAATCAGCGGTGCTGTCTGTAAGTTATTCGGATAGACGTAAGTTCGCATTCCGAGCACGACAAGGAGCCTGATATCAATGGGTGGAATTAGTAGTGTAATTGGCGCACTCGCGCTGATCGGTTTTCTGGCGTTTCTGGCGGGTGTCGGTATCGTAGTGGTCTCGGCCTCACAGGGTCGGCCCGTTCGTAACGGCATCATGTTGTCGGTGGTGGGTCTGGTCGCAGGTCTGCTGCTGACAGTGGTCAGCCAGGGCATCATCGTCGTCGAGCCGCAGCAGACCGCCGTCGTCTTCCAGACCCTGACCGGTAATCTGGACGAGCCGCGCGGCCCCGGCACGCACATCATCATCCCGGTGCTGCAGGACGCCACCACGTATCCAATTCGTCAGCAGGAATACACCATGGCCGACGCGTCCGAGCAGATGGGCCAGCGGGGTGACGACGCGATCGTAGCGCGTACCCGAGATGGCCAGGAAGTTCGCATCGACGTCACGGTGCTGTTCAATATCAACGCGACGCAGGTGAACCTGATTCACGAACGCTGGCAAGATACCTATCTGGAGCAGTTCGTGCGGCCAACCGTGCGCAACCTGGTCCGCAACGAGATCGCGTTGTACAACGCCGAAGCCATCTACGGTGTCAGCCGCGCCGAACTGGAAAGCCGCGCCGAGGCCAACATCCGGCTGGCTTTTGAGCGTGAAGGTCTGAACCTGACCGGCTTCCTGGTCCGCGCGTTGAACTTCAGCCCGGACTTCGCCGAATCGATTGAGCGTAAAGAGATCGAGGCGCAGGAACTCCAGCGCGCTCAGACCGAGGCGGAGCGTGTCGAGACTGAAGCGCGCGGTCAGGCCGATGCCGCCATCGAGGAGGCGCGCGGTGACGCTCAGGCGACCATCCTGCGCGCTCAGGCCCAGGCCGAAGCCCTCAGCCTGATCAGCGCGCAGATCGCGGCCAACCCGGCGCTGATCCAGTACGAGTACATCCAGCAGCTTTCCGACAACGTCACTCTGGCGCTGGTCCCGTCCAACAGCCCCTTCCTGTTTGACTTCGACAGCATCCAGAACCTGCCGGAAGGCCAGGGCGACTTCGAAGCGCCGACAGTCCCGGAGACCATCCCGCTGCCGACGCCGGAGCCTGGCGACGACAACAACGCTGGTGGCGGCAGCTAACCAGCCCCGTCACCTGTAGTAAAAAACACCCGCCATCCAGTGGCGGGTGTTTTGATTCCAGCGGGCTGTGCCGTTAGTCGGCGGTGGGGGGAGTGGTGCGCGCATTCCTGACAAAGCGCTTCAGGTAAGATTCCAGCAGCGGGATGTCGATGGGTTTCGGTATATAGCCATCGCAGCCCGCTTCGATAATCTCGGACTCAGCGCCGGGCATCACGTTGGCGGTGATGGCGATCAGTGGCGTGCGCGCCACGCTGGCATTCTGGTCCGCACGGATGCGACGCACCATTTCCAGGCCGTCCATGCCGGGCATACGCACGTCCAGCAGGACCAGCGCCGGTGGCTGCTGCCGGATGTAGTCCAGGGCGTCCTCTGCGTTGTCGGCGGTCGCCACCTGATGACCACTCAACTTCAGAAAAGACTCCAGAAAACGCATATTGGATGCGTCATCTTCGACAATCAGTATGGTGGGATTCATCGCTACCATCGCTGGTTCCGCTGTTATCCTGGCAGATGGCGGCGCGCGGATGAATGGTCAGCGCGCCTCTGGTAAAGTAAAGCTGAACACGCTGCCCTGGCCGACACGACTCTCTACGCCGACCTGGCCGCCCAGCTTCTTGACAATACGTTCCACGACGGACAGGCCCAGGCCATGCCCCTCGACCTGTACTTTGTTGAGGCGGGTGAACGGCGTGAAAATGCGTTCCTGCTCCTCGTCGGTTAACCCCTGGCCGTTATCTCGCACCCAGAAGCGTACCATCCCGTCCGACTGGGGGTTGGCACCCAGTTCCAGTTCGGGTGGTTGGCCGCCGTATTTGAGCGCGTTGCTGATGTAGTTCATCCAGACTTCTTCCACCCAGGGACCGTAACCCTGGACAGTGGGCCACTCTGGCGGCATGACGATGCGCGCCTGCGTCTCCTCGATCATGGTGGCCAGCCGTCTGCGGGTATCCTCGACGATGATCTCCATATCCAGCGGCGAGAGTTCGGCCTGCTCCATTTTGCTGACGCCAGCCAGCATCAGCAGCGCGTTGATGATCGACTTCAGCTTGTAGCCGCTTTCCATGATGAAGCTGAGATACTCTTTGATCTTGTCATCATCCATGCGGTCGTAGTAGTTCTGCACCAGGCTGGCAAAGCCCATCATGCTGGCGATGGGGTTTTTGAGGTCGTGCGCCACCGAATAGGCGAAGGCGTCCAGTTCTTCATTACGGGCCGCCAGTTCGGCGGCCTGCCGCCGCAGCGTCTCCTCGTCGCGCCGGCGCTGGGTCACGTCCTGCGCCGCCCCGTAGATGCGAACCACTACGCCGGTATCAGGGTCAACAATCGGGTAGCCATGATCGCGCAGCCAGCGTACTTCGCCGCTCTTGGTGATGATGCGGAACTCGGTCACATCGACCTGCCCCTGCAGCAGCCGCTCGAAGCGCTTCTCGGCGATGCGAATGTCGTCCGGGTGGATAATATGGGTCCAGCCGTCGCCGTCCATCTCGTCGGCGGTGTAGCCGGTGATGTCGTAAAAAGCCTGCGTACTCCAGTCTTTGGAGAGGGAGTAATCCTCGTGGACCTTATACGAGTAGGCGTAGTCAGAAATCGTGTTGGAGATGATGCGATGGCGCTCTTCGCTTTCGCGCAGGGCTTCCTGCATCAGTTTGGTGTCGTTGACATCACGGTGGGTGCCGACCATGCGCAGCGGGCGACCATCGGCGTCGCGGCGTACCACCTTACCGCGCGTCAGCACCCATAACCAGTTGCCGCTTTTCGTGCGCAGGCGATGCTCCAGTTCGTAGGGTTGGTCGGAATCCACATGGGTTTTGAGCGTCGCCTCGATGCGCGGTTGGTCGTCCGGGTGAATGAGTGCCCGCCAGGCGGCGAATGTCGGCTCGATTTCGTTCGGGGCGTAACCCAGCATCTGTATCCAGCTATCGCTGAAATACGCCTCATCGGTGACCATGTTCCAGTCCCAGATGCCGACGTCGGCGGCTTCCAATGCCAGTTGCAGGCGTTCCTGGCTTTTGCGCAGGGCGTCCTGAGTGGCACGGCTGTCGTCGCCGCGTTCCAGGTGGCGCTGAACGCGCCAGCACATCAGAGCCGGTTGCAGCGGCCTGATGAAGCAGTCCATCGCGCCCGCGCCAAAAGCGGCCTCGATGAGCGCGTCGTCCGGCTCGACGAGGACCACCAGCGGCACGCCCCGGCTGCGCGGGTGAGTCGCGAAAGCCTCGCACTCGGCCCGCAGCTCATCGGCAGGCCATTTCGAGTCCAGGATGATGAGGTCGGGGCTGGGCCAGGCATCCAGCGCGGCAGCGCGGTCTGGTTGGTGATTCACCCGGCAGCTATCGCACAGAGTCCGCTGCACCTGCTCTACGATAGCCGAATTATCGCTGATAATCAGTAAAGTGTGGTCGTCGCGCAACGCTGATCCTATCAACAAGTTATACCTGTGGCTTGTTTTGGAGATAAATCCCGTGTCGCGGATGGCTGCAAACCCACGCGACAGAGCCTGCCAATAAGTACAGACCCGTAAAGGTCTGCGGTACAGTGAATAACTTCAAACAGCATTGCATGAGTTTAGTTGGCTGCTGGAATGATGGTCTCATTTTAGCTGGTTTCGATTTCTATAACAAGCATGCCAGCAGACACCAGACGCTTTCGCCGACTGGATGCTGGCCATAACCGCTAGCTGTTGCGTGCCGAACCCGTATCTGCCGGCGAGTGCTGGGCGGTCCCGGCACTGCTATGCGTGCGGTGGCCGCCGTTGCTGCCGTTGCGCTCATCGGCTAGTGGATAATAGACCGGAAACCGCACCGTGAAGGTCGTGCCCTGGCCCGGCTGGCTGGTCACGTGAATGCTGCCGCCGTGCGCTTCGGCGATCCAGCGCGCGATGGATAACCCCAGTCCGAAGCCGCCGCCGGTGTGCGTGCGGGCCGGGTCGGTCTGGTAGAAGCGGTCAAACACGCGATTGAGATTCTCCGCTTCGATGCCGACGCCGGTATCCTTGACCCACAGCACCGCTTTGTCCTCGATGTGTTCCAGGCCGATCGTGATCGTCCCGCCATCCGGCGTGAATTTGACGGCATTGGTCGTCAGGTTGGACATCAACTGCATCAGCCGGTCGGTGTTGCCTTTGATACGCACCGGCTCCAGATGAGCCAGCCGAATGTTCAGGTTGCGCTCGGTGGCCAGGAACTGCGCCGACTCGTAAGCGTCGGTCACCAGCGTGTCCAGGTCCAGCGGGTACAGATCGACCGACAGACCGCCGAAGTCGGCCCGGGCCAGCATCAGCAGCTCGTTGACCAGTCGCGTCATGCGCTGGCTTTCGCTCTCCAGCGCTTCCAGCGAGGAATCATCCATGCCGTAGCGCTTGACAATATCGACGTTGCCCTGGATGGTGGTCAGCGGAGTGCGCAGTTCATGGGAAATATCGGCGATGAAGCGCTGCTGCACGCTGAACATATGCTCGATGCGGTCCATCATCTGGTTGAACACGGACGTCAGCCGCCCCAGCTCGTCCTGCGGACCGTTCCAGTCCAGGCGCGTGCTGAGGTCGTTCGTCCCGGCGATGCTGGACGCGGCGTGGGTGATCTCTTCGATGGGTTTGAGGGCGCGATAAGAAAACCACAGGCTGAGCAGCAAGGCCCCGATGATGGCGACAGCACAGCTTACCACCATAACCAGCAGCAGCGCCTCGGTGGCGCGGTTGACCGTCGCCAGATCGCCAGCCACCTGGATATTGCCCACCACGCGGTCGCCGCTGGTGACGATGGGCCGCGTCAGTACACGCAGGTCAACCCCCTGGACCGTTACGTTGCTGAAGCGATCGGTATCGCTGCCCAGCGCTTCAGGGTCCAGCGGCACGTTGACGTTAGCCAGGTTGGCCGACGACTGTTTGAAGACCGGCACGCCATCCACCATCTCCCAGGCCTGGACGTATACCGTCGATGCCCGGAACAGGTCGAGGTCGGCCAGTTCGATTTCAATGCGTGACGGCGCGCCGAACTGCTGCACCGGGAACACCTGGCTGTTGCGGGCAACCAGGCTGGCCGTCTCGCTCAGGGCGCTGTCGATGTTCTCGATCATGGTGAAGCGCATCACGCCGAACGTTATCGCGCCAAACAGCACGATAATGATCGCCAGCAGCATGGCGTACCACAGCGTTAGCCTTCGCCGAATCGTCATTGGACCGCTTTTTATTCCTCGCGCAGCACGTAACCCACACCACGCACGGTATGGATCAGGCGCGGTTCCGACTCGTTTTCGGTCTTCTGCCGCAGGTATCGCACGTATACTTCGATGATGTTGCTCTCGCCGCCGAAGTCATAGCCCCATACGCGGTCGAAGATCACGTCGCGGGTGAGCACCTGGCGCGGGTTGCGCATGAACAGTTCGAGCAGCTCGTATTCTTTGGCCGTCAGGTCGATGGCCCGCTCGCCGCGATGGGCGCGGTGTGTACCCGTGTCCAGCGTCAGGTCGGCGAAGCGCAGCACTTCCGGGCGCGAAGTGGGCGTCACCCGGCGGAACAGCGCCCGCACCCGCGCCATCAGTTCATCGACGGAGAAGGGCTTCACCAGGTAATCGTCCGCCCCGGCGTCCAGACCGGTTACCCGGTCGTTGATGTCGTCTTTGGCCGTCAGCATGAGGATCGGCACTTCGCTGGCGGCTCTCAGTCGCTTGCACACTTCCAGACCATCCAGGCCCGGCAGCATCCAGTCGAGGATGACCAGATCGGGCGGATTGTCACGGGCGATGCTGAGACCGGTCTGCCCGTCACGCGCCACGTTGACCCGGTAACCTTCGTAGATCAGGCCCCGTTCGATGAATTGCGCGATGCGAGCTTCGTCTTCGATGACGAGAATGCGTTCACCAGCCATAGATGGCTATCCTTATCTTGTGGAACAGTCGGTAATGGTTAGTATGTTACTGCCTCTGCATTAAAGTTACCTGAACGTCAGCCAGCGAAAATCCTTAACGCCGGTGGGTGCGCGCAGCGTCTGTGTTTCGCCGCTGACGACATCGTAGAAAACAGCCGTGCCACCCACTGACGACGGCATCCCGGCGATCACCAGGCCGTCCGGCGCCAGCACCGGCGCGTTCAGGTAGGTGGTGGGCTGTGGCATCGGCGCGCCGAAAGCCGCCAGCAGCGGCACATCGACCAACTGCACCAGCGACGGCAGCAGCGGATCGTCGCCTGCCAGCAGCACACTCACGCGCTCTACGCCAACTGGCCGCGCGGCGATCACTTGCCCGGAATCCGGCAGCAGCAGTGTCTCGACCGCTGGCGGCGTCTGCATGGCGTCCAGCGCGGCCACCTCGCCCCCGGTAAAAGCCAGCACGCGGCCATCTGGCAGCCAGCGCGCCCCGTCATAATTCCCCAGCTCGATGATCTCGGTGGTGGTGGGGTCCAGCACCACGTAACCAGAGCCGGAGCCGTCGTCATAGCGGACCAGCAGCGCGTTGATGTTGGGCGCGAACTGCGGCTGGCTGTAGGCGCGGTCCCCGGCGGGCAGGATCAGCGCCGGTTCGCCGACGGTGATGCGCAGCGCATAGATGCCCGCCGCCGTGTGATAGGCGATTACCGCGCCATCCGGGCTGAAGTCCGGCGCGCCAGCATCCGCGCCCACCTCGGCCAGCGCTTCCGGTTCGGCGTCGCCATCGTCGAGCGCCAGCGTCCACAGCGTACCCGCGCTGATAAAGGCCAGCGCATTACCACGCGGCGCGACGGCGTAAGCCGTCACATCGTCCTCGACATCGGTCAGCGGCTGCGGTGGCTGGCCGTCCGCTGGCAGCCGCCAGACCTGCTCCACGCCGAAAAAGTCCGGCGCGCGGAAAACAGCGCCAGTCTCGCCAGTAAACCCGGCGCTGGCGGGTGGTCGCGGCGCGCCCCAGCCATAGGCGACCACATCGCCCGCTGGCAGCGGGAAGCGCTGGCCCGTCTCCGGCACGACGAGCGCCAGCTCACCATTGTGAAACGCTACCAGCAGATCGCCACCTGGCCCCCAGCGGATTCCGGTCGTGGTGATCGGCTCGGTAGCGGTGAAGCTGACGGACGCGCTTTGACCATCCAGCAGCAGAAGCTGCAAATAGGCTTCGTCGTTGGCCAGTTGGGGATCGTCGGCGGGCTGGGTGAGGACGGCCAGCGTGCCATCGGCGCGCACGGCGGGCAGCAGATAACGCTGCGGGGCCGGGCGCAGACTGGTCTGCTGGTTGGCGGCGGCCAGGTCCATCAGCAGCAGACCGCCTTCCAGCGGCGCGAAGATCAGGCGCTCGCCATCGATCCAACCCAGCCCACGCGACGACGGCACCACAGCGGCCAGCGCCAGTGAATCGCCCTGGCGGCGGTAAATCCACCAGATATCGCCCTCGGACTCCGCCGCCAGATAATCGCCGGTGGGCGACCACGACAGATGCAGCAGCGGGTTGATGTTGACATCGAAGGCGCGCCCGCTGGCGGGGTTGATCGCCCGCAGGCCGTAGGTGGTGGTGTAGACCAGCAGATCGCCCTGGGGGGACCAGGCCATCGTCTGGCCGCCGATGCGCAGCGGCGGCAGGTCGGCGGCGGGGCCGTCCAGCGCGCGCGAGTCGCCGCTGGCCATGTCGAGCAGGGTGATGCCGCTCTCGGTCCGATAGGCCAGCACGCGATCATCTGGCGCGACCGCGAAATCCAGCGCATAATCTGCCTGTGGTGTGACGGCCTGCACACCCGCCGCGCCCAGCCCATAACGCTCGACACGCCCTTCGTTGAGCAGGATGTACAACTCGGTCGTCAGGTTGAGTCCGTCGCCCTGAGCGCGAACGCTGCCACTCACCAGCGCCAGAACGACCAGCAGCCATCCGATGAATCGTCTCACGTCGACCCTACCTTGATCTTATCGGCGATCGATACGGGCTTGTATGTTTACGAGTATACAGAATTAGCGCCGAAATACAATTTGTCAGAGGATTTATCCCAGGGGGGCATCGCTTCGGAATCATGGCGGAGCAGTTACAGGCAATTGACCCCGGCGGACTCTTGACAGTCCCCGGTGCGAAGTCTATAATGCCCACCATCAAACAGCCAGCCAAGGTAGCTCAGTTGGTAGAGCAACGCACTGAAAATGCGTGGGTCCCCAGTTCAAGTCTGGGCCTTGGCAATCCACACCCGGCACAGCGAAAACTGGCCGGGTGTTTTTGTTCTGGATAGCCACACCGACCGATGCCTGATCCGTTTGTGACCGTGGGGCGCTTTACCCTGCCGACCTACACCGCGCTGCTGGCGCTGGGTGTGCTGGCGAGCACCGGCGCGCTGGCGCTGGCTTATCGCTGGCGTTACCGGCGTCCGCTGGGGCCGCTGGTCGATGCCTGCCTGGGCGCGCTGCTGGGCGGCGTGCTGCTGGCGCGGGCCGGTCATGTGCTGCTGCACCGCTACTACTTCGAGATTCACCCCGACGAGATCATCCAACTGAGCGCGGGCGGCCTGGACTGGCACGGCGCACTGGTCGGCGGGCTGCTGGGCTTCGTGCTGGTGAGCCGCTGGCGCGGCCAGGCCGCGAGTCCGCTGTTCGACTGGCTGGCGCTGGTTGTTCCGCTGCTGGCGCTGCTGGCATGGTGGGGCTGCGGCGCGGCCCACTGCGCCTATGGCGCCGAGGTCGAGACACTCGCCGATCATCCGGGCTGGCTGGTGTGGGAAGCGGCGGACGTGTACAACATCCGCGCGCCGCGTTACGCGGTGCAGCCGCTGGGCATGGCCTTGAGTGGGATGCTGCTGCTGGTGATGCTGGGGCTGATCTGGCGCGGCTGGTTGCGCGGTCGGCGGTTGGGGATTGCGATGCTGGGCCTGGCGCTGGGGATGTTCGCGCTTGGCTTTCTGCGCGGCGATTACAACCCCGGCGCCGGCCCGCTGCGTGCCGATCAGGCGCTTGATCTGCTGGTGGCCGCCGGTGGTCTGGCGCTGCTGGTTCGACCTTTGCGAGCGCCAGACCCGCCCACCGGATAAAGTCCGCTTAGGCTTCCGGCGTGGCGTTGGCGTTCACGAAGAAAGCCGGGTTGGCGATCAGCCGGCGGATGGGGCATTTGCCCATAATCTCAACGATGCGCGCTTTCTGCTCGTCGTCCAGTGGACCTTCGACCGTGATCTGCTCGCGCACCTCATGGACGAAAGCCGCGTCGCCCTCATAACCGGGATAATCCGCGCCCCGGAAGCGCTCAAATTCCAGCTCAATGGTGATGCGGTCGATCTGCCATTCTTTACGGGCGGCGTAGAGCTTGGCCGTCTGCGCCATGCACGACCCCAGCGTGCCCATCACCAGTTCTTCGGGTGTGGGCGCCTGATCGGTGCCGCCGCTGGATTCGGACAGGTCGGCGTGCCAGGTGTGCTGGCGCGCGGTCGCCGTCGTGTAGTAGCCGTCGTCGAGGGTTACGGTCACTTTTTCACCGCTCATGGGTGTAATAGCTCCTTGTGCTGGTTGCCGGGAATGGCTCTGATGTCATGTGAATATCACTAACAGGACGCACGCAGACCGCCGTCCCTTACGTCCAGGCCGGTTGGAATCGGCAGACAAGGGCGTGCTCAATTGTCTTATGAATTTCACGGTGACTCGATTCATAAAGAGGGAAATAATGGGTGCTGTGTGCGTGTTTCAGCGC
>CAZXCK010000097.1:4637-16891 GCA_964639225.1 uncultured Anaerolineaceae bacterium | reverse complement strand
GGGCTAGTGCCGCCGCCAGCGACTCGACATCGCCTTCAGGGACGGCCAGCCCGGCGTTGCCGATCACATCGGGGATGGCGCCGCTGTCTGAACCGACGACAGGCACGCCACTGGCCATCGCCTCGACCAGCACGCGCCCGAACTGCTCTTTCCAGTTGGGCCGCGTCAGTGAGGGCAGCGCCAGCGCGTCGAAGTCATGATAGCGCGCCGGCATCTCGACCGAGTTTACCAGCCCGCCGAAGCTCACCCGGTCACCGATGCCTGATCGCGCCGCCGTCTGCCGCAGATCGTGCAGCAGCGGACCACCCCCCAGCAGACTCAGACGCCAGTCTCCCGGCAGGCGCGCCGCCGCTTCGAGCAGCAGATGCAGCCCCTTTTCCTCGACCAGCCGCCCGACGTAGCCAATCGTAAACGGACGTGCGGGGCGCGGTGTCTGCGGCGGGGCGAACAGGTCCGGGTCGGTGCCGAACTGCGGAATCACCGCCAGCGGCCCGCTGTAGCCCTTGTCGCGCCACACCTGGGCGGCGCTCTGGGTGCCGGCCAGGCCATAATCGACGCGGCGCAGCAGCCATTTTTCGCCCCAGCTAAACGGCGGCGGATAGCGCCGGTTGATGTTCTGCCAGCTAAAAAACAGCGACTTCGCCCCGGCACGCCGGGCGTGCATGAGCGCCTGCCAGGCGGCGGCGTTGTACGGCTCCTCGTCAATGTGGACGATATCCGGGCGAAAGTCACGCAGGCGGCGGCCCAGCCCGCGATAGTGGTGCAGGTGAAAACTGCCGTTGAGGCGGATGGGCAGCGTCTCTAGCTGGTAGCCCTGCGTGTAGACGCGCTCCAGCGGTGTTTCGCCGCGCTCGTCGCGCCAGCTCGGCGGCACCAGCGCCAGCAATTCGACACCGGCGGCGGCGATATGTTCCAGCTTGCGCTGGTAGATGCCCACAATGCAGGCTTTGGAAATCATCAGCACACGAGGTCGGGTCATGAGGTTCTCGCAGTGGTCCGGGTTCCAATGGCTGGCCATTATCGTATGCTTTGGGCGAAATAGCGATATAAATCGACGGGCCGTATAATAGACTCAGCTTATCGACTCATGATCCAGGCAGGTTGAATTTGTGTATACACAACACAGCCCGCGTACTGTGATTGTCGTTTTTGTTGTGCTGGCGCTGGCCATCGGTGTGGGGGCGATTCTGCTGCTGGCGACGCGCCCGACCCCGGTCGAAATCGCCATCAATCCGCCGATTCCCACCGCGACCGCGCTGCCGTCGGCCACGCCCAGCCCGCTGCTGGTCTACGTGACCGGCGCCGTCAACAACCCGCAGCAGACGCTGGAACTGCCGCCCGGTAGCCGCGTCCATGACGCCATCGACGCGGCGGGCGGCTTCACCGACGACGCCGATCTGGACCGCGTCAACGTGGCCGGGGCGCTGCGCGACGGCGATCATGTGCATGTTTTTGCGCATGGAGAGCCGGACACCGTGCTTCTGCCCACACCAGGCGGGGGCGGTATCGTCGCCGTCAACAGCGCCACGCTTGCCGAACTGGAGACGCTGCCCGGCATCGGCCCGGCGCTGGCCCAGCGCATCGTCGATTACCGCGAGGCGCACGGTCCGTTTGCCGACCTGGCAGCGCTGGAAGATGTAAGCGGCATTGGCCCGGTTATCCTGGAACGCATCGCCGAACTGGTGACGTTTGACTGACGACGGACTCAGCCGATGCGCACGCCGGTTTTGCTGTCGAAGTAGAGTGCCTCGTCCGGGTTCAGCTCGCAGTAGATGGTCGAGCCGAGCGGAATCTGCGCGCCCAGCGGTACGGCCAGCGACCAGCGTTCTTTCGCCAGCCAGACCTCGACCAGTTGGAACTTCTCCGAGAGATGCGGCACCACACTATCGACGACGCCGGGCACGCCGTCCGGGACCAGCGAAAAATACTGCGGGCGGATTCCCAGCGTGACCGGGGTGCCGTTGGCTAAGTCGCCGCGAATAGGATAGCCGCCGAAGTTTTCGCCGTACCAGTGACCATCGGCGACGTGGCCTGCAAACAGGTTGATGGTCGGTGTGCCGATGAACTGCGCCACGAACAGATTGCGCGGGCTTTCGTAGAGTTGCTGGTAGGTGCCGAGCTGCTCGAACTGGCCAGCGCGCATGATGGCGATCCGTTTGGAGAGCGAGACGGCTTCGGCCTGGTCGTGAGTCACATACAGCGCCGTCACCGGATACTCGCGCAGCAGCCGGTTCAGTTCGACGCGGGACTGGGTGCGCAGCTTGGCATCCAGGTTGGCGAACGGTTCGTCGAACAGCAGCAGTCGCATATCGCGGGTGAGCGCGCGCGCGACCGACACACGCTGCTGCTCGCCGCCGCTAAGCTGGTTCGGACGACGGTCCAGCAGATGCTCGATGCCGATGCCGGTGATCTGTGAGATGCGGGCCACACGCTCCGGGACTTCGTGTTCGCGGTGGCGCAGGTTGAGGAAAAAGCCAACGGAGCGGCGCGTCTCCCAGTGTGGCATCAGCGCGCCCGTTTCAAAGACCATGCCGATGCCGCGATCCTGAAGCGGGACATCTTTCAGGGGGATGCCGTCATAATAGACGGTGCCGCTGTCCGGTTCCATGAGTCCGGCAGCGATGCGCAGCAGCGTGCTTTTGCCGCAGCCGGACGGCCCCAGGATAGCGATCACGTCGCCCTGTGGAATCTTGAACGAGATGTTATCGACCGCCAGCACTGCTTCAGCGCCGGGATAGCCGGGGGGAAAGCGTTTGGTGACATGTTCGAAGGTGATCGCCGTCATAGCCTGCCGACTCCACCGAATGTAAAATGCCGATGAGTAGATTCTATCTCACCGGCACATTCAGAACAAATCAGATTGCTGGGCAATCGAGGGTCAGGTGCGCTCGCCCAGGCGGCGCTCGGTGCCAGCCAGCAGTCGCTGGATATTGTCGCGGAAGCGAACCATAATCATCAGCGCCAGTACCCAGGAATAGGTCATCAGATCGGGTTCGAGCTTCTGCTGCAAAATCAGGATGGTCATCCACACGGTGGCCAGGGCGAAAGCCAGCAGCACGCCCAGCGATACGTAGCGGGTGCGCGCCACCACCAGACCGCCCAGAACGGCCATACCGACGATGACCTGCACCGGTGCGATCATCAGCAGGGTGCCGAAAGCGGTCGCCGCGCCTTTGCCGCCGCGCAGTGTACCGGTGATGAGTGCCGCGAACAGTGACCAGTTATGGCCGATGACGACGACGATGGCGGAGACGGTGGTCGCCGCGCCTTTGCTATCGGGTAAAAGCATACGGGCGATGGTGATGGCGATTACGCCTTTGAATACGTCGAAAAGCAGCACGCCAACGCCCCAGCGCGGCCCCAGCGCGCGCACGACGTTGGTGGCGCCCATATTGCCACTGCCAACCTCAAAAATGTTGATGTTTTTGAGGCGGGCGACGATATACGCTGTGGGGATGGACCCCAGCAGATAACTGAAGATGACAATCATCAGCATGGATGTCAGATAGTCGTACATGGATTCTCTTCCTGCGCATCCCAGGCTTGTTAAAAACGGGGAGCGTGTTTCCTTACCAATAGACGCACATCAACACAGTAAAATTTCTTGATGCGTATGCTAAAACACCAGCGACGCAACAAACGTTACGCTGCTCATGAAAGAATCATGCAGTTCGGTCTGGCGCGGCGCTGCGGCTTCCCTTGGCTGCGACTTGAAATCTGATTATTAATACAACGCTTGTTGACGCTAAAGCCTTTGGTGCTGTAATCTTATGATATAGGTGATCCGGCATGTTATGGCAGGCTACCGCGCCGGTGGCCGCATGTCTACTGGTATACACAACATCGTTCGACGACATGCCGGTGAGGTTGCCAGCGCAGAATCGCTCACCGGATTGCAGGTGCCAGGCGGCGGTTCGTCTCGGCGTTTGAATGACCCGCAACACCCCATCCATCCCAACGAGGCCCATACATACACAACGGGGCAGGCAGTCATATGGGAGAAATGCACCGTCATGAAAGCTATTCGACCTTTGAACCCAATACCCCATCCTCGGCAGTGGCTGGCTGTGCTGGTGCTCTTCACCCTGACCAGCGCCGCCTTTGTGGCGCTGAACACGGCCTCGGCGCTGACACTGGACAGTGTTCGCGGGAGCTGGGCTAACGCCGGGCCGGGGCAGCCCTCGTGCCTGAGCATCGCCAACGGCGACGATGCCAGCTTTGTCAGTTACGGCCTGCCACTGGATGAGACCTGCCCGGATGGCGTCGAGCTGGCGCGGCAGAGTGGTTTCGGCTTCCAGCCATCGCAGGGTGTGAATTTCGCGCCGGGCGCGGTTTTCGCGCTGGGCGAGTTCACCCATTACAACCGCTACATCTACAACGAGCAACCGCTGAATCAGGTCGATCTGGTCATCGACCTGAGCTTCAGTTCACCGGCAGGGCTAACCACCGAACTGGTGTACACCGTCAACCTGGAAGAGACGCTCAATATTGCGGGGACGTGCGCCTACGGCGGATCAGGAGACATCGCCTGCCCGGACCGGGTTTCGTTCGCCAGCACATTCAGCGACCAGACGTTCGTCTACAACGACGTGGAATACACGCTGCAACTGGTGGGCTTCGCGCCCAAGACCGGCGCTACCTGCTCATATGGCAGCGCCATCAATGAATTCATCACCCAGGAGGATCAGGCGAACACAGCCTGCCTGTTTGGCCGGGTGGTCGCCAACGACGCCAGCATCGAGATCGGCCAGACGCTGGCGCAGTCCCAGCCGCTGCGCCCCGGCACGGATGCCGACTTCAGCATCAGCGTCAGCAACACCGGCACGCTGAGCTTCGACCGGGTGGAGGTCGCCGGGACGGCCTGCGATATGCCGCCGGTCTACCAGAGCGGCGACGCCAACAGCGACGGCCTGCTCGACCCCGACGAGACCTGGATTTATAGCTGCCGCGCCTCTCAGGTGGGCGAGACATTCACCAACACGGCGATGGTGGGCGTTAGCCGGTTAGGGACGACGCGCATCGACCGGCTGGTTGATCTGCCGGTGGAGGTGGCTCGCCTCAGCAGCCTGACGATTGCCAAAGCCACCGACCTGGGCTGGGGGCCGCCGTTCCAGTTCGCCGTGCGCAGCTCGCCAGAACGCATTGTGTCGCTGAACGTCGGCGAGCAGTTCACGCTGGCCGACCTGATGCCCGGCACCTACCAGATCGTCGAACAGCCGGTTGATGGCTGGGTGCTGGATGATATTGTTTGCAATGGCGCGCAGCAGTCCGCCATTACGCCGATTGAAAACGGCGTTGCCATCCAGATGGCGCAGGGAGAGGCGATCACCTGCGTTTTTGAGGGCGCGGCTGAACCAGGGGCCATCCGGGTCATCAGCTATGAAGACCCGACCGGCGACAGCCCTTACCAGAGCCAGCCGCGCCTTCAGGGTTGGACCTATACGTTGTTCGATGGGGAGACGGTCGTCGGCAGTCTGGCGACCAGCGGCGACGGCGTCGCCCAGTGGGAGGGGCTGCTGCCGGGAACGTATACCGTCTGCCAGGATACGCCCGCTGGTTGGGTCAACACGAGGCCGGGTGGCGATGCCTGTATGACGGCCACCTTCGCCGAGCCGGATTTTGCCAGCGTGTTTCTGTTTGGCAATCGACGGCTGGACCCTGTCTGCGAGATCAGCCTGAACGGTATTCCGCTCGGCGGCGACTGGTCGCGGCCCTGGCAGGGCGACAACGACACACTGGCGGTCAACCTGCGCAATCTGCGCCAACCGGTGACGTATTACTGGGAGATGGCGCGCGCCAGCGATGTCTCCGATGAAGCGCCGGTCGCCAGCGGCAGCGGCGAATTCGCCAGCGACGGCAGCTACAGCGTACCGGTCAACTACCCGGCAGAAGGTCAGTGGGGCCGGCCTGGAGCCGATGGCCGCTACACGCTGCAAGTCACGTTCTGGATTGACGCGCCGTGCGGCGATGTCGGCTGGCAGCGCTGGTACGATGCCCCCGACGAGGCCGATCTGGCGCTGACTGGCGGCGGCCCCGCCGAGGCTGACCCCGAAGCCGAAGTCACATACGGGTTCCAGGTTGTCAACAACGGCCCACGCGGCGCTACCGGGCTGAATCTGCGGATCAACCTGCCGCAGGGGCTGCGCCTGCTGGCTGCGCCGGAAAACTGCAACGGCGAGGGCCGTGGAATCACCTGTCGCTGGGAGAGCCTGGCCGCCCAGCAGGGCGTCGGTGTCGAGATTCGGGCGCTGGTGGTCAACGACGGTGAGTTGGCGGTAACCGCCGCTGTGGACGCCGCACAGCCAGCGGACCCGGACGCCAGCAACAACCGGGCCGAGATCGTGACGGTCGTCGAAGCTCTGCCGCCTGACGACGATGACGACGATGATGATGACGACGAACTGCCGCCGCTGTGTACCGAGGCCGATCTGCTGGCGGCTTTTGAGTTGGGAATCATCCAGCCACCCGGTGAGGGTCAGGGCAGCATACCCTCCAGGATCATCGAGATTCCGGGGCGGGTGATCTGCCTGACGCCAGTTATCAATCCGCTGCCGGAGGACGAACTGGAAGCGTTGCAGGAGTTATTCGCCCGTGAAGCCATCGCCGAATAGCCGCCGCCGGATAGATGAGGCCAGCGGCGAGACTGGCGAATAGACATCAGTAACAGGTTTGTGACATCAGAGGACGGTCATCGCGGACCGTCCTTTTCTGTGCTGAAGGTCAGTGCTGGGTATCGGCGTCGTGATCGACGGGTTCCATCCCGGCACCCGTATCCACACCCGATTGGTCGGGCGCTGGCTGTTCAGCGGACTGAGCCTGGACCGGCTGCGTACCGCTGAGGGTATCCGGCGGCGGGCTGCGGCGCTCGGTGGTGGTGGTGCCGGTGCGCAGCATATCGACCAGCACGCGCTCGATGTCGGCGGGCAGGCGCTTGCGGAAGTCCTTCAACTGTTCGCCGCCCGCCTGGCCGAAAATGGTGAAGGTATAACTCTCATAAATCGTTTTGCCGAGGACGGTCATCTCCGGCTCCCACGAATCGAGCTTCACCGGCTGGCCGCTCTGGCATTCGTAAAGCTCAAAGACGATGCGCACCTCGCCGTGCGTGCCCAGCAGACGCACATCCAGGGCGATGGGCAGCATGGCGTTGCGCGCATTCAGCTTTTTGCGGAACTGCTTCGCCAGATGGCGGGCTACCGGTCGCACGCGGCGCGCCAGCCGGTCGGGTTCCATCTTCGGCGCTTTGCGCGCCAGCCGCGACAGCCGCCGGACCTGGGTGGTATTCGCCAGCACCTGGCTGCGAGCTACCCGTCCGTACATATCATACTGCGTCATGCGCAGCGCGCCGATGCGCCAGCCAGAGAGATAATCGCCATCCATGCCCAGCAGCATTTTGCGCGCGTGGACGCTGCCCGCGTAGCACGGTGTGGGCACAACGTTGTTCTGGGCGTGGGGCTGCCACGCCTGGCGGATGCCGTAGGTCGAGTTGGGGTCCAGCGGTGGCATGGTGGCATAGGGCGGCTGCCAGTTGCCGAAGGCTGGCGGCCTGCGCAGCAGAATCCGCAGCAGCAGAATGGTGATGATGAGCAGCAGCACCACCACCAGAATCACGGCGGCGGTGACGGTGAACTCGTCCGGGTCGCCCAGGTCTACCCACAGGCCCAGCAGCGGAATCTCGATGCCGTTGGTGGCGGATTCGGTTTGTGGCTGGGGCACCGTGGCCGGGTCATAGTCGGGGATGGCGATGCTGATCGTCAGTTCGTTATCCAGCATGGTGAGGGGGTCTTCGCCGGGGACCATCACCAGAATGCGCAGTACCTGCTGGCTGCCCGGCTCGAAGCGACTGACAGGCAGGGGCAGGCGGGCGTTGTCGAGACTGTCGCCGGCAGGCCCTAATGGATCGATGGTATCGACCTGAACCGGCGTGTCCGGGTCATCCAGCTCGAAAACCTCGACGGTCGCCGGTTCCTGGCCCGCGCCGCCTTTGTTGTAGATGCCATAGTTGATGATGATCTCGCCGGCAGCCTCGGCGTATTCGTAGTTGAAGATGTTCACCCGGTAGTCGGGCGGCGCGTCAGGGTCAACATCGGGGTCGGCCTGCTGGGCCTGCGTCACATGTGGCAGCAGCAGCGCCGCGATCAAACTGGTGAGTGCGAGTACGATAAACCTGGACATGATCTGCCTTAACAACGCGGGACGAATAAGCAAGCCGTAACCCAACTATAGAACTAAAGCCTTATCTTTCCAAGTCGGTTTGCCGGCGATTGCCCGGCGCGAGCGAGGCCATGCCCAAAACAGCCGGTACATGCGACTGATGCCCGGCTGTGAGATGGTGAATGGATGGCAGAAATCAGGGGACGGCGATAAACACAAACAGGCCCAGCGGAATGGCCACGCCCAGCGCTGTCCCGGCGATGACCTGCATGGGTGTATGCCGCTTGAGCTTGAGCCGGGCCGCACCCACCAGGACCACCAGTGGTACGGTGAACAGCGCCGGCTGCAGGCCGAACAGCACGCCGGTGGCGACTGTCGCGCCGCTGATGCTGATGGCGTGGATACTGATCTGCCAGATGAGGGTGATGACGGCCATAATCGCCAGTTGGATGAGGCTGAAGAGCGCGAACAGCGGCACCACCGGCGGCGCACCCAGCAGGCCCAGCATCAGCCAGGCGATGACCGCGCACAGCATCGACACGACGAACGGCAGCAGCCGCTGTTTGCGCACCTGCATGTGAATATCGGTGATGCGCCCGCGCCGGACCATCGTGGCGATGTAGATGAGGGGCAGCACGCACACCAGGGCGATATACACGCCGGCCCACAGCAGCGCCTGCCCGCGCGAGGGTTCATCGCGCAGGGCGATGGGGAAAGCCAGCAGCGCCCACACCACCGGCGGACTCAGTACATCGGAAACCAGCCTAGCCCAGGATAGTGTTCTCAAAATGACTACACTCCCATTTTTCCTGACGGCCCTATACACTATAACACAGCCGCGTTAAGGTCTGATAAAACCTCATCGGTTAATTTTTAACGCGAATCATGAGCACCCGTCCAGGAAAGAACAGCCAATGAACGAGAGCCTGCGTGCCCAACTGACATCATCGCGGTGGCACATTCCCCGTTATGCGCGTGGCGCGCTGTGGGTGGAAAGTGTCACCGGCGAGGTCGTGCGCGTCGATGGTGAGCACGGCCTGTTTGAACTCAAAGACGCCACTCAGGCGGTCATCGTGCGCTGGGGCAGCCCCACCGGACCGGCTATCGCGCGGTTGCCCTGGCGGCCCGATACGCTGGACTGGGAAGGCCGGGTGTGGATGGCTGGCTACCTGGACGCCATGCACCTGACCGAGATGCCCGGAGCCGATGCCCAGGCGGTGCTGTTCCTGGGTGGGAAGCCGCTGCGCCTGGACAGCTTGCCCTATCCGCGTGCTACCCAGCGCCAGCGCACACCTTATACCGCGCCCGGTTTTCACAGCGGGCTGGTTAACGAGGTGCCGGAATGTGTTACTACCTGGCTGGTGGCGCTCGGCAGCCCACTGGTACCGGCAGTCCAGGATGCGCTGAATAACAATCTGCGGCTGCACTGCTTTGGTTCTGTTGCCACCGAGGCCAGCGGCTGGGGCGATCACTTTGCGCTGCCCATCGTCCTGCACGCCATCACGCTGTTCCGGCCTTAGGTGCGCTCCAGATCATCGACCAGCGGCAGGGAAAAGCCGAACAGGCTGCCTTCACCGTAGACGCTGCTGAAGTGTATTTTGCCGCCGTAGCGCTCGACGATGTTTTTGACCAGATGCAGGCCCAGCCCGCTGCCTTCGACCTCGCTGCCGGAATTGACCGCCCGGTAGAACGGCTCAAACAGGCGTTCCTGTTTGTCTTCGGGGATACCCGGCCCGCTGTCCTCCACTTCGAACAGCGCCCGCGAACGATCGCTGCGGGCGCGAATAACGATCTTCCCATCCGCCGGGGTGTACTTGATGGCGTTGTTGATGAGGTTGGTCATGGCTTCGCCCACATGGGCGGCATCGGCCAGGACGGGCAGCGGCTCGTCGGGCAGCTCCAGGTCGATCTGGCGCGAGCGCAGAGTCGCCAGCGCCAGGCTCTCGTCGTAAATCTGCCGGGTTAATTCCACCAGGTCGATTTCGGTTTTGTTGACCTGGCTGGCCGTCTCCTCGATGCGTTCCAGCGACAGAATATCCTCGACCAGGCGGCGCATACGCAGGGCGGCGCTGCTGATCGTCTCGACGGACTGCATCAGGTCGGCGGGGATCATAAAAGCACCGGGGTCGGTCTGGATCAGCTCGGTGTTGGCGATGATGATCCAGATCGGGTTGCGCAGGTCGTGCGAGGCGATGCGGATCATATCGGTTTTGATCTGCTCTAAACGGTGGACGCGCTCGTAGAGCGCCTGCAACTGCGTCAGGTGATTCTCCACCTGGCGATACAGGCGCGCGTTATCGACGGCGGTGCCCACGCGGGCGGCGATCATCTTGACCAGCTCGAAGGCTTCTTCGGTGAAGCGCCCCGGACGGAAGCTCTCCAGGTTCATGATGCCCACCAGCCGGTCGTGTGACATCAGCGGTATGGTGATCTGCTCGCAGGTTTCCGGCGCGGCGGGCACATAGTCGGGGTCGGATCTGACATCGGTGACGCGAATCGCTTCCTGCGTGTACAGTACGCGCCCCACCACGCCACCGCCGCCCGCAGCAAGCTGGCGGTGCGCCTGCTCGATGTCGTAAGCGCCGATGACCGTCGCCACGCGCATCATGCCGCTTTCCTCGTCTTCCAGCGCGATGAAACCGACATCGCCGCCGCTGAGGCGAATCGCCGAGTCCAGCGCCATCGTCAGCACGTAGTCAGGGTCCAGACGTTCGGCCAGTTCGGCATCGACTTCGCGCAGGGTGGTGAGCTGGTGCAGGTGTTCGGCTAGTTCGGCGGCAGCCTCGACCTGCTCGCTGATGTCGCGCACGATGGCCTGAATGTGGGTTGGGTTGTCCTCGTCGTCGTGGATCAGTGTAATGCTGACACTGGCCGGGAACAGCGAACCGTCCTTGCGCCGAATATGGCATTGGAAGGTATCCACAGCCAACCGTTCCAGAATCTGATCCTGGAACGCATCCCAGGTCAGATGGCCGGGTAGGATGAGGTGCTGGTTCGCCGCCGTGCCGACCAGTTCGTCCACTGTATACCCGGACAGCGCGGCGGCGCGGGGGTTGGCCGCTTCGATGATCTCATCCCAACTGAGGAAAAGTACAGCGTCGTTGTTGTGCTCGAACAGGCCGCGAAAACGGCGCTCGTTGGCTTTGAGCGCCTGCTCTGCCTGGTGGTATTCGGTAATGTCCTGCA
This sequence comes from uncultured Anaerolineaceae bacterium, assembly GCA_964639225.1. Classification (GTDB taxonomy): domain Bacteria; phylum Chloroflexota; class Anaerolineae; order Aggregatilineales; family Phototrophicaceae; genus CAZXCK01. Next base: position 5,554 of record CAZXCK010000097.1, on the reverse strand, counting down.
TCGTGACCATACCGGCGGATATGCTGCCGTCGTCATCGTGGACGGGCAGGACGCGCATACGGACGACACGATCTTGGGAGGTACCTTCGTACTGGCCCTCGACTCCGGCCAGCGCGTCGCGGTACAGTGATTCCATGACGGGGTAAAGTTGCGGGCTGGTGACTTCGCGCAGGGTGCGGCCTTCGATGTCGTCCAGGCCCAGCGCCCGCAGCGTGCTGCCCTCGGCGATCAGATAGCGCAGGTCATGGTCGAACAGCATGACGGCGATATCCGGCAGATTACGGGCCAGCAACCGGCAGCGCCCGGCGTCGTCGCTCAGGCTGTGACGGTTCGACTGCCCGGCTTTCATAGACCGGTCACTCTTGCGGGGCATAATGGCTTCTCGAATGGTCTGTCACGCATTGCTATATTAGCATTATGCTGAAAAAAGTAGAGATGAACAAGCATAATCGTTAAGATTTTAAGACAGTTGCGTAATGGTATAGTTTGAATCTGGTTTGTGGAGGCCCTCTCATGAGCAAGCAAAAGCCGAATCTGGACCTGATTGCGATGGTGCAGCGGGCGCGTAAAATGCACGACGAACAGGCGCAGCCCAGCGCGATCTCGGCGGTGTACTGGGTAGAAGCTCACTGCGACACGCCCGGCTGCCAGCCACCGACGGCTCACGCTGGCCAGTGGACGGTCAGCCTGCCGCTGGCCGAGGTCGATGCGACGTGGGCGCGCGTCCAGGCGGCGACGCGGGCCGGTGAACTGGGCTACAAGTCGAAGATCGCTACCGCTCCCCGTGCTGACCAGGGCGAGGATGCGCGGCTGCTGGTGGTCTGCACAACCGACAGCCGCGACCAGGCCGACGTGCAGCGCGTCCGTGCCGGGCTGGAACGGTTGGGCATCGCCGGGGAGTGGCGCTACCGGGCTGG
>CAZXCK010000097.1:0-4537 GCA_964639225.1 uncultured Anaerolineaceae bacterium | reverse complement strand
ATTTGATTCAACCCGGTGTCGGCGGTAAACTGAGCGTCATATTTGGCTGCTAACAGCCGTTCTCGATTCGTGTCTCGTGACAGCCAGTAGCTCGTGTACACTTAACCCACACCGAGATGGCCCAGTGGGGTCAGGCTGACTGTGGTCATGGTCTGGTATTCTGCATACTTACGAGGCACGCACTCCAGGCGGCACGCAAAGAGGTTCCTATGGCAAAGAGTAAAGCGAACATCAGCAAGGAAACGTTGTTGGACTGGTTCTACCAGATGGTGCTGATTCGCGATTTTGAAACCACCTGCGACGACCTCTACAAAGAGAAAAAGATCACCGGCGTTTACCTGCATCTGTACAGCGGGCACGAGGCGACCGGCGTCGGCGCGGTGGCAGCGATCGGCAAGAATGATCACGTCATCACCGCTTACCGCGATCACGGCATTGCCCTGGCGCGCGGTGTGGACCCCAAACTGGCCATGGCCGAGATGATGGGCAAACGCAGTGGTGTCAGCGGTGGCAAGGGCGGTTCGATGCACCTCGCCAGCCGCGAACACAACTTCTGGGGCGGTTACGCCATCGTGGGCGGGCATCTGCCGCTGGCGGTGGGCATCGCTATGGAATCGCGCTACAACAACAAAGACAGTGTCGTGCTGTGTTTTGTCGGCGACGGCGCGACCAACAATGGCTACTTCCACGAGTCGCTGAATATGTCGGCGGTGTGGGATTTGCCGGTGGTATGGATCATCGAGAACAACGGCTATGGCATGGGCACACCAGTCGAGGATGCCAGCGGCCAGCCGCTGCTGCACAAACGCGCCGAGTCCTACGGCATCCGCGATATGGAGCGCGTCGACGGGCAGAACGTGCTGGAAGTTTACGAAGCGACCCGCGAAGCGGTGGCCCACGCGCGGGAAAAAGGCCCGGTGCTCATCGAATCCATGACGTACCGCTATAAGGGGCACGGCGTCTCTGACCGGTCGTACAGCAAACGCGAAGAAGAACTGCGCGAGTGGCTGGAGAACAAAGACCCGATTCAGATTTTCAAGCGCCATCTGGTGGAGCAGTATCCAGACATCGAGCCGGAGCTGGAAAAGCTGGAGGAAGAGGCTTATCGGGTCGTCGACAAATCGGTGGAATTTGCCGAGGACAGCGAAGACCCCGGCTATGAAGACCTTATCAAACACGTCTACGTGAAGTAGCCGGCGTCTAGCGAACAGGAGACATCATGGCACAGAAGAACCTACCCATGCGCGAGGCGCTGCGCCTGGCCCTGCGCGAGGAGATGATCCGCGACGAGCGCGTGTTTGTAATGGGCGAGGAAGTCGGAGAGTGGCAGGGTACGCATCGCGTTACCCGTGGCTTCCTGGACGAGTTTGGTCCGCGCCGGGTGAAGGACACTCCCATCAGCGAGATGGCCATCGCCGGGGCGGCGGTGGGCGCGGCCATGGCCGGCCTGCGCCCGGTGGCCGAGATCATGACGATCAACTTCGCCTTTCTGGCGCTGGATGCCATCGTCAACCATGCCGCCAAGGTCCACTACATGTTCAACGGACAGTTCAAAGTTCCGCTGGTGATCCGCGCCGCTTCTGGCTGGGGCGACCAGGCGACCGCGACCCACTCGCACACGCCAGAGCCGATCTTCGCTCACTTCCCCGGCCTGTATGTGGCCTGCCCGGCCACGCCCGGCGACGCGAAGGGTATGCTCAAGGCGGCCATCCGCGACGAAAACCCGGTGCTGTTCACCGAGAGCATCGCGCTGTATCCCAAGCCCGGCCCCGTCCCCGAAGACGACGACTTCGTTCTGCCCATCGGCAAGGCGGATGTCAAACGCGAGGGCAGCGACGTCACGATTGTCACTTACGCGCGCGGTGTCGAGTGGTCTTTGCAGGCGGCGCGCCAACTAGAAAAAGACGGCATCGAGGCAGAAGTGGTCGATATGCGCTGGCTGCGCCCGCTGGATATGGATACCGTCTTCGAGAGCTTCAAGAAGACCAACCGCTGTGTGGTGGTCGAGGAGTCGCTGCCGTTCTACAGTTTCGGCAGCGAAATCGCCGCCCAGATTCAGGACAAAATGTTCGATTACATGGACGCTCCGGTTAAGCGCGTCAGCGCGATGGACGTGCCGCTGCCTTACGCCCGCGAGATCGAACTGATGGCCCTGCCCAATGCGGAAAAAGTGGTAGACGCCGTGAAGGAGATCGTCTAATCATGGCTGAGGCAATTACACTGACAACCGAGGGAACCCTGCTCAACTGGCTCAAAGAGGTTGGGGATTCGGTGAGCGCGGGTGATATTGTGGCCGAAATCGAGGCCGACAAAGCGACGGTCGAGATCGAAGCGCCGGCTGACGGCGTGCTGACCGAGCAGAAAGCGGCGGTCGGTGACGAACTGGCCGAGGGCGACGTGATTGGTACCATCGGCAGCGCCGACGAAGCGCCCGCTGACGATTCCGGCGAGGACAAAGAAGCGGAAGCGGAAGCAGACAAGGAAAAGAAGAAGGACAAAAAGTCCGCTGAGAAAAAAGAGGACAAGCCTGCTGATGACAAGCAGGAAGCTGAGGCCGAAGCCGACGAAGCCGACGAGGCCGAAGCGAAAGAAGGCGGCCAGGCCGCCCGCACCGAGGACGGGCGCATCAAAGCGTCGCCGGTAGCGCGCAACATCGCCGCCGAGCGCGGCATCGAGCTGGAGCAGGTGCGCGGCACCGGTCCTGGCGGGCGCATCACCAAGTCCGACGTGCTGGAATTCGAGCCGGGCAAGGAAAAGCCGAAGAAGCAGGCCGAACCGGCCAAAGCCGAGGCGGCAGCCGGCATCAGCAGCCAGCCGACTTATGGCAAGCTGCCCGAAGGTGACCATGTCGAGATCATCGACATGACGCGCATGCGCCAGCGCATCGCCCAGGGGACCATCCAGAGCAAGCAGCAGGTTCCGCACTTCTATGTCACGGTCGAGGCGGATGTCGCACCGCTGCTGCAACTGCGCAAAGAGATCAACGCCAGCCTGGAAGAAGAGGGCATCCGGGTGAGCGTCAACGACATGATGGTGAAGGCAGTCGCCGTCACCCTGCGCAAATTCCCGAACCTCAACACGCACTACTACGGCGATAAGCTGGTGCGCTATAAGAACATCAACATCGGCATCGCGGTGGCGCTGCCGGAAGGCGGCCTGCTGAACGTCGTCGCTCGTGACGCCGATCTGACGCCGCTGAGTATGCTGGCGCAGCAGAACAAAGCCATGTTCGAGCGCGCCCGCGATGGCCGCGTCAAACCAGAGGACCTGAAAGGCGCCACGTTTACCATCAGCAACCTGGGGCCATATGGCGTGTCGCACTTCGCCGCCATCATCAGCCCGCCGGAAGCCGCTATCCTGGCGGTGAGTTCGGCGCAGAAAGTGCCAGTGGTGCTGGAAGACGGCACCCTGGGCGTGGGCCAGCGCATGGCGATGACCATCAGCGTCGATCATCGCGTCAGCGATGGCGCGGAAGGCGCGGACTTCCTGCAGGCGCTGCGTGCCCTGCTGGAAAATCCCCGGCGCATGCTGGTTTAGGCTTATTCGCAACTGTTCAACACACCGACGGCCCTCACCTGCGAGGGCCGTTGTTTTACTGGCGGTAGGGGGGAATTGTGCGATGTTAGGCTATGAACTGCGTCAGGCGCTGCACGCCGGTCAACGGGTTTACGGCATGGCTGTCGAGGGTTACGGTCAGCCGCGCTGGCCGCGTTTTTTCAGTAACCTGGGCCTGGATTTCATCTTTCTTGATAATGAGCACACGCCGCTCAATCGTGAGACGGCAGCCTGGGCTATGGAAGCCTACGCCGCGCACGGCATCGCGCCGCTGCTGCGTATTCCGGAGCTTTCGGCTTCTCTGGCCGCCGCTGGCATGGACGCTGGCGCGCATGGCATCATCGCACCCTATGTAGAGACTGTCGCCCAGGTCCGTGCATTGGTGGGCGCGGTCAAGCGGCGTCCGCTCAAGGGCGAGGCGCTGCGCCGCTGGGCAGAAGAAGGCATCCTGCCAACTGGAGACACGCCCGATTATCTGCAGCGGTTCAACGAGAATAGCGTGCTGGTCATCATGATCGAATCGCGCGATGGCATCGACAACCTGCCCGATTTGCTGGCGGTCGGCGATGTGGACGCCGTACTCATCGGCCCGCATGATCTGTCCATCTCGCTGGGCATCCCTGAGCAGTACGATGACGATCGATTCACTGCCGCCCTGCGCGAAATTGTGGGCCGCTGTAGCGAGCATGGTATCGCCGCCGGGGTACATTATAACGCCGGTAGCCTGGAGCGCGCGCTCGATTGGTTGAAGCTGGGATTCTCGTTTATCTGTCATCGCACCGACACGTTGTACATCGCGCGCGGAATCTACGAAGAGCTGGGTCACCTGCGGCGGGCACTGGGCGACATGAGCAGCGACTCAGCCGCTCCGTCCGATCTGTTTGGCGCCGGTGGGCATACGTCGGTTAGCAGTCAGCAAAGTGACTGATATATGGCACTTACCCCCAATCCGCAGGGGCTGCCGGGCGGCTGCATCCATTGT
>CAZXCK010000096.1:5591-17352 GCA_964639225.1 uncultured Anaerolineaceae bacterium | reverse complement strand
TGATACTCCCGCACACCAGAACACAAAAGCCCCGGACTTGCGTCCGGGGCCTGTGAAAGCGTGTTAACGCAGATAGCCTTTAGCTCATACCCAGTGTCGCCAGCACTTCGGCAGGCACCAGAACGCCGTCAATCACATGGATGACGCCGTTAGAAGCCTCGATATCCACATCGGTAACGGTCGCCTGACCGTCGTTGAGCACCACCGCGCCGTCCACCACCTCGACGGTGATGACGTCACCATCGCTGATGAGTTCGGCGTTCAGCAGCGTGGGCAGTTCCTCGCTGGCGATCACATCCTCAGCCAGGACGATGCCACCCACCACATGGTAAAGCAGCACTGGCTCCAGCAGCTCCGGCATACCCAGGGCGATCTCAGGAGTCACGCCCAGGCTGTCCAGCAGCGCGGTGAACGCTTCATCAGTCGGAGCGAAGACGGTGAAGGGGCCGCCAGTCACCAGCATCTCGACCATATCGGTCGCTTCCAGAGCGGCCACCAGCAGGCTGAAGTTCTCGTTGGCAGCGGCCACACCGGCGATGCTGTTACCCAGGTCCAGCGCTTCCTCTTCTTCCATCACTTCTTCGGTGGTTTCGGCTTCTTCAGCTTCCTCGGTCTCCGGCTCTTCAGCCGCAGGTTCCAGGATGCCAGCCTCGACCAGCGCATCAATCACTTCCTGCGGAATCAGCACGCCGTCGATGACGTGAATGATGCCGTTGTCAGCTTCGACATCGGTGGTGACAACCGTCGCCTGACCGTCGTTCAGAACCACTTCGCCATCAACAATGTCGACAGCCACCGGCTCGCCGTCGCTGATCATGACCGAGTTCAGGATCGTGTTGACTTCAGCGCCGTCCAGGGTCACAACGACCTCAGCCGGGGCAAGTCCATCAACCACGTGGTAGCGCAGGACAGTCGCCAGCAGTTCGGTGTCGGCCAGCAGGTCTTCAGCTTCCATGCCCAGGGTTTCGAGCAGCGCCACGAAAGCATCGTTGGTGGGCGCGAACACGGTAAAGGGGCCGCCGGTCGCCAGGAATTCCTCGAAGCCAGCCGCTTCGATGGCCGCGAACAGGATGCTGAAGTCTTCGTTGTTCTGAGCAATACCGGTGATGGACGTGCCGTAGTCTACCGGCTCTTCTTCGGCCTCAGCCTCAGCTTCACCTTCAGCAGCTTCGGCCTCAGGGGCGCCACTGCCCAGCGCGGCCAGTTGATCGCGCAGCAGGCCGGGGAAGACCACCTGGTTGATGGTATGAACGATACCGTTGCTGGCACCTACGTCAAACGGATCGACCACGCGAGCCACGCGGTTAATCACGATGGTGTCGCCATCAAGGCTGATGCCAACGCCGGTGTTGGTCAGCAGCGTGGGGACCACCTGCCCGTCCAGTCCGGCGACCTGCGCCGAGTTGAACGCACCCGAAATGACGTGGTACTGCAAAAGCTGAGTCAGCAGCGAAGTATCCGCCAGCAGATCGGCCAGCTCAAAGTCAAAGAATGCCGCCAGATTGCGGAAAGCCTGATTGGTCGGAGCCAGCACAGTAATGGGACCAGGGCCGCCCAGTACTTCGGCGATGGCCGGGTCAGCATTCTGTACCGCTGTCACCAGGATCGAAAAATCGTCAACACCAACCGCAATATCCAGCACCGTACCTTCCTGCGCCGTCGCCGGCATGACAGCAAGGGCCACCAAAAGTACAACTGCGAAAATCAAAGCTATTTTGCGCACGTTTTCCTCCGTGATATTCGAGCGAGACGACGGCACAGCGCCGCCGCCATGTGAGCAATAGGGATAAAACCGACTCCACGCTATATTGTAATTTTCTTGAATAAGACCTGTGTTAAACAAGAATCCAGAAACGCTTGATTTTTTGCCCTCCAGATTAAAGCTTAATTAATAAACAGGCCCAGCATGGTTTCGATAGTGTCTCTGACCTGAATCTTACCGCATGTGCTGGTCTGACACAAACCCCCCAGGACATTTCACGAGTCCATTTGAGGCGGGTTGCAGGGCCGATAACAAACACGAGACCGGGCTGCTTATCCGCCGGTCTCGTGTTTACGATGATATCGGTCTGGCCACAACCTTAAGCTTCGGCCAGACCGACATTCAATTGATGATTCGTGAACTACTGGCCCAGGGCGTCGATCACCGACTGGGGCAGCAGCACCTGATCGATGACGTGGATCACGCCGTTGCTCGCCACGATGTCCGTCTGGACAACGTTGACCGCACCGTTGAGCACCACGCCGCCATCGACAACCGACACACCGATGAAGGCGCCGTCCAGCAGGGTGGCGACACTCTGGCCGTCCAGGCCGACGACATCAGCAGCGCGCACATCACCGGAAACCACATGGTACAGCAGCACCTGGTTCAGGATGTCCGTAGCAGCCAGCAGTTCCTCGGCAGTCAGGCCCAGCTCCGCCAGCAGGTTGGCGAAAGCCTGGTTGGTGGGAGCAAACACGGTCAGCGGACCGTCACCGGCCAGCGCTTCGAGGATGCCCGGGTCAGCGGCCTGCACCGCTGCCACCAGCGTGCTGAAGTCAGCAGTCGCCACCGCCAGGTCAACGATGGTGCCAGCCGGGGCTTCCGCCATCTCTTCTTCTTCTTCCATCACCGGGACGCGCTCGGCGGCGGCGGCCAGCAGTTCAGCAGCGCGCTCCGGAGCGGTCACATCAACGATGATCTGCGGAGCATCCGGCGTGCCCACAGCCGCCACAAAGTAGTAGTGGCCAGCCATCAGCTCGGTGCCCGCCAGGTCGAAGATCACCGGCTCGGTCTGGCCGTTGGGGACAACCTGCAGGTCATATACATCAGCCGGAGCCGTGAAGGTGAAAGCGCCGTCATTGGGGACGCCAGCATCCGTAACAAAAGTGCCGGGGTACGCCAGGAACTCGACCAGCGCGGTGCCGTTGGTAATCACGTCAACCGGGTCAACACCTTCGATGGCATGGAACACGGTCACACTGGCTTCACCCTCACCCAGCGTGGCGAACACTTCGCTGGCGATCACCGGGGCGAGCGTGCCCGCTTCCAGCGAACCCACAGCCGAAATCGTCAGGAACTCGCCACCAGGCAGGTCAAAATCAGCCGGGCCAATAGCCGCGTCTTCGATGGAGGTGCCAGCCGGGGCGACAGCCAGGTTGTAGGTGCCAGCCGGCAGCGTGATCCAGCCGGTAAAGTTCGGGAAAGCCAGGTCGGTGATGGCGGCTTCGCCGTTCACGTACACGTCAACCGGCGGGGTATCCGGGGACAGGTGGCCGACGCGAATGTTCACATTCGCCGGGACGGTCTCGACTTCCGGCTCCGCCGGTTCGTCAGCAGAAGCGGCCAGCGCATCCAGCACCGCCTGCGGCAGCAGCACATCGCTGATGACATGGATCACACCGTTGGTAGCAGCGATGTCCGTCTGGACGACCTCGACCACATCGTTCAGGAAGACCGAGCCATCCTCCACCGACACGCCGATAAAAGCGCCGTCGAGCAGCGTGGGAACCAGTTCGCCATCCAGGCCAACCACATCACCAGAGAAAACCGCGCCCGACACCACATGGTACAGCAGCACGGTGGTCACCAGTTCCTGGTCGGCAAGAATGTCCTCAAGGCTCATACCCAGGAATTCGGCCAGGTTAGCAAAAGCCTGGTTGGTGGGCGCGAAAACGGTGAACGGACCTTCGCTCACCAGCGTTTCGATAACAGCCGGGTCAGCAGCCTGAACCGCCGAAACCAGCGACGAGAAGTCATCATTCGCAACAGCGATATCGACAATGTTGCCATCCTGGGCGGCGACCGGGAATACGAGTCCCGCCAGGGCCAGTACAACGACCGCTAAAAGAGTGATTTTACGCATGTTACCTGTTTCCTCCATCTGGTGGTTACAACTGTGTAGGACGCAAGCTTCTAAATCAACAAAATTTCTGCTTGCTTAGTCACAGTAATACAGCTTATGAATAAGGTAAAAATGAGGGATCGTGAAACGCCGGATAAATCAGGCTCAAAACTGCAGACGATCTTCACTCAACACTAATTTGCCGCCGGTGGTTGGAGATACGTCAGAGGGTCTGGCTGGTGTCGGGGTGAGGTACGATGACGGTCTCAGGTGCGTCGGGCGGCACAGAATCGTCATTTGCCTTGCTGGCCCTGCGATGAGTGCTGGCTGCCGTCGTTTTGAGCGCGGGGCGCGGGCTGATCCGTTCGTCGGGCTGGCCCGCCAGTGCGTAGACCAGCACGCCAATCGCCGACATAAAGAAGCTGGCGACAAAGCCAGCCGCCTGCAGGCGACCAAAAATGACAATAGCCGAGAAGCCCGGTCCGTGCGAACCATACCCCAGCAGATCGGCCAGGCCAGACATCGCCGCCAGCACCAGCCCGGTGAGCGCCAGCCGCACACCGATCTGCTGGGCCAGCGTCGCCCTTCGGGTCGCGTAATAGGCGTACTTGATATAGATGATCGCGCCCAGCATCAGCAGCGTAAAACCAGCCAGCACCGTCAGCATCTGGATGATGCCAAATCCAGGCGTGGAGTCCAGCCCGGTCATACCGGGGAACAACCCCATAAACGTAATCATCATCCCCAGCGCACCGATGGCGATGCCGATCTGGGCTATTCTTGACATACGGATCGCCTCGCTAGGTGGCCGGCAGGCTCTTACGGAGCTGGCGCAGCATATTTCCGCTCAGGATGGCATCGGTATCCGCCTCGCTGAAACCGCGCCCCAGCAGCCTCTCCTGAAAACGCCACAGATCGGCGACGGTGTCGATCTCCGCCGGTATCGTCTCGGCACCGAAGCCGCCGTCAAAATCGCTGCCAATAGCGACATGCGCCGCGCTGCCGGTGACCTGACAGATGTGGTCGATGATGTCCAGCACCCGGTCGAGCGTCACCGCATGTTTGCCGTCGCTGCGCTGCCAGCCACCATCCAGAAAGTAATTGGCCAGCACCACCCCCATCACACCGTCACGGTCGGCCAGCCGGCGAATCATATCGTCGGACAGGTGGCGGTCGGTATCACAGAAGCTGCGCGGGTTGCTGTGGCTGGCGATGATCGTCCCCGTATACTGCTCGACCGCGTCATAATACGAACGCTCCGCCAGATGCGACACGTCCAGTATGGCGTTGAAACCGGCCATCACATCCAGCAGCTCGCGCCCCAGCGCGGTCAGCGGACCCGGCGCGCGTGTCCCGCCCGCATAGCGCGTGCGCTGCCACGCCGGACCAACAGCCCGCACGCCCAGTTCGTACCATTCCTCAAACTGCGGCGGCTCGACAATCGGATCAGCGCCTTCCATCAGCAGCAGCAGCCCCTGCCGCCGCTGGCGCACATCGACGCCGGGCTGCCAGGTCGCCAGCACCGCGTCCAGGTCGGCGGCGCTGCGAACCAGGCGCAGACGGTCGTCCTCATCCACCAGACGGCGGTAAACATCCAACTGCTGGCGGGCCAGCCGGTGCGCCCCGGCGGCGTCATCATATTCGAGATTGGCCCAGGGGCTGGGCGCGGCTCCTCGACTGCGCGGCGCTACGAACAGCGTCGCAAATACCACCGCCACCCGCCCGGCCAGCGCTTCCGGCAGGCCGATAGTCGCCATACCAGCCCGCGCCGGGATGTCGCTCCCGGCTTCCTGGGTGCGCTTCTTCAGGGCGCTGGTGCGATAGTCGCGCCCATAGCACAGCGCGTTATAAGCGATATCCTGGTGCGCATCGACGATAAACAAGCGAAACTCCTGCCCCTGTCCGCATGGGCGGCCCGCGCCACCCCGTTTATCTGACATTGTATAACCGGACGCCGGAAAAACCAAAGGCGATTCGATGGTACACCGGCCATCTGCGGTTATAATGCGCCACGTGACCGACTACATAAGGAGACTGTCGCCATGCTGTCACTGGACGACTACGTGAAGATGCCCTTCATCGAACCGGACTTCACCCACGCCTACGGCACTGCGGACAAACAGTTCGGTGGTTTGTACCTACCCACCCCAGCAGATGAGCCGCTGCCGGTCGTCGTGGTGATACATGGCGGCTGCTGGCGTGCCGCCTACGGCGCGGAGATGGTCAGCCAGTTGAGCCGGGCGCTGGCGGACGAGGGTTACGCCGTGTGGAATATGGAATATCGCACCAGCGGCAGCGGTGGCGGCTGGCCGCAGACCTTCCTCGACGTGGCGCACGGGATGGACTATCTTCGCCAGATCGCCACCAGCCACCCGCTGGACCTGTCGCGCGTGGTGCTGGTCGGGCATTCCGCCGGTGGCACGCTGGCCTGCTGGGCCGCCGCCCGTTACAGACTGCCCGCCAGCAGCGATCTCCACACGCCCGACCCGCTGCCAATCACGCATGTCGTCTGCCTGGCCGGTATCGTCGATCTGCTGCATGCCGAGCAGCTCAACGCCTGCGATGACGATCTGCCGTCCACCCTGGGCGGAACCAGCGCGCAGGTCCCCGAACACTACGCGCACGCTTCGCCAAAGGAACTATTGCCGCTGGGCACACCGCAGACGCACATCGTCGGCGAAGGCGAAGAAAAGCTGCTGCCACACGTCCAGACCTATGTCGAGGCGGCGCGTGCCGCCGGCGACGTCGTCGATCTGCAAACCATACCCGACTGCGGCCACTACGAAGTCGTCATACCGGATACCGTCGCCTGGCCCGCCGTCCGCGCCGCCGTGCATGACGCTGTATACCCGTCAAGCTGATCTGTTCGGCATACTCTGGCCCAACACAAAGGCAATTCTAAGGCAACTGCCCCTCGATTCGGGTATCATGGGGTCAGAGAATGTGTCTAAAGCTATCGTATCAATACTGTGATATAGCAGGCAACTGGGGCGGCTCTTTGTGTCCCTTCAGTGGACACGCTCCCTGTAGCCCGGTGTTTTAACGCCGGGCGAAAATGGTCTGTCCACTTCATACAGGATGAGATTTGATGCGATGACTCTGACGACCTGGATGTACTGTTAGGCTGGCTGGTAGTTGTGGAGTAAGCTCATGAATGCGTCAAAAACACCGCGCGTGATGACCGGCGCGCTGGTCGGGCTGTTGTTAGGCGGGCCGCTGCTGGCCGCCCTGTTCATCGCCGACCGGGCCGCCGGTCTGCCGTTTCTGCCCTTCGACCTGTTCGCGCTGGTGCGCGACGCGCTGCCGGGCAACATCATCACCGGCGGCATCGATGCGATGGTCGATGCCATCCTGGCGCTGAACCTGGGCCAGGTGGATACCACCGCCAAGCTGGTCGAAGAACTGATGGGCCTCGGTCTGGTGCTGGTCGTCACCACCCTGCTGGGCGCGCTCGCCTTCGCCCTGCTGCGCCGCACCGATGCAGACCAGCGCGTCATCGCGGGCACGGGAATCGGCTTTGGCGCGGGCCTGCTGATGGCCTTCATCAGCCTGGAGACCAACGTCACCGCGTCGGCTTCGTCCGCGGCCAGCTTTGCCTGGCTGGTGATTGCCTTCACTATAGTAGGCGGCGCGCTCGCCTGGATTTACGTCCGGTTGGCCGGTGACCGCGAATCCGCGCCAGCGGCCAGCGTCGAGATGCTGGACTCTGGCGATGGCATCGACCGGCGCGGTTTCCTGATTCGCCTGGGCGGCGCTACCGCCACCCTGACCATCGTCGGCGCTGGCCTGGGATCGCTGCTGGACCGGCGCGCGCCCGTGCAGACGGTCAGCCTGTCCACTACCAGCCCCGAAGCCACACCAGAAGTCGCCGCCGCGCCAACACCGGACCTGCCCAACGCTGCCGCCGCCGTCCTGCCCGCGCCCGGCACACGCCCGGAATACACGCCACTCGAAGATCATTACCGCATCGATATCAACGTGCGCCCGCCCCGTGTCGACGGCGAGAGCTGGGTGCTGCCGGTCACCGGACTGGTGGCCGAACCGCTGGAAATCACAATCGACGACCTGGTAGACAACTACGAGCCGGTCGATCAGTTCGTGACGCTGTCGTGCATCTCCAACCGCATCGCCGGCAATCTGATCGGCACGACACGCTGGACCGGTGTGCCCCTGCACATACTAATGGAAGATTGGGGCGTGAGTCCCAGCGCGCGCTGGCTGCACATCACCGCCGCCGATGGCTTCGACGAGTATCTGTCGGTCAGCCTGGCACGCCGCGACGAGCGCGTGATGCTCACCTACGCCTGGGACGGCCAGCCGCTGACGCAGGATCACGGCTTCCCCCTGCGCGTCTACATCCCCGACCGCTACGGCATGAAGCAGCCCAAGTGGATCACCGGCATCGAGTTCGTCGCGGATAAAGGTGAAGGCTACTGGGTACGGCGCGGCTGGTCCGAAGAGGCGCTTGTTCGCACCGTCTCGGTGATCGACACCATCGCCACCGACCACGCTTTTGAGCGCGACGGCCAGACGTTCATCCCCATCGGCGGCATCGCTTATTCCGGCGCTAAAGGAATCTCGCGGGTCGAAGTGCAGCTCAACGACGGCGAGTGGACCGAAGCCGAACTGCGCGACCCCATCTCCGAAACGACATGGGTCATCTGGCGCTATGACTGGCCCTTCGAGGCCGGCGATCACATGTTCCGCGTGCGCTGCTACGACGACGCTGGCAACATGCAGATCACCGAGAACAACGACGTGCGCCCCGACGGCGCGACCGGCGTCCACGTCATCCGGCGCGAGATCGTCGCTGCCGACGGACAGGCATAAATACCTGTTGTAGAATAGAAACAAACAACGGGAGAGACTGCTGATGGAACGTTATTCGCTGGCTGAAGCCCAGGACCACCTCAGAAAACCGATCGACGAGGCACAGCATGGAAAAACTGTCGTAATCCTTGACGATGACAACCGGGCCGTTCAATTGGTCCCGGTGGCGACCGAGGCCAGACCGCGCAGGGCAGGCAGCGCACGTGGTCTCATTAGTATGTCCCCGGATTTCGATGATACGTCTTTAGCGTGACCAGTGGCGGAATTCAGATTAACACTTTCGTGTCTGCTAAAAAAGACCGCCCTTGTTGCCAGTCACAAAGGACACGGCCCTTTTAATGGGCCGGCTCCTCGTAGCCAGCGGTTTTGAACCGCTGGCGAAGGCATATCACAAAAACACATCATCCGCGTTTATTTGTCAAAGCGCATCACACCACAGATTCACCTGGGACTGATCCCCAAACATGCAAACCGCTTGCGCCGAAACGCATGGGGTCACGGGGTCCCCGACCCCGTGCGGGGGCGCGGGGGCGGAGCCACCGCACAAGCTCCACAGACTCCCGTATTGTTACGCTTTTTCGCCTGCCATCTCCCCCAGCCGCTCCTGAATCTCGCGGACGGCCTGGGCAGCTTCGGTGTTGAAGTTGTACATCGCGCCTTTGCCCTGGTAGAACACCCCCACCAGATACAGCCCCGGATACCCCGCCACCTGACGCATGCCGCCTTCGTCCAGGTCATCCAGGCGAGCCGGCCAGCCATGACGGTCGCGCCCGGCATCGATCTTCAGGTAATCCCAGCACACCGGATGATAACCGGTCGCCAGGATAACCGCGTCCAGCGCGTAACGCGAGCCATCGGTGAGCACCACCTCGTCACCGGCGAAGCACGCCGGACCATCCACCGAGCGCACGCGCCCGGCCTTCACCGCGCGGATCAGTTCGCCGCCGCGCGTCCCGCCTGCCGCCGATGTCTCCGCTTCGCTGCGCGGCACCTTGATGCCGATGCGGTCCAGGTTTTTGTAGCGCAGGCTGTTGATCTTGCGCAGCAGCGGCCTGGCGATGAAGTCCGGTAGCTTCTCGGCGATCATCATCCACAGGTGCTTGGGCAGCCCCCAGGGATAGCGCGGACGCAGCACGACACCCGTGCGCTGCGACAGCAGCACCGGCGTCCGCGCGTGGAAACTCAGCTCAGTGGCGATGTCCACACCGCTGGGACCGTTGCCCACCACCATCACCCGCTGACCGGCGAACGGCTCCGGCCCCAGGTAATCCTTCGCATGCAGAATACGCCCGGTGAACGTCTCCTGGCCCTCAAAAACTGGCAGAAACACCCTGCCAAAGCGCCCGGTCGCCGAGATCACCGCCGGATACCAGCAAACACCCTCGTCGGTCTCAACACGCCAGCCGTCGCCTTCCGGCTCGACACTGTGGACGGCGACCCCCAGATGGATGTTAAAGCCGTGGTCGCGCACATAGTCCACCAGATAGCGGTGATACTGCTTGCCAGTGGGAAACAGCCCATAATGCAGCGGAAAGCGCCGCCCCGGCAGATGCGAGAAAAAGCGGCTGGTGTTGAGTCGCAGCGACGGATACAGGCTGTTCCAGGTGCTGGCGATCTCCTGAGCGCGATCGATCACCCGATACGAGATGCCAGCCTGCTTCAGATAATAGGCGCTGGCGATCCCCGCCGGACCAGCCCCAATCACCAGCACATCCTCGGCGGCGCGCGGCGTGGTCTGCGATGTCAAACGGCGGCCCCTCTCCTACTCGTCCGGCTCTGGCGTGGCGGTCGGCTCGCTGCCGGACTCACCGGCGGCATCGGCTGCCGCCGCCGTGACCGTCGCCACCAGTTCCTCACGCACAATCGTCGAGACCATACGCGCCGTTGCCTCAAAGTTGAGCGCTTCCTCGGTAGTGCGCGGCACCAGCGACCCCTGCACCCCTTCGGCGATGGCGGTGGCCGTCAGCGCCAGATACGGCTGCACCGAGGGCCGCGCCCGCTCCAGCGTGGCCGAGAAGCTGGCCGCTTCCTCGGTAGTGCGCGGCAGCGCGTTGTCGATGAAGTAATTGCGCGTCAGGAATATCTGCGTCTCCACGCTGGCGAATTCCTCTTCCGGCGGTCCATACCCCAGCCCGGCGATCAGCACCAGCGCCGCGATGAACGACAGTAGCGCGAAAAAACTAAAAAACAACGCGCTGCGCCGGTTGGCGGCGCGCCGCGCCGGGGTCAGTGCCACCAGTGGCGGTGGCGCGTCGCTGCGCGATAGGCGTTCCAGGCGTTCCAGCAGGCGCGCCGGTTCGTATTGCTCAGTAAAGTCAAGCGGTTCCAGGTTGTCGATGAGACGCGGCAGTTCCACCGGCGCAGCCAGTAGTGGCACAATATGCTGGCCGTTGTCCAGCGCGGCGATGATAGCCTGCTGCACGGAGTCATCGTCGCGCGCCGCTGGAGACAGCAGCACCACCAGCAGCGCCTCACGGCCAGGCTGGACGCTCGTATGCACAGATGCGCCCGCCGTTTCCAGGTCGGCGCGGATGCGCGCAGCCAGTTTGCTGTCCGGCTGGGCGTAGATCAGGGTGACGGGGTAAATCATGGTTTTGCCGTTGTCCTTTCCCGGTCGCGCAAATGGCGACACGGTTGGTCATATCAGGATGAATCCGCCGTACTCAACGTGCGGAAGTAGTTCACAATGTCCCAGCGCTGGCCATCGCTCAGATCGCCATCACACGCGGGCAGACCGCGCCAGCCGCTCACCGTCGCCTGGAACAGATCGTCATCGCGCGTGCGCGGCAGGCGGTCACGCAGCGCGCGGAAATCACGCGGGACCGATTGCCAGTCGATGCAGTGCGCCAGATACAGCTCGCGCCCGCGCTCCAGCGATTCCTGCGTGGGCAGCACGTCGTTGACCACTGCCGGCGGCGGGTTAAGCGTATCAGCGTAGCGCGTGCGCGTCTCCTGCACGACGATAAACCCAATCACCAGACCGGCAGTCGTGACTGCCGTCGCACCGATGGCGACCGTCACGCTGGCGCCATCCAGGTTGAGCTTGCCCGCAAGCCGCCGCGCGAACGGATACACCACCAGCAGCAGCGCGCCGGTCAGCGCCA
>CAZXCK010000096.1:0-5491 GCA_964639225.1 uncultured Anaerolineaceae bacterium | reverse complement strand
GTCATCAGCCGGGCATCGACGCCAGAGACTCGCTGGCCGTCCTGCTCCACCACCAGATCAAACGTGTTGATGCCCGGTCCGCCGGGCGAGATCGCCAGCGAAACATCCACAACAGCCGCGCGCGCCCCAGCCGACGGCGCATCCACGCCGCCGCGCAGAAACTCCGGCGTGGGCACCGGCGTCGCGCTCAGCAGACCGGCGGCCAGCAGCACGGCCAGCGCCAGCAGCGCCTCTAAACGCAGCGACGCCGATAAATCACCCGCGCGGCGAGTCAGCGCCTGAAAGCGGGCGTAACGCTCCGGGCGCAGCGCCATGTGATGCAGCGCGCCCACGCCCACCAGCAGCGCCACCAGCGCCACCTTAAAAACCAGCGACAGCCCAAAATTCGATGTAACCTCGGCTGTCGTGTAAATCCAGTTGCTGGCGCTGTAGATGCCAGTGGTGATAACCACCAGCACCGCCACCGCCGCCACCCGCGAGAAGCGTCGCAGCGCCGCCAGCAGCGCCAGCCGCCGCTGTTCGCCCCCATACGGAGCCAGCGCCGCCGGAATCACCAGAACCAGCGCCGCCAGACCACCCGCCCAGAAGCCCACACTCAGCACATGCAGCCAGTCGACGGTGATGCCCACCCACGGCCACAGCAAAGACCCCGCCGCGTGGCTCAGAACGCTGAACGTGCCCAGCACCAGCGCCATCATCCAGGCGCTGGCCACCCAGAAGGCGCGTACCGTCTCCGGCTGCGAACGCCGAAAATACAGGCTGGCCAGGAACATCGCCCCGACGATCCCCAGGAACAGCATGCGGAAGTTCCAGATGTCGCCGAAGCGCGAACCGATGCGCACCAGCGACCAGAAACTCGGCTGTAGGGCGCGCACAAAGTCGATGTTGAAAAAGGCCATCGTCTGCTGGATGAGCGCCAGAATGTTACCGGCGAAAGCCGCCAGCAGCGCCAGCCCGACGATGATATTCAGGCGGCGCATCACACGCGGCGGCAGCAGTCCAGCGCGGTGCTGCGAACTGCCCCAGGCCGGGACCAGTACCAGCCCGTACAACGTAAAAATCCCGAACAGCAGCACGCTCGACGGGATAACAATAGCTCTCCAGACGACTTCCAGGGGAATCGCGCTGCTGGTCGCCGCCGCCCCGGCCACGCCGCCCACTTCCGCGCCGACGAAAAACACGCGGCTCTCAGCGACCACATGGCCGTCGCTGGCGAACGCCGGGCGCAGTTCCACCACATAAGCCCCATCCGGCACGTCAGCCGGCAGCCGGACGGTCATCAGGGCGTTGTTGTCCTCAGCGACACCACCCTCGGCGATCACCTGCCCTTCCTGGTTGCGGACGCGCAGCGTGCTGAACTGTGGCTCCAGCCCTTCGCTGAACCAGTATTGCAGCCGCGTGGGCGGGCGCTCCAGCACCGCGCGATCTTCCGGGATGGCCCGCACGATGTAGCCATGCGCGTGAACCGGCTGCCCCGCCCCGGTGAACACCATCACCAGCAGCAGAGCCAGCAGCCAGCCGCGTTGTTTCTTGTTCATACGCCGATCTAATCTAAACGGAAGCGGTCGGATTGTTCATCATTCGTGGATGGCCGGGCGGGGTCCACTGGCGACTCATCAGAGCGAGTCGCGTCGAATTCGGGCGGCTGAGACCGGCTGCGAACCCAGCTAATGCCCATCATCACCAGGAAGATAACCACCACCCCGGCGAAGATGATCTCATCCCACCAGCCCAGGGCGCCATGCGCCAGAATCACGGGCACGTTCAATCCGGCATCATCCTTGCCAACCAATACATACGCGCCCTATTCTACCGCAACTTGAACGCGCTGGCGGCCATGTTGTTCATTTTTTCACGATTCGCTTAACGGCACGGGAATTGCCCCCGGCAGGACTCGAACCTGCGACACGCGGTTTAGGAAACCGCTGCTCTATCCTCTGAGCTACGGGGGCGTTCGGGAAAATGATAGCGATTCCGGCGGCATCCGTCAATTGTGCATGGCGCTGTCTCAGGCGCGCACCGGGGCTTACTTCACGCTTGTTCTCAGGATTTCCGAACAAAATCGCCTAACTTCCATTGAATTTTAGTTGTTCTCTACATCAAATCTATGATAGACTTTATGTATGATAAATGGGCAGTGTTGTATTATGATTCATAGCGCAAACTGCTCACAGGAGGCTGTGTTCGCCTTGACACATCATTATCGCTCACTTAATTCATTGGGGGTTCATCATGTTCATCCTGGCGTTCCTTATCAGGCTGCGCCTGTGGTGCTCTGCCTGGAGCACCACCCTCTTCTCTGTTGATGAGGAGAGCGGCCAGGGGCTGGTGGAATATGCGCTGATAATTATCCTGGTCGGTGTTGTGGTTATCGCTCTGCTGGCCGCAATGGGACCGACAATCAGCAACTTGTTCACCAATATTCTCGAATCAGTAGAAGACGTCAACCCGTAGTCATCCTGCTATCATCCACACAGAAGACCCCCTCAGCGGGGTCTTTCTGTTTTATGGCAGTGCTTTTCCATGCGAATACCCTGCGCTGGTCTTCATGTCTCTTGAACTTCAGGCCGTTTGTGTTTAATAATGGTACATTCCTGTGGCCAGTGCGCGCCACAGCTTAACAGTGAGCCAGTCATACCGGCTGCCGCCGGTGTTCTGAGGAGAGTGGCATTTATGGGACGACAAGGTTATGGCCAAGTTGGGGGCCGTCGATCTGGCAGCGCCGCCTGGCAGTGGATCATCATCGGCATCACGATGGGGTTCGGCTGTTCGGCGATCATCTTGCTGACGCTGCTCACGGCAGGCATTGTCAACCTGAGCGACAGCGACCCGGAACCGACGGTAGCTGCTGCTCAGCCAACCGAAGAATCGCAGGTCATCGAAGAACCGACCGCCGATATTCAGGCCACAGTCGAAGCGGCTATCGCGGCCACACAGGCGGCCCAGCCGCCGACGCCCACCGTCGAGATGGAAATCGCACCACCAACACCCACCCCGACGCAGGAGCCAGCGTTGCCGCCCACCGATGACGAAGAACTCGATGAACCACCAGCCGCCGAGCAGGATGATCCTGCTGATCTTCTGCCAGACGTAGACGAGCCAGATGTGGACGAGCAAGACGCGCCAGACGCGCCGGACGACCCCCAGGACACACTGACCGGCGCCCAGGCATCCGCAGCGGAGTCGTCCGTGCCGCCGGAACTGGAAGCCATCCGCTCTGAAGTCATCCAGATTCCGGGCGGGACGTTCCTCATGGGCACCACCCCCCAGGAAGTCAGCATCGCCGTCCGCGAATGTGTGGAGATCGACGAGGGTCTGTGCCAGGCCAGCTACGGTGAGGACTCCACACCGGCCCATTCGGTGACGCTGGACACCTACTTTATGGAAGTCACCGAGGTGACAAATCAGCAGTACGTAGCCTTCCTCAACTCGACGGGTCCCAACAGCCACAATAACGGCTGCTTCAACAATCGCTGTGTACTCACCCGCAACCAGGATGAAGGCAGCCCGATTATCTTCGACAGCCAGAACTACGACATCCCGCCCATCGCCGCCAATCTGCCGGTGATCGGCGTGACATGGTACGGCGCGCGCGCCTACTGCGAGGCCATCGGGCGGCGTCTGCCCACCGAGGCCGAATGGGAGCGCGCCGCGCGTGGCGACCAGGGCTTCGTTTACCCCTGGGGCAACGAGCGCGATCTGACGCTGGCACGCACCAGCCGCCCGCGTGATGGCAACGTCGGACCGGTAGCGGTGGGCAGCTTCGCCGCTGGAGCCAGCCCTTACGGCATACTCGATATGGCCGGTAACGTCGCCGAGTGGGTCTTCGACTGGTACCAGCCCAACTACTACGCCCAGCCGGACGCATCCGGCCTGAACCCGACCGGTCCGGTAGCCGGTACCGACCGGGTCATTCGCGGCGGCTCGTGGGATGCACTGCCGTTTTTCTCACGCACGGTCCATCGCCAGCACGAACCACCGGGCGACGCCTATCTGTGGCTGGGCTTCCGCTGTGCGGCTGACTTCGAAGAGGAAGATGAAGCGGCGCCAGAATCTGACGCTGGCAGCCTGTCCGGGGCCGATCTGGATGTTGATCTGGACGACGACACCGAATTTGAGGAGCAGACTCCGCCAGAGATCGACGCCGCGCCCACCCTGCCCCCCGTGTCGCTGCCATCCACACAGATCCCGGCGGTCCCGCCCGGCGGCTGACCGGCAGCAACCATAACCCATACTGACGAACAGACCCCCTCACGGGGTCTGTTTGATTCACTGAACAGCCCGCGCCTCGTCTCTTCAGGTCTCTCCGTCACCATCCGCCTTCAGATCCCCGCGCACGCTGGGATGCAGCAGCACCAGCGTCTTATAAGTGATTTCGCCCGGCTGCGGGTCGCGGTTGTCGTCGTCGCCGTCGTCGAACTCACGGTACAGGTCACTGAGCCGCTGGTAGAGTTCGGCGGCGCGATCTGGCGTCAGACGCAGCCGCCCCTGATAGATGAACAGCTTACGGTGGCGCGGCGATTCGTCTGACGTATCGACCACTCCCGCCAGCATACTCTCGTGCAGGTCGTTGCGGGCATCAGCGAACATGCCGGATAGAATCACCTCAAAGCGTTCCTCAAACTCGCCGCTGCCCGGCGACAACAGGCCGGGCGCTAACTTGAACACCCGTGCCGCGACCTGATACTGCTTCTCGGCCACACCAGACACCATGCGCGTGCTGGCCATCTGGATGAGATTGTGCTTCTCCAGCAGGTTGAAGTGATAATAGAGCTTGGTGGGCGGCTTGTTGAGTTTGGCCGATATCTGCTTGACCGTGCCTGGCTTGCGCAGGTACTGGATAATACTCAGGCGCAGCGGATCGGCCAGCACCCGGAGCGTCTCCAGATCGGCGATAACCAGCTCGTCAGCCGGTCGAACCGGCGTCGTGACTTGCGTTGATTTTTCGTTCATAACAGCGGGTAACAACACATCCTACCGTCGATTCACGTTGATTATAACATTTCAAACCAGCCTTTCGATGAGTCCCCGATGAACCATCACGGCTTTTGCTTCGTAAGGGCGTGCTACAGCGCGCCCGCCGCCTCTGCTGTCCAGCGCCCCTGTCCCTCATGGCAGGCAAAAAGATGATCTTTTGTGTCTCTTTAGCAGACACGCTTCCTGTAGCCTGCTGCGAGCAGCTTGTGTTTTAACGCCGGGCGCGCCCGGCATCCACCGCGTGCATCAGCGCACCCGACCCCCACCCTTCGTAAGGTCGCACCACACCGCGCCCGGCTTCCCCCGCGCACCACACCGCGCCCCGCCCAACCTTCGTAAGGGCGTGCTACAGCGCGCCCGCCGCCCTGCCGTCCAGCGCCCCCTGTCCCTCATAGCAGGCAAAAAGGGCGACCTTTTGTGTCCTTTCAATGGACACGCTTGATATAGCCCGGTGTTTTAACGCCGGGCGAGACCGGTCCGCCACTCTACTCCGCTCTGGCCCCCACCCTTCGTA
>CAZXCK010000095.1:0-17360 GCA_964639225.1 uncultured Anaerolineaceae bacterium | reverse complement strand
GGAACTGGGCGCGATGCTGGACCTGGCCGAAACGACCGCCATCAGCGCGCTGCAACGCAAAGAGAGCCGGGGCGCACACAGCCGCGACGACTACCAGAAGCGCGACGATGAAAACTATATGGTCCATACGCTGGTCTACCGCGAGGACGCGCCGCTGGCCGAAAGCCAGCCGAAATTCCGGCTGAACATGGACAAGAAGGTCAACATGAGCCTGGCCGAGAAGGACGAGCGTTTCAAGCCGAAGGAGCGCGTCTACTAGACGCCGACCATCCGCGTTAGATACAGGGTATGTGTGGAGAGAGTAATCAATGGAAATCACTTTCAAAATCCGTCGGCTTAACCCGGATGTTCCCGGCAAGGACAAGCCGTACTGGCAGGAATTCACCCTTAAGGACGTGATGGAGACCGACCGCGTGCTGGAAATGCTGCACCGCGTCAAGTGGGAGCAGGACGGTACGCTGTCGTTCCGGCGCTCGTGTTCCAGCGGTATCTGCGGCTCGGACGCGATGCGCATCAACGGGCGTAACGCGCTGGCCTGTAAGCTGCTGGTGCGCGATGTGGTCAAAGCCGGTGGCACTATCCAGGTGGAGCCGATCCTGGGCCTGCCGGTTATCAAAGACCTCATCGTGGACATGGAGCCGTTCTTCGCCCACTACCGCGCCGTCATGCCGTTCTTCGTCAACAACGACCCGGTCCCGGCGGATGGCCGCGAGCGCCTGCAGTCGCCGGAGGATCGCCGCCGCTACGACGACTCCACCAACTGCATTCTGTGCGCGGCCTGCACCACGTCCTGCCCCAGCTTCTGGGCCAACGGCCAGTATGTCGGCCCGGCGGCCATTGTGCAGGCGCACCGCTTCATCTTCGACAGCCGCGACCAGGCTGCCAAAGAACGCCTCAACATCCTGAGCGAGGTCAACGGTGTGTGGCGCTGCCGCACCATCTTCAACTGTACGCCGGCCTGCCCGCGTCACATCGAGGTCACCCGTGCCATCGGCGAGGTCAAGCTGGCCATCGCGCGCGGCGGCCCCGACAATGTCATCGATGTCGAGTCGGTGGGGCAGAACCAGCAGCATTAGGTATCACAGACGATAAAAAAACAGGCGGGGCCGGTTGGCCTCGCCTGTTTTTGATTCACGTATGTAACCGCATCAGGGCGATTGCAGAGTCGTGATTGGGGCGCGGCCCCGGATACCCGCGAGTAAACTCGTGCCACTTTTGATGCAGATTAATAAATTGGTGCGAAGTATAGGGGCAGACCGGCCCCGCCCGGTGTTAAAACACCGGGCTACAGGAAGTGTGTCCACTGAAGGGACACGAAAGACCGCCCTTTTGGCTCGCCATTAGGTACATGGCTCCTTTAGTGGTCCGGCCACCTGTAGTCGGCTGCAAGCAGCTATGATTATGCACCACTGGCGAAGGCCGACCATCAGACCGGTTTATCCGCATTAATTTGTTAAAACACATAAAAAGTGAACAAAACTTTGCCTTTTTCGGCGCTTTGAGCCGAAAAGTAAAGGCGAGCGCCGGGTGGGACGCTCGCCAAATCTGGGACTTTGCAAAAGCCCTGGAACGCGTAACCCTTACTTGCTGGCTTTGCCGTTGCTGTCGCTTCCGCCCAGCATCTGGTCGCGCAGCGGAGCCAGCATCGTCATGAATTCGGTGGGGAAGATGAACTTGGTCGACTCTTTGTTCCCCAGGTCTTTGAGCGTGTCCAGGTATTCCAGGCTGATCGTCTTGCCGTCGATGCCCTGGGCGATCTCGAAGATTTTGCCCAGGCGCTGGGCGTAACCCTCGGCTTCGAGGATTTCGGCCTGGCGACGGCCTTCGGCTTCCAGGATTTCGGCCTCGCGGGTACCCTCGGCGTTGAGAATACGCGCCTGCTTGGTGCCCTCGGCCTCGACGACGAGAGCCTCACGCTTACCGTTAGCCTCGGTGACGGCGGCGCGGCGGAAGCGTTCCGCCGACATCTGGCGGCTCATAGCGTCCTGAATCTCGCGCGGCGGGATGATCTCGCGGATTTCGACGGCGGTCACTTTGATGCCCCAGCGGTTGGTCACCAGGTCCAGTTTCTCCTGCAGCCACTCGTTGAGCTGGTCGCGCTTGGAGAGCACATCGTCCAGGTTCATATCGCCCACCAGCGCGCGCAGCGTGGTGATGGCGATACCCCTTGACGCGCCCCGGAAGTCTTCGACTTCCAGCACGCTGTGAATGGAGTCGACGACCTTCATGTAAACCAGAAAGTCAATCGACAGCGGCGCGTTGTCTTTGGTGATACAGGTCTGCGGCTCCACGTCGAAGAACATTTCGCGCAGGTCCACCCGCACGCCCGTATCAATAAACGGGATCAGGACGACCAGGCCGGGCCCGCGCGCACCCAGCGCCCGTCCCAGCCGGAAGACGATCAGGCGCTCGTACTCGCGCACGATGCGCACCGACATCCAGGCGATGCCCACCAGCAGCACCAGAAATACGATTAAGACAATGACTGTCTCAATATTCATCAGCTCTTCCTCTCGCTAAATAGTCTGTTCAAACAGTCGCAATAATCCACCGCATTATTCGGCTTCATAGAACGACTCGATTTCATCGGTTTTGACTGGCTCCACCAGCAGAGTCAGCTCGTCCAGGCCCACGATGCGCACCTCGCCGCCGGCGGTGACGTTCTGCCCGGTGATGGAACGCGCATACCACGACTGTCCCTGGAACCAGACGCGGCCCTCTGGCACCAGATCGTGGCGCACCTGGGCGATCTGCCCGTTGAAATGCTCGTAGCCGGTGAGCATGGGCGCGTGGCGCGCACCGATCAGCTTGCTGACGACGAACAGCATAAAGCCGGCCACCGCCGCCGCCATCGCGGCGATCAGCAGCGGGTCAACGCGGATGTCCGGCAGGGCCGGTGAGCCGGCATCGAAGGGGCGGAACAGGATCATCGCGCCCAGCACAAAGGCGATGATACCGCCGGTGGCCAGGATGCCGGTGGTGTCGGTGTTCAGCTCAATGATAAATAAGATGACGGCCACCACGATCAGCGCCACACCGGCCCAGTTGGTCGGCAGCGTGCCCAGCGCGAAGAAAGCCAGCAGCAGCGAGATGACGCCCGCCGTGCCGGGAAGCATGGCGCCGGGGTTATACAGCTCGGCGATAATGCCGATACTGCCCACCGTCAGCAGAATAAAGGCCAGGTTGGGGTCCAGCAGAATGTGCAGAAAACGCTCGGCGAAGTTCATCGACTTTTCCTGGCGCGGGGCGTCGAGCACACTCAGCGTGACTTCGCCGGCGGCGGTGAGCACCGTCTGGCCTTCGACCTGCTCCAGCAGATGGTCGATGTCGAGGGCCACCAGGTCGATGACGTTGAGTTCGAGGGCCTCTGCATCGGTGATGGAGACGCTCTCGCGCACGGCCTGCTCGGCCCAGGTGGCGTTGCGATCGTAGCGGTTGGCCAGCGAGCGAATGAGCGCGGCGGCGTCGTTGGTGACCTTAGCCGCCATCGTCGAGTCGATCTCCTCGCCGCCCATCGCTACCGGGCTGGCCGAGCCGGTGTTGGTAGCCGGGGCCATCGCCGCGATGTGCCCGGCCATCAGCAGAAACAACCCGGCGGACGCCGCCCGCGCGCCATCCGGCGCGACGTAAACGGCTATCGGCACCGGCGATTCGAGCATGTCCTGGATGATCTCGCGCATGGAGGTATCCAGGCCGCCGGGTGTATCCATCTGGATAATCACCAGACTGGCGTTTTTGCGCGCGGCTTCGTCGATGACGCGCCCCACGTAAGTGACTACAGGCGGGCTGATGATGCCGGTGACTTCTGCGATGTAGACAGCACCATCCTGGTTGCTATCCTGGGCGAAGACCTGCCCGACCATTGTCAGCAGCAGGGCTACGACCAGCCAGGTTGTGATCAGACGAACGATTGTGACCTGTGCTGTTTTCACGTCGATAACCTATCAACTAAACGACCTGACGCTTCTGATTAAATTGTAGCACGAATGCGGCAGCGCCCGGTGTCAGCCCAGGGCGAAGTCGACGGCTGCCGCCGCGTGCAGCGCGGTGGTGTCGAACACGGGCAGGGGACTGTCCGCCTGTTTGACCAGCAGGCCGATCTCGGTGCAGCCCAGTATGACGCCCTGCGCGCCCTGAGCCTGCAAAGATTCGATGACCTCGACATAGGCCGCCCGCGACTGCGGGTTGAGCACACCGCTGACCAGCTCATCGAAGATAACCCGGTTGACCATCTGCCGGGCGTCGCTGTCGGGGAGCAGCACGCGCAGGCCGTGAGTTTCGACCAGACGCCCGCTGTAGAAATCGCCTTCCATGGTGTAGATCGTCCCCAGCAGGCCGACTGTTTCCAGCCCGGCGCTATGTATGGCCTGCGCGGTGGCGTCGGCGATGTGCAGCAGCGGCAGATCGACCGCCGCCTGGATGGTATCGGCCAGTTTGTGCATGGTGTTGGTACACAACACGATGCAGTCCGCGCCGCCGCGCTCCAACTGGCGGGCGACACCGGCCAGCCTGGCCCCTGCCGCGTCCCAGGCGCCGCGCTGCTGCATGTCTTCGATCTCGGCGAAATCCACCGAGTACAGCAGACATTCGGCGGAGTGGTGGCCGCCCAGCCGCGCTTTGACCATCTGGTTGATGAGCCGGTAGTATTCCAGCGACGATTCCCAGCTCATACCGCCGATCAGTCCAATGGTTTTCATTTCCCCGTGCGCTTTCCTGATGATATGCACTCTTAATCAGCGTAAGAAAAAGGTGTAAACAGGGCTTGAGGTATCTATGAGGCGGTAATGAGAGAGTCGGCACATCCGCCACATTTCACCGTATTTTATAGATGACTCCCTGTTCCGGTGGGAACCAACCGGCAACAGTAGACGTCTTACCCAGCGTACAACGATTTGAGGATGCGAGGCAAATACGATGCAATTCTGGAAAGTTACCCTGACCATTTTCAGCCTGATGACGCTGGCGCTGGCTCCGGCGGCGCTGGCACAGACCAACCCAACGGACGGCACCCCGGACGACCTGACCGGCTCGCAGTGGCTGCTGGTCGAGATGAACGGCGCGATGCCGGTGGACGACAGCGAGATCACGCTGGCCTTCGGCGACGACGCCCGTGTTTCCGGTTCGGCGGGCTGCAACCAGTATGGCGGTCCCTATACCAGTAACGACGGCAGCATCGCCTTTGGCATGCTGATGAGCACGCGCATGGCCTGCCCCGGCGAGGGCATCATGGAGCAGGAAGCGGCCTATCTGGCGGCGCTGGAAAGCGCCACGACTTACGCCATCGACGGCGACACGCTGACGATCGAGACTGCGGACGGCGCGCTGGTCTTCGAGCGCGAAGCGCAGTTGGCCGGTTCGCAGTGGCTGCTGGTGTCGCTGGATGATGCTCCGGTGGTCGAGGGCAGCGAGTTAACGCTGGCCTTTGGCGATGACGCTCGTGTTTCCGGTTCTGGCGGCTGCAACAGCTTCGGCGGGTCGTACAGCGCCGACGGCGACAGCATCGACTTCGGTATGCTGGCCAGTACGCTGATGGCCTGCATGGCCGACGACCTGATGGAGCAGGAAGCGGCTTACTTCGCCGCGCTGGACGCGGCCACGCGCTACCAGATCGACGGTGACACGCTGACGATTGAAACCGAGGACGGCGTGCTGCTCGTTTTTGAGCGCGAGGCGCAGTTGGCCGGTTCGCAGTGGCTGCTGGTCGAGATGAACGGCGCGATGCCGGTGGACGGCAGCGAGATCACGCTGGCCTATGGCGACGACGCCCGTGCTTCCGGTTCGGCGGGCTGCAACCAGTACGGCGGCCCTTACACCAGCAACGATGGCAATATCGCCTTTGGTATGCTGGTCAGTACGCAGATGGCCTGCCCCGGCGAAGGCATCATGGAGCAGGAAGCGGCCTATCTGGCGGCGCTGGAAAGCGCCACGACTTACGCCATCGACGGCGATACGCTGACGATCGAGACTGCGGACGGCGCGCTGGTCTTTGAGCGCTTGAACGGATAACCGACACTGGCGCAAGAAATCCACAGGGCATGGCTCCCGATGAGCTATGCCCTGTTTTTATGTGCCGGAACGAGCGTTGAACTGAAGCCGGGGGCCGGGCTATAATACGAAACACGTCGCAGGCTAAGGAAACAAGTGGTGAGCTTCACGCAGTCACAGCGCAAAGCGGCCCTGCACATTTTGCAGGACGTCCCCGACATCGACCGGACGCTGCCTATATGGGCGCGCCGGACCAACCCCATCATCCGGCGTCAGTTGGGCGCGCACTGGCGCGTCTTTCCGCCGCAGGTGGAGCCGCTCATCAAATGGGTGGTGTTTCAGATCGCACTGATGCTGCTCACCATTCCGTATTCGTTCCTGTTCCTGCTGATCCTCACGGCCATTGTGGCGGCGGGCGTGCTGCTGCCGTATGCGCTGTATCTCTATGTGCGTATTCTGGCTAACATCATCAACGATGTGACCTCGGCGATGGTGGCCGAATATGAGAACGACACGCTGACTCTGCTGCGCGTAGCGCCTTTCAGCGCGCTGGAGATCATTCTCAGCAAAATGACGGCGGCTATCTGGCGGCGCGCCGACGACCTGGAACAGGTGCTGGGTCTTACGGTGGCGCTGACACTGCCGGTGGTGGCCGCTATTTATCTGCCGCAGTGGCCACCCACCGAGTATCCCTGGGTGGCACAGATTCTATCGATCTCGGCGCTGCTGACTTCGCTGCTGCGCCTGCCGCTGGAAATGTTCATGGTGTCCGGCATCGCCGCCATGATGAGCGCCGCCACCCATAATCGCAGCACGGCCTTCCTGGGGACGGGCGTGCTGGTTTTCTTCTACTTCCTGCTGCTTAACCTGCCCCGGCTGCTGTCGCATGCGCTGGCGGTGCAGTTCGTGCTGGAGATCGTGCTGCCGCTGCTGCTGCCGTTGATCTTCGGTCTGGGCGCGCTGTGGGCCACGCTGCGCATGGTCGAGCACGATTAGTCCCCTGTTCACGGCCTGAACGTAGGCCAGCCGTCAGCCAGAACGTAAGCTTATTCACCCCAACCTGCGGTATGATAGAATCGTAGTAGGTGTGTTTTGCCTTACAGAGTCCCGGAATATTTACCGATTTAACATCAAGAGGAGGAATATTTATGCGACGCAGAAATCTGCTGATTTTTGTTGTTCTACTGCTGGTGCTGATCCCGGCGCAGGCGCAGGTCATCCAGCCGGACCCGAACACCATAACCAACCCGGACGCCAACATCAGTTGGCCGCCACCGGTTTTCCTGCTGCGCGGCGAGTTCGAAATCTACGGTTCGGCCAACCTGCCGAATATGTCCAACTATTTCCTGGAGTTCCGTCCGCTGGCGCTGGACGGTGACAACAACAACAACAATAACAACGTCCAGATGCCCTGGTTCCCGGTGACGCTGCCTTCATCGCAGCAGGTATCGGATGGATTGCTGGGTACCTGGAACACGCGCAACACACCCGATGGCCTGTACGAACTGCGCCTGACCGTCAACGTGACCGGTGCGCAGGCGGAGAGTATCGTCGTCAGCCCGCTGCGGGTGATGAACGAGCTGCCGGAATTCATCAGCGATATCGACCTGGGGGATACCGTGCAGCCGCCTGTCGTCCCGACGCAGGTCTCGCCACCAACGCGGCCCACGCTGGCCCCATCCCCCACCACGCCCAGCAACGAGCCAACAGTGACGGCCAACGTCGACTCCAATGTGCGTTCTGGCGACAGCGTGAACTATCCGCGCATTGACTCACTACGCGCCGGGCAATCCGCCCAGGTGATCGGTATCAGCAGCGCCGGCAGCGGCTGGTACTACATCCAGCTTGAGGACGGCACGCGCGGCTGGATCGCCCCCAGCATCGTGACACTTAGCGGGGTTACCGGCTCGCTGCCGCGCATCAACCCGCCGGCCACACCGACGCCCATCCCGACCAGCACGCCGACCGTACGCGCCGACCTGACTGGATCGTCGCCGTCGCTGAACCCCAACCCACCGGTGTGTAACGAGGAATTCGAGGTGCTGGTGAACATCACCAACATCGGCGAGACGCGCACCAACAGCCCGGCTACGGTCCTCTTTGAGGATGTCTACCTGGGCGATGGCAGCGTGCAGGTCTCGTTCACGCAGGCCGTGCCGGAACTCGACCCTGGCGAGAACTTCGTCGTCGGCGGCCCGATGACCGTCAGCACCTTCTACGGCGAATCGCACCGGATTCGCGTCACCATCGACACGGGCAACAACGTCACCGAGACGGACGATACCAACAACGTCCTGGTCACCGACTACGTGCTGCAGAAGGGTAGCTGCCCGTAAACTGACCACCGGCGCTTCGCCGCCAACGAGCAAGTAACCGAAGTCCCCGCCAGATTTGAGGCGGGGACTTTTCTGTTGGCTGGCGGCCAGCAGACTGATGGTTCATGCTCAACAAAACGATAATATGCCGGATGAGCCGTCATGATATGCTAATTACAAAGCAGACCACATTACTTCCACCTGGGGGAAGGAACGCAGGCTATGGACCCGACAACACCAGTCATCCAGACCAACCAGCTTACACGGCGCTTCGGCGACACGGTCGCTGTGAACAACCTCTCGCTGACCGTGAATCGCGGCGAGGTATTCGGCTTTCTGGGGCACAACGGCGCCGGCAAGACGACCACCGTCCGCCTGCTGAACGGCATCCTGGAACCCAACAGCGGCGAAGTCGAGGTGCTGGGACTCACGCCAGCCCGCGACGGCGCTGCCCTTAGGGCGCGCACCGGCGTTCTCACCGAGACGCCCTCGCTCGACGAGCGCCTCAGCGCCCGCGACAACCTGACCATCTACGCCGACCTGTACGGGGTAGCGCTTTCAGAAGTGCGCGGGCGCGTCGACGAGATGCTGGCGACCTTCGACCTGGCCGACCGGGCCAGCGAGCGTGTGGGTGGCTACAGCAAGGGCATGAAGCAGCGGCTGGCGCTGGCGCGGGCTTTTCTGCACCGCCCGGAGCTGTTGTTCCTCGACGAGCCGACCAGCGGCCTGGACCCGGTCTCGACGCGCCAGGTCCACGATATGGTGCGCCGCATCAGCCAGGAAGGGCACACCGTTTTCATGTGTACGCATAACCTCACCGAGGCGCAGCGTCTATGCCATCGGGTGGCCGTGCTGGAACACGGGCGCATGGTCGCCGTCGGCACGCCGGAAGCGCTGGCGCGGCAGTTGGGGACCGGTGAGCGCGTCGAGATCGAAGTCGAACGGGTGCAAATCCAGGCGGCGCGGGCCGAACTGCGCCAATTGGAAGGCGTGCAGGACGTGAAGCTCAGTGACGAAAACAACGGCGCGCGGCTGATCGTCTCGCTGGACGGGCGCGAGCGCATCCCGCAGATGCTGGCGCATCTGGTACAGCAGGATGTGCGCGTGTATCGCCTGTCGCCGCTGGAAGCCTCGCTAGAGGATATTTACTTCGCCCTGCACGACGGTCAGGGCCGCACAACGCACAAACACACAAATCCGGAGGCAGTCCGATGAACTGGCGCGCGATCTTCGCTATTGTCCGTAAAGACCTGAAAGTTGTCGTCCAGAGCAAGGCGGTGATGATCCCGCTGGTGATGGTCCCGGTGATTCTGTTTACCCTGCTGCCGGGCGTGGCCGGGCTGCTGCTCAACAACGCCGACCTCGACTCGGCGACTGTGCAGGAATTCCAGAGTGAGATGGACAGCTTCTACGCCAACATGCCGGACGGCATCCAGGCTGAACTGGAGCAGTTCGACAACGAGATACAGCGCATTGCCTTCCTGGTGTTCACCTATATGCTGGCGCCCCTGTACCTGATTCTGCCGGTGATGGTGGCCAACGTCATCGCCGCCGACAGCTTCGTGGGCGAAAAAGAGCGCAAAACGCTGGAAGCGCTGCTGTACACGCCCACCACCAACCGCGAGCTTTATCTGGCGAAGCTGCTGTCGCCCTGGGCGGCGGGCATCGCGGTATCGGTGCTGGGATTTATCGTGTACGCGCTGGTCGTCAACGTGACGACCGCCGGCCTGATGGACGGTCTGTTCTTCCCCAACCTCATCTGGATTGTGATGGTGGTGTGGGTAGCGCCGGCGGCGGCGGGGCTGGGGCTGGGCGCGATGGTCCTCGTCTCGTCGCGGACCAGCACCTTCCAGGAAGCCTACCAGCTCGGCTCGATGGTGGTGCTGCCGATTGTGCTGCTGCTGCTGGGCCAGATGACCGGCGTGCTTTACTTCTCGCTGCCGATGGTGCTGGGTCTGGGTCTGGTGCTGTGGCTGGTGGACGCGGCCATCTTCTGGACGGGCGCGCGCATCTTCGACCGGGGGCAGCTCATCAGCCGGCTGTAAACCTGGCTTTGTGCCAGAATTTACTATCGATAATACACTATCAGGACCGCGTGTTATCGCTATAACGGGGTGTCGCCACTGGTGATATCCCGTTTTTGGTTCAAAAAGCTCCAGAAACAATTATGCTCACCTTAACCATCATTAAAGCGAATGACGCTGTGTTAGAAGCTCTTAAAACATTAGAATTTGGGTAAACTGCCATAGTCTTAAGCATTCACTATTGTAAAATATGCCCAAGTCATCATATAATGTGGCTATCGTCGGAATTAAGCACGACGAGTATAAGGAGTGAGAACATGTGGAGTAACGATTTCTTCGCAATGCAGATGCATAAAATTCGTGAGAACGAGTTGATGTCTCACAACGTTCGCCCCAGCAACCGGGCGCTCGTCGAGATCATCAATGAATTCAAAGCCGAGCGCAGCCGCCGCAGCCGCAAAGAGCGTCGCGGTTAAGCGCCCAGGCATAACGCTGAGTATGCGGCCTCGTGCCGCATCATAAAGCATCTGCAAGACCCAGAAAAAAAGCAGCGCCCCGGTCATAACAGGCCGGGGCGATTTGCTGCCAGAACGTCAGAAGCGGCGGTCAGCGATGACTGCCGCTTTTGTTTACCGCTCGCGCACCGGCTCCGCCAGGCGCGCCCAGGGCGTCCACCCGGCAGGCATGGATGCCACGCTGGTCACATGGACCAGCCGCAGCGGATTGCCGGGGTCGCTGGCCCAGTTGGTCTCGCTCTCGAAACTGCCGTCACGGGTGTTGACATGCGTCAGCCCCTCATCGAGATACACGAAACCGTCTGGCGTGGCGTACACGCGCTGCACCGAGTCGGGTAAATCCAGCGCCGCCACCACGTCGCCGCTGCGCTCGACCAGCCGCCAGCTTTCGTCGTCCATCAGATCGACCAGAACACGCTCGCCGTTCTGGACGAAGTAAGCGCGCCACAGCGGCACATCATCGGCGGCGTAAAACGGAAAACGCGCTGGCAAAGCGTCGGGTTCCGGCTGGATAACCTGGACGGCGTTCAGCGCGAACGGCCCCATACCCCGCTGCTGCGGTTCCGGCAGGCGCTCGTCCAGGCTGGGGAAGATGATCTCACCGGTGGACGGCAGGCGGTCCGCCCACAGGCTGACGACACCGCCCTCGCTGACCTCGCCGCTGGCGATATCCCATGCCAGCAGATCGACCAGCGGCGGCATCTCGGTGGCGTAGGGGACCAGCGCGAAGCGTACCACGCCGCCCACATAATCCCAGACGACCGGCAGCACAAACGATTCGGCGTCGTAGTCGTCGCTGGTCAGGGTGGCGCTGGCGATGCCGCTGCGATAGTTCAGGACGACAATCTCCCAGCGCGAGTCGGATGGGTCGGTGCCGTCCTCCCATATCAGGTGGCTGAAGGCGACTTCAAACGTGTTTTCGCTGAAGCTGGCGGACGTGGGATACAGGTCCAGCGTGGTGCTGACCGTCGCCGGACTCAGGGCGTAGCTCGCCGCCAGGCTGCCCAGGGGCCGCTCGTAGACGAACATCTGCTGGCTGTTCTGGCCGGTGGTGGTGTCGCGTGCGGTGTAGACGACAAACGAACCCGAAGGCGACACGGCGATATGCTCGCCGTAGCTGTCGAAGCCCTGCGCCAGCGGCAGCGTCAGCCGGTCGAGCGTGTCGCCGTTGGGCTGGACCAGCCGCAGCTCGCCGAACTGCGCGCCGTACAGCCAGGCCGTCCAGCTCGACGCGGCGGTGAGCTGCGCCCGTACCTGCTCCACCGGGCGCAGCCCGATTACCAGCAGCAGCGCCAGCATAATCATCATCGGACGGTGTATTCTGACCATATGCATCATCACTCCATTATGAATTACCGGCAGGGTGGCACGGCATCCCGCCGTGCTTGTCTCTACCTGTGATGTTAGCCCATCTCGTCACGGTCTGCCTGCCGCCTGACCTACGTCACCATGACGTTTCGGCCCGGCGCTAACGGCGGCTACCGTTGCGGTTGTCGTTGTCATTGTCGTCATCGTCGTCCGGCAGACCGGGCAGCGGCAGGCGACC
Source organism: uncultured Anaerolineaceae bacterium (assembly GCA_964639225.1). Classification (GTDB taxonomy): domain Bacteria; phylum Chloroflexota; class Anaerolineae; order Aggregatilineales; family Phototrophicaceae; genus CAZXCK01. The sequence continues at coordinate 4,975 of CAZXCK010000095.1, read as the reverse complement.
GGTATCGCCGCCGCGCTCGTGCGGCAGGCGCGGCAGCGGAATATGCACCGTGAACAGGCGTTCGGTGGGCGTGCGCACGTCGCTGTCGTCCTGCATGTCGTCGATGGTCTGCTGGAGCGGGTTGGACTCGGCGGGCGGCTGCGGCGGGGATGGCTGCTCTGTGGGCGGTGGCTGCGTCGGGCGCGCTGACTGCGGCGGCGGTTCATCGCCGCGAATGACGTTGAGAATAGGCCGGTCAAATGTCGTCAGCGAGACGTGCTGCACGGTCGAGTTGAGCATGCGCTCGATAAGATGCACGCCCTGGCGGTGCAGCCGGCGATATTTGCCCTCGTCGGCGGCCAGTTCGCTCAGCACCAGGTCCATCAGGCCGAGCAATTCAAGGTCGTATACTTTTGGCTGGCGCGCCGTCAGATAAGGCAGCACGAAACCGGCCATGACCTCCAGCACCGGATAGGCGCTGTTTTTGCCTTCAAGCACGGCCACCGGCGGATCGTGCTCGTCGGCCAGGTACGCCGAGAGGGTGCTCTCCGGGCCGAACAGCTCGCGCGCCAGCAGAAAATAGAACTGAGCGCAGCTTCGCACCCAATCCTGGATGTGGATCTCGCGCGCGGCCCTGAGTTCCGGCCTGAGATCGCCCAGCAGCACCAGTACGTTATGGTGAGCCAGTTGGCGGGCCAGCCTCTGCAACCGATCCAGCGGATCGCCACCTTGATCCCAGCCATCCCGCACCAGATGCGGGGCATGTTCCTGGGCCAGCTTGACCAGAATACGCTGCAATCGAGAGGACATCGACACTCACTTTCTGCCGCTCACGGGCATCGGCGTCTGTTTATTTTTATTGTAGCAGATTATCCGGCGATACCCTGCACCAGCAGCACGATTCCCAGCACAGCCAGCACCAGCACGGTGAGCAGCAGCGCGGCCCGGGTCAGGCGTGGGTCCAGGCGGCGCAGGCGATCGAAGGCCAGCACCATCAGCGTCATAATAGTAAGAAATGTACCGTAGAAACTGAGCAGGAACGCGCCGCCGTGCCACAGCGAAAGCGCGAGCGCATCGATCAGAATCGGCCCGGTGACCGACCCCCAGAAGATATACGGGCCGGGACTGAGGAAGTTGATGCCCATCGCCTGCAGCAGAGTCAGCCGGCGGCGGCCCGGCGCGCTGTCGTCGTCCGGGCCGATGGCCGTCCCGGCGCGCCACGCCTGCCAGTTGCCCCACGCCAGATACAGCACAAACAGACCGCCGGCGATCTGAATGGCGCGAATGGCACCGTCCGGTAGCTGTTGCAGCAGCAGCGTCATGAGGAGGATGATGGGCACGTCGGTCAGCAGCGGCGACAGCACCACCAGCACGCCGCGCCGCCAGCCCTTGCTGAGTGTGGTGCTGATGAGAAAGCTCTGCAGCGGTCCGGGCGACGTGCCCGCCGCGAAGCCGAAGCCCATGCCCTGGGCGATGAGTCCGATCATGTGGTTGGTCCTGTTGTGCGGTGCGCCGATGGCCAGCGGGCCGGTGACGAAGCATGACTCTGTGTATTTGATGACAGCCCGTTCAATCCGGTCCGGGTGTGAGTATAATAGGCGACAAAGCTTAAACAAAGGACACGCTTTGAATCATCAACGAACACGACGACTCAACGCGCTGGACCGACACACTGATCGTTTGCAGCGCCATCTGGATAGACTCAATGCCACCAGCGAGCGCCTGACCCGCTGGCGGCTGCTGCTGTTCCTGGCGGGTGTAGGGGTGACGTTCGCCGGGCTGGCGATCAGCAACCAGGCGGGGATGCTGGCGCTGATCGTGGCACTGGTGGCGTTTATGGCGCTGGTGGCGGTTCATCGCCGGGTGCGGGCTGGCATCGCCCGCTTTGAGAAGTGGCGCGCCATCAAACAGACGCACGCCGCCCGTATGCGCCTGGACTGGGATCGTCTGCCAGCGGTGGCCGCCAGTTCGCCTGCCGGGCATCCTTTCGCGCTGGACCTGGACATTGTCGGCGCGCACTCGATCCATCGCCTGCTGGATACCACCAACTCATATGGCGGCGCGGACCGTCTGCGGGACTGGCTGCTGGCCGAACAACCGGACCCGCAGCAGATCGCCCGGCGGCAGGCGCTGGTGCGCGAGATCATCCCGCTGACTGGCTTCCGCGACCGGCTGGCGCTGGCCGCTATGCTGGCGGCCCCATCACGGCACGGCGGCAAATGGGACGGCGAGCGCCTGCTGCGCTGGCTGCAAACCGGCGCGAGCATTCCGGCGGTGTCTACACCGGCGCTGCTGGCGCTGCTGGGACTGGCGGCGCTCAACGTGGCGCTGTTTGTGCTGTCGGCGGCGGGGATTCTGCCGCCGCTTTGGGTGGGCACGTTTATCGTGTTTGTCGCTGTGTCGGGCTGGCAGTGGCGCCGCCTGGGCGACCTGTTCGGCGAGGTGCTCAAGCTCAAGTCGGAGCTGGCCCGCCTGCGCGCTGTGCTGCATCACCTGGAGACCTTTCCCTATGGCGGCGACCGCCAGCGCCTGAAAGCGTTGTGCGCGCCCTTCCTGGACACACAGGCGCGGCCATCGGCGCAGTTGCGGCGCGTGGACCTCATCAGCGGCGGGGCCAGCATCCAGCGCAATCCGGTGCTGTGGCTGATGCTCAACCTGCTGATGCCCTGGGATATCGGCTTCGCTTACCTGCTGGAGCGCAGCAAGGGTGATCTGGCGCGGGCGCTGCCCGGCTGGCTGGACGCCTGGTACGAGGTCGAGGCGCTCAACGCGCTGGCGAACTTCGCCCACCTCAACCCCGGCGCGGTCTTCCCGACGGTGGCAGCGGGCGCGGTCTTCAGGGGCGAACGGCTGGGCCACCCGATGATCCCGGCGGAGGAGCGCGTCTGCAACGATTTTGACCTGGAACAACCGGGGCGTGTGGTCATCATCACCGGCTCGAATATGTCTGGCAAAAGCTCGTTTCTGCGCACGCTGGGCGTGAATACGGCGCTGGCCTACGCTGGCGGCTTGGTCATCGCCGACCGGCTGGACGTGGGCCTGTTCCGGCTGTTTACCTGCATCCGCGTCACCGACTCGGTGGTGGACGGCATCTCGTATTTCTACGCCGAGGTACAGCGGCTCAAGGCGCTGCTGGCGGCCCTGCGCCGCGCGGACGGGCCGCCGCTGTTCTTCCTGATCGACGAAATCTTCCGGGGGACCAACAACCGCGAGCGACTCATCGGCAGCCGGGCTTATATCCGCGCGCTGGCTGGTGAGCGCAGCGTGGGGCTGGTCGCCACGCACGACCTGGAACTGGTCCACCTGGAGGATGACATCCCGCACATTCGCAACGTCCACTTCCGCGAGGATGTGATCGACGGGCGTATGGTGTTCGATTACCGGCTGCACAGCGGACCCAGTCCCACCACCAACGCGCTTAAGATCATGGCGCTGGAAGGTCTGCCGGTGGACGGAGTCCCCGCGCCCTGAGCGCGAACTGACGGAGACAACACGCGATGTCTACGCTTAAACGACTGCTGTTATGCTCCACACTGCTGCTGGCGGCGGGCTGCAATCTGGGCGCCGCCGCGCCGGAGACGCCTGTCCCCACGCCCGACGTGCCGGTTGTCGAATTTCTGTACCCGCCCAATAACAGCACCGTGCTGGAAGGCACCGATCTCACGCTGGATGTGGTGGCACGAGACGACAGCGTGGGCGTGTCGCGGCTGGAAATCTACCTCAACGACGTGCTGCTGCGCGAGGTGGAACTGGCCGATTATACGGTTGAGCCGATCTACCGGGTGCAGGTCAACTGGCGGGCGGACGGCGCCGGACTGCACGCGCTGACGGCGATCGCCTTCCGCCCGGATGGCACCCCCAGCGACGAAGGTCGCGTCACGCTGGAAGTCGTGCCGCGCCCCACGCCGACGCCGTAGGCTGCGCGTCCGCGACCGGTGACTGACAGATTCCGGCAAATAAAAACAGCCGGGGCGCTATACCCCGGCTGCTGTCTGATATGGCGGAAACTCTGAGCTAGCCCTGCGGTGTCGCTGGGCGGCCCATAATCATAACGTAGTTGCCATCGGACCATTCCTCGGCGCGACGAGCACGGACGATCAGCGTGTACTCGCCATCGACCGGCAGTTCGACGTCTTCGAACAGCGCGTGGCCCCAGTTATACGAGTCCTGCGTGTCGAACAGGGATACGCCATCCGGCCCCAACAGTTCAAGGTACATGTCCGTCTCGCCGCCCACCAGCACGCTGATGCGCTCGCCGGCGGTGCCGTTATAGGTCCAGCGCTGGCCGATGGTGGTCGCGGTGCCATTTGTCAGCACGCCCTGCTCCACCACACCGGAGCTTTCCAGCAGCGAGGGGTCAACCTGGCTGAGTTCAAGCGTGTACAGCCCGCTGCCCGTACCCAGAGGCCGCGCGACGATGGTGTAATCGGCCTTGGCTGGCAGTGTGAAGCCAGAGATCAGCGAATTGAGGCTGCCGCCGCTGTCGTCGTCGCTGGCGATGACGTTGCCATCGGCATCGAGCAGTTCCACAAAGGCGTCGAAAGCATCGGAGTTCAGCGCGATAGAGATCACATCGCCCTGCGCCCCGGAGAATGTCCACCGGTCGCCCTCATCATTGCTGAGCAGCGCCTGGACCATATCGCCATAAGCGATCATACCGGGTTCGTCGAGCGTGCTGGCGTCGAACAGCGACAGCGAGAGTGTATACGCTCCGCGTGCCGACGAGCCAAAACCACGCGCCAGAATGGTGTACGTGCCATCGGCGGGCAGAGCGTAGCCAGTAATGAGCGAGTTGAGGCTGCCGCCGCCGTCGTCATCGCTGATCAGGACGTTATCCGCCGCGTCGAACAGTTCCAGATAGGCGTCGAAGTCGTCGGAGTCCAGCGCGATGGTGACGATATCACCGGCGCTGCCGGTGAAGGTCCAGCGGTCACCGTCATCGACCTGCAGATCACCGGTGACCGTTTCGCCGTAGCTGATGGTACCGGAACCGGGA
>CAZXCK010000094.1:0-17362 GCA_964639225.1 uncultured Anaerolineaceae bacterium | reverse complement strand
GTCAGCGTGCCAGCCAGGGTGATCGTCTCGCCGTCGGCGGTCACGTTGTCGAAAGTCACGTCTTCGACGACGTAGGGCAGTTCGCTGTCGTCGAAGGTGAGCGGCCCCAGCGGACGCAGCGCCTCGACGGCGGGCATCAACACGGCTTCGACCAGCATATCGAAGTCATCGGGCAGGGCCTGCAGCAGCACCAGATAAGCGCCCGCATCGTCCTGCGCCAGCGCGGTCATGGTGCGGACAGTCATCTGCGCCGATTCTACGTCGATCTGGTACAGGTTCCAGGTCAGGGCGTCGGTGACGAGGGTCTCATCGGCTTCGGGCCAGGTCTCGACCTGCAGACCCATGGCCAGGCTCTGCTGAAGGTTCTCGAGGCGGCCACCGGGCAGCGCCTGCTGGAAAAGGGCGGTCGGGTCGCCGCTGGCCGGATCGCGACCATAGGTGCCGGGCTGCACTTCCGGCCAGTCCGCCGGGCGCACACCGCTGATACGAAATGCGTCGCTGGTGAAGTCCTCAAGCGGAATGTCGTCCTGAGCCAGCGCGGGGATCGCCAGCGCCAGCAGCAGGCCGGTAATCAGTGCCAGGTAGGTAAACCGGCGAAAAACAGCGGTCATGTGTCATCTCTCCATATGTATGTTCGGTTACAGATCAACCATAATCGCATTGTAGCACGCGGAGTTGTGACAATTTTCACCAGTTTGTAGGGGGTGGGTCGATCGTTTTGTTGAGAACGCCCTGGCCGCTTGTGAGCACGGGCAGCGACCAGGGCGGGACGGCTAGAGATTGTGCTCGGCGCGGATGTGGTCCAGCAGCGCCTGGCAACCCGTCTGCACCAGCTTGTAGACGGTGTCGAATCGACCGGAGTAGTAGGGGTCCGGCACTTCCTCGGTGTCGATCAGGCCGGCGTTGTTGGCATATTCCAGGAACATCGTCACTTCGGCGGTGGTACCGGGGTCCATCAACCGGCGGATGCCCGACAGGTTGGAGCGGTCCATCGCCACCACATAATCGAACTTACGCAGGTCGGCGCTGAGAATTTGCCGGGCGCGCCCGTTGTAGGGGATGTAATTGCGCTGGAGCACGTCGCGCGTGCCGCGATGGGCCATCTCGCCTTGGTGCCAGTCGCCAAGTCCGGCGGAGTCGGCCTGGATGATATGATCCAGACCGGCGCGTTTCACCATGTCCAGGAACACGGCCTCGGCCATCGGCGAGCGGCAGATGTTCCCCAGGCAGACAAACAATACTCTAATCATCCCGTTTTTCGCCCTCCTGCATATCCTCGTCTGAGTTATCCTGTGCGTCGATTTCGTCCAGGTCGAACGGCTCCCGCTCGGCGGCCCGCTCGTCTGCATCATCCTCGATGATCTCGGCGTCGATGGCGGACGTTTCCACCGCCGGGCGCGGGTCGTGAGCCGCCAGCGAACCGGCCTCGCTCTCCGAGGCGACGGCCTGCGCCGCCTCGTGGCTGGTCATCGAGATTTTGCCGTCGATGAAAGCGCCCTCTTCGGTCGTCAGGGCGGTGGCGCGAATGTCGCCCCACACACGCCCGGTACGCAGAATCTGCACCCGGTTGCCGCTGACGTTACCGCGCACAGCGCCAGCGATCGACACATTGCGCGCGTTGATATCGGCGTTGATTTTGGCCGTCTCGCCCACCAGCACGTTACCGCTGATCTTCAGCGTGCCGGTGAAAATCCCATCCAGCCGGATGTTCCCCTCGCTGATGAGTTCACCTTCCAGGCGCGTACTCGGCCCCATCACCGTCTCGAAGCCGATTGGCTGCTGGCGGATGGTGGCCGGCGGCGGGACCGGGCGCGATTCCGGTGCGCGCGCTTCCGGTTCGGGTTCCGGCTCGGATTTGCGACGACTGGTGAAAAAGGTCATGGTGCGCGTCCTTTCAGGGTTACTCCGCTGTGCTATATGCGAACCAGCAGCGGGGCGCGTCCACGCAGCCAGTCCGCTGATTCTTCCTATGTCGGTCGAAAGCCCGTTAGCTTAACATGCGGATGATCCGTGACTATCCGTTTCAGTATAGCACGTTGTCCGGTTGGTGTGTGCGGTTTTCGATGTACGCAGCCATTCGCCCCGCACCGGCTGAAATCACATACAAACCAGCGGAACGGACATTTGTTACCCGCCCATATATACTGAAGTCATGACCTTATTGTGACGAAATTCACTGGCAGCGCGCCACTATGACTGTAATACTGTTCATAGAAAATAATCAATGTCCAGAGGTGGCTTTATGTTCAGAAAACTGACTGTATTCGGGTTGCTGCTGCTGCTGGCTGTGGTGGTGATGCCGTTGGGCGCGCAGGACGCGCCATCATCCCCCGCAGAGCCAGTCGTCTATGCCGTGATGTTCTACTCGCCGAGCTGCCCGCACTGCCATACGGTGATGGAGCGCGACGTACCGCAGTGGAAAGACGAATTTGGCGACCAGATTCAGATTCTGTACGTCGATGTGCGCGGCGAGCAGGGCCGCCAACTGATCTTCGCCGCCTGTGAAGAACTGGGCGTACCCGGCGATCGCTGCGGCGGTGTGCCGATGATGGTCATCGGCGATCAGGTGATGTTCGGCAGCCTGGATATCCCATCGCGGACGCCGCAGCTCGTTCGCGACGGGCTGGACGCGGGCGGCATCCCGGTGCCGGAGTTCGGCGGCCTGCGCGAAATCTGGGCACGCCAGCAGGAAGCCCAGGCGGCGGCGCTGGCTGAATCCGCTGCCGAAGCCGAAGCGGCTCGGAATGCCGCCGGAACGGACGCCGAAGCCGCTGCCGAAGCCGCCGCCCTCTCGGAAGACCTGACCGTGTGGGAACGCTTCACTGAAGACCTGGTGGCAAACATCATCGCGGTTGTCGTGCTGCTGGGATTGATCGCCAGCGTGGTCGTCGTGCTGCGTTATGGCGCGATCAAAGCCCTGTCGTTCTATAAGCCTGTCCTCAACGTGACGGCGATCGCCGCGCTGCTGATCGCCGGGTCGCTGGTTCTCGAAGGTGGCGACACCCTGGCGACAATTCTCTCAATCGGGACGGCGGTGCTGCTGGCGCTGGCGGCGGTGATGCTGTTCGCCTCGTACCGGCGCGAATGGGTGATCCCGGTGGTGGTCGTTGCGGGTCTGCTGGCGGCGGTGTATCTGTCCTACGTCGAAGTCGGCGAATACGAAGCGGTCTGCGGCGCTATTGGCAATTGTAACACGGTCCAGCAGAGCGAGTACGCGACGCTGTTCGGCGTGCTGCCGGTGGGCGTGCTGGGACTGATCGGCTATGTCGGCATCCTGGGCATGTGGGCCGCCGCCCAGATATGGGACGCGCACCACGATTATGGTCGGCTGGCGCGGGTGCTGCTGCTGGGGATGGCGTTGTTTGGCGTGGCGTTCTCGGCTTATCTGACGTTCCTGGAGCCGTTTGTCATCGGCGCGAGCTGCGCCTGGTGTCTCACCTCGGCGCTGGTGATGATGCTGGTGCTGCTGCTGGTCGCGCCGGAAGGCCGCGACGCCTATCAGCAGATCACCAGTGGCGCGGACAGTAGAAAACAGCGGCGCAGCCAGGCGTAAGCGCACCAACAACACAGAACGCAGACACGTTTCGAGGGGGTAGCCGCCCCCTCTTTTTACGCCTGGAGCGCGTCAACGCTGTCAGTCCAGAATCAGCTCTCTGATCTGTGCGGGCAGGATCGGCTTCTGGACAAAGCGAGCGGACGGCAGGCGCTGCGTATACCACTCAGACTCGGGGTTGGACGAGACGATAATCACTCGCATATTTCGCAGGCGGCGGTTGCCAGCAACATAATCCAGAATGGCGACTCCGTTGGTATTGGGCAGTAGTATATCGAGAAACATCACATCCGGGACGCACTGTGACAGCAGATCGAGCGCGGTCTCGGCGTCACCGGCCTGAAGCATAACCACATTAAGCGGTTCCAGCACACGGCGATAGATTTTGCGCAATCCATCATCGTCCTCAACTACGAGTACAGTTTGTTGAGCAGTCAATGGCTCATCCTCGAAGTTTCTCTGACGGTCCAGAGGCGCATTTGCACCCTAATACAGTATGCGACGATTACGATGGGCAGGCAACCGATTGCGAAGGAAATTTTACATTCCAAACAAAACTGGCCGGCGATTCCGCGCCTGGTGGGGCGTTACAGCCGCAGGGGAACGGTTTCCGGCAGTTCCACCCAGAAAACCGAGCCACCGGTCTGTGGAAAGTCGGCCCCGACCTGACCGCCCATCGCCTCGGTCAGGCGACGCACAATCCACAGGCCCAGGCCAGTGCTGGCTTCGCCGCCAGTGGGCTGGTTGCTGCCCCGGCCAAACTCGGTGAAGAGCAATTTGCGCTCGCTTTCGTGGATGCCCGGCCCTTCATCGGCGACAAAGATGCGGATCGCGTCATCGTGACGGGTAGCGCCCACATGGATCGCCGTGCCAGATGGGCTGTATTTGACGGCGTTGCTCAACAGGTTGCTGACGATCTGGCCCAGGCGGTTGTGATCGGCCAGCACCCAGCCGGGCGCTTCCTCGATAATCAGCTCGATGGTTTTGTTGCTGGCCGCTGTCGTATATTGCAGCGCCACATCACAGATCGCACGCTCCACCGCGATGGCCGACAGCCGAATGTTGATGTCGTGAACGGCGGCGGCGTTGCTGAAATCTTCCAGCACGTCGCGCATGGTGTCGATGGCGGCGCTCATACCGTCCAGCAGCGGGACCATATCGGCGCAGGTATGCGTGTAGTGCCGCAGCAGATTTTCACCCAGGCTGACGTTAGCCAGCGGCGCTTTGAGGTCATGACCAATCATGCGCAGCAGCCGTGAATGATTGCGCTGCGATGTCTTGAGCCTGCGGATCGTCTGCTGCTGTTCGTCCAGACGGCGCTTGAGCGTCAGTTGCGCCTCGATGCGGGCCAGCGCCAGCGGGCCATTAAACGGATACGGCAGATAGTCGTTGGCGCCGCGCGCGAAACCTTCTATCAGGCAGGACTCCTCGCTGGAGTGGGTGTAGAGTATCACCGGCACATCCCGGGTGATGGGCTGCCGGCGGATGGCATCCAGGATGTCCAGGCTGCCGGTCGTTTCGACGCCGCCCAGCAGCACAGCATCGATGGTCGAGGTTTGTAGAATACGGAGTGCGCTGGTTTCGTCTTCCGCCCAGCAGACCTCAAATTGATCGCCCAGAACATGCGCCAGATCATCCCGGCTGCGGGTCTGGTTATCGACGACCAGCAGAGACGACAGGCTCCTGGTCAGGTCGGCTCCTGCGAGTGCTTGGGATGCTGGCATGAATTGAGGTCTCCACACTGAACACATTATACCTTCATTGTATCCCCATTCTGTTAAATTACAATAATAGGGGCATCAATTATCGCCAACTCGCTCAATTCTTTAACAAACTTCTGAGCCGAGAAGCAAAAAAAGCCCCGCCGGGTGTCGTTTAGCGGGGCGCTTGTGATGTCAGGTTAACACATACGAGAGGGTCAGCGCAGGCCCACGCGCCAGTTCACCACGCTGACGATCACCCCGCCGCGCCGCACGAACAGCACCGGCTGCACCGGCGTCTCCAGGCTCACAAACGGGATCGGATCGCCGACCTGGGCATCGTTGAAGAACACGGTCACCGCGCCGCTGCTGGCGTCGCGTTCCAGGCGCAGGCGCGGGCTGATCTGGCTCACGGAACGCTGGCTGACACAGTCCAGCGCGGCGCCTTCCACCAGACACAGATTGATGGCGTTGAGGCTGGCCACCTGAATATGCACACCGGCGCGCGCGGCGCTGTCGCTGGCGGATTGCAGCACCAGGCCGAAGTATACCTGCTGCTGGTCGATGAGCGCCGGGTCGTAGGTCGTCAGCGAGATGGTCGCCTCGCTGCGGCGCAGGCGCGCGGGCGCGTCGTTGCCGTAGTACGTGTCGAGCAGGTCCGGCGGCAGCGTGATGACGATGTCACCGGAGTCAGCCTCGCTGGCGCGGCCCATGCCCAGCCGCCATACGCCGCTGTCGCCCATCCGCGCGAACTGCTCATCGGACCAGGGCTGCTCGCCGGCTGCCTCGATGTCACCGGCCAGCGCCAGCAAATCCTGCCAGCCCTGCAGACCCTGCGGCGGCAGCGTGGCCGTTGGGCTGGCGGTCGCGGTTTCGGTGGGCGGCACATCGGTTTCGGTAGCGGTCGCCGTCGCGGTGGCTGGCGGTTCGGTGGGCGCGGGCGTCGAAGTGGGCGGCTGCGTGTTGGTCGGCTGGCTGGCGATCACCGACGCCGAATCGCTCTGAGTGGGTGGAACGGCGGCGGCGGTGTTGGTGGCGTCGATATTCGCCACCAGCTCGGCGACGGCCTGCGCGGTCACGGTGCTCGCCAGGACGGCTTCGGTGTCGATTTCCGTCTCGTCCGCGTCCGAATCGGGCGCGGAGGTCGTATCGACAATGGCCGGCACGTCGGTATCCTGTGCCTGGACCGGCGCGCCGCCGTCGTTATTGTCGTCCGCGTCCAGATTCGTTATCACCAGCGCGGCGGTTCCAGCGATCAGCACCAGCAGCAGCACCAGCAGCAGCCACGTCCAGCGTGACCGGCGACCACCGCCGACTGCCTCGACGGGCTGCGTGTCGTCGGCCTGATAGTCATTGGCCTGCCCGGTGAAATCGACCTCGGCCACCGCCTCCTCTTCGTGGATGCGCGGCGTGGGGTCGTCGGTGGGCGGCGCCGGGAACTCCGGCGAGCTATCGACCAGGTCGTACCAGTGCCGGTACAGCGCATAGGTCGGATGACGGTCGATGAACATGGCCTTGAACAACTCATTGAAGCGCGCCAGCTTGCCGGTTCGGCGTAGCTGGTCGTCGGTGTAGACTTCCAGGAAGGCTTCGTAAGTCTCCAGCCATTGTTTCATCTGCGCGGCGTAGGACTCGCCCAGCAGCGCGCGCGTCGTTTTCACCTGACGCAGCAGCGTCTCGTGGACGGAATCCTGCGGCTCGGCGGGCAGCCGTTCGACCGTCTGCCGCATCTGGCGGTTGATCGTGTGCAGTTCGGCGGCCACGCCCTGTAATTCGGCCAGCCAGCCGCGATAGGCCGGGATGGTAATGCCGGTGACGTGCTCGACATCGGCGGCGGCCTGGATCGCGTTCTCCAGCTTGAGGCCGGCGGCACGGAACTCGCCGTCCGTCCATTCGTGCAGAGCGGCTTCCAGTTCGCGCAGGCTGTGCCCGGCGGCGGTGAGCAGGCGCGCCTGCGGGTTTTCCTCTAAACGGCGGCGGACATCGTGCAGCGCCCCCAGCGAGCGTGAGCCGCACACCGAGTCGATCAGTTCGGCGGCTTCCAGCAGATCGCGGCGGCGCTCGATAAATTCATCCAGCGTGCGCGTACACACGTGGCGCGGCCCATGATCGCCCAGGCAGCGGGCGGCGACCTCGCGCCAGAAGGCGGCGTCATCCAGTTCGCCATCGTGGGCGTGGAGCGCGCCGCGCAGCACCGAATCGATGTAGAACAGGCGCACGGCGGCGGTGCTGCTGCCGCCCAGCACGGCGACCAGGCCACGATTCATGGCGCGCAGGTAGGTTTCGCGGGTGGGCATCTGCGCGCTGAAGTGATCGCGCTGCGATTTCTGCTGCGGTGTGTACAGGTTATCGACGATGTGATGCGCCGCCTGGGTGCGCGTGCGGTCGATGATGCCGTTGCGCTCGATCCAGTCGCGCACGGTCCCGGCCAGTTCCACCAGCCGGTGGCAGGCGCTGCGTTCGCTTTCGGTGCGGGCGATCTCTATCGCCTGCTGGCCCAGCCGCTCGGCATCCGGCAGGCGACCCCGGTCGAAGGCTTCCCAGCCGTCGGCCAGCGCCCGCCCCAGCCCGCCATAGATGGCGTGCCGTTCGATATACAGCGCGTTTTCGATCACGTTTTCGAGCTGGGCCAGCCAGCCGGAAAGCGTCGGGCTGAGGATCGTCACCGACTGCGCGGCTTCCTTAAGGCGCGCCACCGCGCCAGCACGGTCGCCGTGAACAATGCAGACAGCGTAATCGGCCCAGGCGTGATGAGCTGTCTCCAGACCGCGCACCATGCCGATGAGCATGTCATCGAAGAGACGCTCCCGGTACGGGACCAGCGCCCGGCGCACCCCGTTGAGCCAGCCCTCAAGGTCGCTGCCGTCGGCCACCGGGACGTAAGTCTGGTAGGTTTGCAGGCGCTCGTAGAGATTGGCCAGCATGTCCTCAAGCTCGTCCCACAGCGGATTGGTGGGGTCGATGGCGCGGCTGCTGTCCAGCGCGACCATCGCATCACGCGGACTGGTGGCCGCCTGCTTGCCGATGACGTGCATGTTGTCGGCCAGGGCCATCGCCGCGTTGATAGCGCGGTCCAGCGGCGTCAGCGGCATCAGATCGTGCGCCAGATCGTGCTGGATGACCGCCGTCGACAGCAGCTTGTTGAGCTTGGACAACTGGTCCACCAGAGCGCGGTAGCCGTCGCGCAGGCGCGTGAGATAGGTTGACGCCTGCTGCGGCAGCGCGTCCAGCATGGCGCTGATCTCGGCCAGGACAGCGCGGGCGTCGCTGATGTTGACGCCGTCATCGGCGATGTTGCTCAGCGCCAGGTCCAGCCGGTAGAGGTTGGGCCGCAGCAGCAGCACTTCCGGGATGCGCGACGAGATGCGTTCGGCCAGCAGCCACTGGAGCTTGCGCACGTCGTCGCTGGGGGTATCGCGGGTGAGCAGCGTGTTGGCCGCGTGGACAAAATGCCCCTCGAAAATCATCACCACCGCGTCCATGATGGCCGGCGGCACCGGCCTGATATCGTATTCCTGGAGCAGCATACTGCAATCCAGCAGCAGATCGACCATGCCGCTGGTCTGCGAGCCGGATTTGGCGCGCAGCTCGTTGAGCAGGTCCGCCGCCCGCGACCAGTTGCCGCTTTCCATATAGATGCGCACGGCGTCCAGGTCGGCGGAGACGTCCAGATCGCGCAGGCGATCGGTGATGTCGCGGTGCGCGCGGCGCGCCAGCGGAAAGCCGGGGTCGGCGGCCAGGGCCGGTTCCAGGCTGGTGAGCAGGCCGCGCAGGTCGTTCTTGCTCAGGCTGCGGCGCAGGCGGTCCAGCACATGCGTGACGATGGTCGTCCGGTCGCTTTCCAATGGCTTGCGGTAGGCTTCCAGATCGCGGCGCAGATCGGCGAGCGTGCGATAGCGCAGTCTGGCGTTGGGGTGCGCTGCCCGGCTGATGATGGCCCGCAGGCGCGGCGACACATGGCCCGCATCCGGGCCGAAGTCGAGCAGGAAATCCTCGCCAGCGTCGCGGGGAATATCGGCGCGGCTGCCGCCGGTGACAATAAAGTACAGCAGCTCGCCCACCTGAAAGATGTCGCTCTGCCGGCTGACGCCCTGCGGGGTGATCTCGTCGCCTTCCAGAAAGACGGCGTTACCCCAGTCGATGACCTTGAGGCGGTAGTTATCCCGGTCCCAGAACAGATGCTTGGCATCGACGTCGTTGTAGACGATGTCGCGGCTGTGGGCCAGTTCCAGCAGGTCCAGCAGCAGATCGATGATAATCAGCATCTCCAGGATGGGCAGGCGCTCGCCGCGCCGGGCCAGCTCGCCCACTTCATCGGCGATGATGACGCCCTGGGCACGCTCCATGACGATATACTGGTGCAGCGTGCCCCCCACCGAAAACTGGCCGCTGCCCAGCGCCTCGGTCAGCACCGGATGGCCGGAGAGCCGCTGCAATGCCTTGCGCTCGTTGAGGATGCTCACTTCCTGACCGGCGCGGATGGGCGGCGCGTCATTAGGAGCCGGGCGCTTGATGACCACCGGGCGATCCTGGCTGGCGGTATCCACAGCGCGCAGAGTCTCGCCGCTGCGCCCACGCGGATAGATGTAGTCGTAGCGGTATCGGTTGTCGAATAGGCTGTCCGCCATCGAGAGCTGCTCCAGTATAAAAAAGCTATTTTACGACCCCTGCTAGGCCGTTTTGCGCCGCCGGGCCTGGTGTTTTATGGCTGTCTGTTGGTGCGATAAGCGTCGATCATAACGCCGTAACACACAGTTAAACGGGGCGCTGTGATGAGTCCGCCCAGCGCCACCGGAATCGCGTTATGCTGAACGCGCGCCCCGCAGGCGCGCAGGTCTGTCATGATGAAAGCTAACCCTTAGCTGGTTAACCGCTTGTGGCTTTATTGTACGCGCTTAATCGGATGCTGCAAGGTATGGGTATGGTTTTCGACACCGTCTGCTGTCGTAGAATCCGATGTGCTGCTATACTATGGGCTAGCACAAGAGGGAGAAAACACGATGCGCAAAAGGGCCATCTGGTTGGCGTTGTGCCTGGGGGTATTGAGCTGGTTCCCGGCTGGGATTCTGGCTCAGCATGGCGTGACCGCCGTAGTCGTCAACGAATTTGCCAACGTGCGAATCGTCCCGGCCATCGGGGCAGAGGTGCTGGGGACCGTCCCCGCCGGTTACCTGTTTGAGATCGTTACCGGGCGCAGCCCCGACGACGAATGGATTCGGGTCGATTTCAACGGCGACGAAGGCTGGGTCGGCCTGGCGCCGCTGCGCGTCCTCAGTGGCGACCTGGGCGCGCTGCCGGTCGCGGACCCGCGCTCGATTCCGTATGGCGGCTTCGAGTCGCCGCGTGCCGGTCTCACCAGTGCCACCAGTCCGGTCATCGGGCGGCTGGCGACCAGCGGCCTGCGCGTGCGCGCCGGTCCCAGTCGGGGCTATCCCGTACTGGCCGACGCGCCCCGCTTCACCGAGATGCCGCTGCTGGGACGCACCGCCAGCAACCGCTGGATTCAGGTCAACTTTGAGGGCACGCTGGGCTGGGTGACGGCCTCGTTCGTCGAGTTCGCGCCAGGGCAGAACATCACCAGCCTGCCCATTGACGGCATTGTGGCCGAGGAGCTGCCCATCTCGCAGCCAGTGGCCGACGATTACCTGGACACGCTCTACCTGATGCGGGCACGGGTGGACCTGGCGCAGCCCTCACTGGACGCCATCCGCGCTTCGTGGACCGACGCCGCGCTCAGTGGCCGGGCGTACTGCCGCCCGTATCCGGCGCGTCCGAGCAGCTATAACATTCCGCGTCCGCTGCTGGCCGCCTATTACGTCCGGCTGGAACCGCTGGAAACGCTGTTCAATGACGCCATGTTCAACGTGCGTCAGGCGATTGACCTGTTCATCGAGGTGTGCAACCAGCCCGGCACGGCTAACCCGGTCGGTGAGGCGACCGTGATCGGCGCGCTGGAGATCGTCGCGCTGGCCGACCAGCAGTTCGCCGACCTGCGCCGCCGCCTGGACGAACTCATCCCGCCGCCGCCCGAACTGGGCGACGACCAGTGCCTGTTCAGCCACGCCGGCGAAGTGACTATTCTGCCGCTGATTAGCCTGAACCAACTCATCGTCGATAATCTGACGCGGCGCTTTACCGCGCGCGGCTACTGCTTCGAGGCCACCGAGAGCCAGTCGCTGCGGGTAGAACTCGTCGCCAGACCGGACGGCATGGTGCCGCTGGTGGCCGTGACTCCACTGGATAACCCGACCGCCTTCTTAGGCGTAGGGCGCGGCGTCGAGGAAGCGCCATCGGTGCGCCTGGGGCCGATTCCCATCCCGGTCACGGGTCGCTACGTGCTCATCGTCAGCACGCCGGACCTGGTGCTGGTGCCGCCGGAACAGTCCGAATATGGCTTTGTCATCGTCGATCAGCAGACGGCTGTCCCCGGCGATGCGCTGGTGCTCAACCCGGAAACCGGCCAGTACGAATTCACGGAACCGGCGCCGGTGGTGCCGCCCATCGTGATTCCGCCGCTGTCTCCCACCACACCGCCCAGCAGCAGCCCCGGCCAGCAGCCGGTATCGGTGGCCTGCCCCAGTCTGGCGTTTACCTGCGCGCAGCTCTCGTCTTGCCAGGAAGCCTACGCCTGCCTGCAGGCCGGTAACTTCTCCCTGGACCCGGAGAACAACGGCGTCCCCTGCCAGACGACTCTGTGCGCCGGGCAGGCTCCCTGACAACGCACCCTTGCCAGAATCCAACGGGGGCGATTCGCTGAATCGCCCCCGGCCAATACCCCTGAAGTCAAAAACACTCTAAACCGAACTGAGCGCGGCATACATGCGCGCCAGCGCGGCCCACTCGTCGAGCGTGAGCGTCTCGGCGCGGCGGGTGGGGTCGATGCCAGCCTGGGCCAGCAGTTGACCGGCAGCGGCGCTCTTGATGGCCAGCCCGCCGCTCAGGGCGTTGCGAAGCTGCTTGCGCTTCTGCCCGAAACCGGCCCGCACCACCCGGAAAAAGACCCGCTCATCCGGCACATCGACCGGTGGCTTGTCGTAGGTATCGACGCGCAGCACGGCGCTGTCTACATCGGGCCGGGGCCAGAACACACCCGGCTTCAGCCGCGTGACGATCTGCGGCTGGCCGTAAAACTGCACGCTGACCGCCAGCACGCTCATCTCCGGCGGCACGGCGACGATGCGTTCGGCGACTTCCTGCTGCATGGTGAGGACCAGCCGGCGCGGGCGGCGGTGGCGCTCCAGCAGATGGCGCAGGATGGCGCTGGTGATGTAATAGGGCACGTTGGCCACGACGACAAAATCCTTCGGCCCGATCAGATGCAGCACATCCAGCTTCAGAATGTCCTCAAAAACCAGCACCACATTGTCATAAGGCGCAAGCTGCGCCTCTAAGATGGGCCGCAGACGTTCGTCCAGTTCCACGCTGACGACGTGCCGCGCCTTCTGCGCCAGCACTTCGGTGAGTGTGCCCGTACCCGCGCCGATCTCCAGCACGGTGTCGCTGGGCATCAGGTCGGCGGTATCGACGATCTTCTCCAGCGCGTTGGGGTCGTGCAGGAAGTTCTGGCCCAGCCCCTTCTTCGGGGCGATATCGTGATGGTCAAGCAGAAGTTTGGGGTTTGTCATGGGGGAGTCCTCCGCTGCGCCGCAATACGCCATTATAACGTAAGCATCTGAAGCGCGAATGAGAAGCATGTACGGGAAGATCGCAGACCCCCTCCCGAAGCGCGACCCGGTTTCAGCCGCGCATGGACTCACCGAAGCGCAGCGCGTTGTAATCGGGGTCCAGCAGCACGAACTCGCGCGTGTGCCAGGGCTGCTCGACCAGCCTGCCGTTGGGGTGAATAACGCCGGGGCGGCTGTTGAATGCGTGGTAAAGCGTCTCGATATCGCCGACATACACATAGCAGTTGCCGTCGTTGCTGACCGGGTCCAGGTCGTCGCGGCGCTGATAATGCAGCTCGACCTCGTCCCGCGTCAGAATGAGATAGCCTTCAGCCTCGTAACGCGACTGCTCGATGAATCCCAGCGATTCGGTGAAAAACACACTGGTCCGGTTGAGGTCGGTGCAGTAGAGCACCGGCGCTGCCTTCGTCAGACGTGGGGACATGGTTCGCATCTCCTGTACGATGAGCCTGTTCTCATTATACCGCAAATACAGAACACATGTTCTTAAATGGCAGATGAGAAACGGTTAGTTTTCGTCTCCAATCCAGCGCAGCACATAGCGCCCGCGCGTGCTCTGCGAGGTGGCGCTGTACATGACGGTCACGCCGTCGATGACCAGCAGATCGGCGTGACCGATTCCCCAGTTAAAGTCCAGGTCCATAATCACCGGATTGCCAGGGTAGCGCTCCCAGGGGCCGTCGATCTCCGGGCCGACCGAACGCGCGAAACCTAGCGCGAACTGCGTATCCATGCCGATTTCCAGCGCTTCCGGGCCGCGCACGCCTTCATAGGCCATGTAGTAATGGTCGCCCACGCGCATCACCTCCGCCGAGCTGATGTAGCGGAAGTCGAACCAGGCGTTGGCGTCCGCGCCGCGCAGGTCAACCGGGCCGTATTCGCGCGCGCCGCCAAACAGCGGATCGTGATCGCACTGCCGCAGCGCATCCAGCGGACCGTGACGGTCGCCCTTGTAACAGCGCATATGCGCCGGTGCCGACCCCACCCCGACGAACACGTACAGCGTGTCGCCCTCGACGTACAGACCGGGCGGCGCGCCCACCAGACAGTTGTGAATCTCCCCGCGAATGTTGGGATGCGGCCCGATGCGTTCCACTTCGCTGCACGGGGCGAAGTCGCTGTGCCACGTTCCCCCCGGCGAGCGCAGATACGACCATGCCGACCAGGTGATGCCATCATCGGAGCGCCGCACGATGGTCTGCGCGTGCCACTCATAAACCAGATACGCCTCGTCATCGGTGAAGAACACACGCGGGTACTGCTGGGCGGCGGCGCGAGTCCCGGCGGGTGTGTCGCCGTGATGGTCGCGTTCGTCGTCGCAGGGGCAGCTCTGGCAGGGGATGGCGCACACCGCCACCGGCAGCGAAAAGCTCAGGCCGCCGTCCACGCTCTCCCAGCGCGTCAGGCAGCCGGGGAAGGCCACCGGCTCGCCGCAGGAATCGAGCACCCCGGCGGATTCATGGCTGGCGTGCAGGTAAGACCAGAACACGCCATCGCCCCTGTCCACCGTGTCGCTCTCGCCGACCGGCAGCCCCACGTCGTAGATGTCCAGCACCCACTCGGCGCGCCCGTCCCAGAAGTCAGCCAGCGTCGGATGCTCGCCCGGCGCATCGTCAGCGGCGCGCAGGCTGCCCGACCCGGCCAGCAGCAGAATCAGCAGCAGCAGTCGCCCGGCTCCCTGTAACCAGCGATTTTGAACCGCTGGCGGCGGAACCTCTGGCCCACCCTGAATTTGCCGCATCCGGCCAAATATGCGATAGTGGTTAATCCATCGATGCATTAAGACGCAATTTTCGTTCATGTGTTATAATTTTTGCAGCGAGAGCACGGGCGATCTCGAACCTTAAACGGCGCATTCGGATTGACGATGGCGGATACCAGTCTAAACCAATATCTCACCAGAATCGATACACTGCTGGGTGAGGGTCTGTACGATCAGGCGGCCTTCCACAGTCGCGCTATTCTGCAACAGTTCCCGAAAAACATCGCCGCCTATCGCCTTCTGGGGCAGGCGCTGTTGCTGGATAAACGCTGGGACGACGCCGGCGAGGTTCTGCGCCGTATTCTGAGTGTCGCCCCGGACGATGCCTTCGCCCATCGCGGCCTCAGCGAGGTCTACCGCCACACCGACCAGCCCCTGGACGCCATCTGGCATCTGGAACGTGTCCAGGAACAGGATACCAACAATACCGAAATTATCAAAAGTCTGCGCCAGCTCTACCGCGACTATCGCGGCGTAGAGCAGCCCCGCTTGCAGCTCACTGTTGGCGCGGTCGCTCGCCAGTACGCCCGCAACGGCCTCTATGAACAGTCCGCCGCCGCGCTGCGGCGCGCTTTGCAGCAAAAACCCGACCGGGTGGACCTGCGCCTGCTGCTGGCGCGAGTGCTGCGCGAATCCGGCGATCAGGTCGAGGCGGCCCGCGTGGCCCTCGACGTGCTGGAAACGCTGCCCGACTGCCTGGAAGCCAACACCATGCTCATCGAGCTGTGGCTGGACCAGCAGCGCCCGTCAGACGCGCAGCGTTACCTCAGCCGCCTGGAAGCCGTCAATCCCTACCTGGCGCTGGAACTGGCGCGCGGCGCCCCGCCAGACGACGATGTGATCCAGGTCCAGGAAGCCGATTATCAGGCCGATGCCCGCCGGCGGCTGGCGTCGTCCACGCCGGACTGGCTCAGCCAGATCGACCACACCCCCGACGCACCGCCAGCCGAACCCGACGAAGACGAACGCCCGGCGGATGTCTCGCCGCTGGATACCCTGCCCGATGACGCCGATCTGCTGGAGACCGCTTCCGGCGATACCATCGTCGCCGAACCCGAACCAGCATCGGACTGGCTGGGCGCGCCACCCAGCGACTCGCAGGAACTCGACTGGCTGGACGATGTAGCCGATGCCAGCGCCACCGCCAACGAACAGACCACTGCCAGCGATCCCTTCCGCGAGCAACGGCCTGTGCCGCCGCCCACCACACGCAAACGCGGCCTGACGGGCCTGCTGGCGTCACTTAGCGACGATGACACGGATGACACTCCCCAAGCAGCGCAGGACGAACCCCAGCCGCTGCTCAACACAGCGGACCTGTTCGCCGATCTCCCCGCTGACGACGCGCCCGCCGAACCCTTACAAACCGAGAGCGAAGCCAGCGACGACGATGCCGTGCCTCAGCGCGCCACCACTGACGACGAGGACGAAGAAGACCCGCTCGCCTGGATGCGCGACAGCGGCATCGAGATGGTGGAAAACGCCGACTCAATCCAGCGGCGCGGCACTGTCGAATTTGACGACCCGGCGGGCGAACTCTCCGACCCTGAAGACGAAGACCCGCTCGCCTGGCTGCATCAGAGCGGCGTCGAAATCCTGGACGACGACCAGCCCGCCGAAGCGGATATTATCGTCGCCGACGATGAAGACGACGAACAAGACGAAGACCCGCTCGCCTGGCTGCATCAGAGCGGCGTTGAAATCCTGGACGACGACCAGCCCGCCGAGGCCGCCTTTGGCCCTGCTCAGTCGGACGACGACGAGGCGGACCCGCTCGACTGGCTGGCGGACGATTCGCTGCTGGATGAACTGCTCGATATCGAATCCCTGGTCAGCGAAGACAGCCCGGGTATTGACCGGGTCGATGCCAGCGAGCACGCTGTCACCGCTGATACCATTCCAACTGAAGAAGACGCGCCAGAGATCGAACCGACTACTTTCCACCCGACCGGACAGGAAGAAGATAGGCAGGATATCATGCCGGACAAAAACGACACCGAGTTCCCCGATTGGTTGACTGAACCGGACGATGATGACGAACAGTCAGACGCCGGCACTGATTCCGCCAGTGAGCCGGACGAGTTCTCGCTCGACTGGTTAACCAGCGAGCACGATGAAGAGACGCAGCAGGCGTCGCCCGGAATGCCCGCCGAACCATTCGACTGGCCGCAGTTCAGCGTCGCTTCCGATGATGACGACGAAGCAGACGACGATCAGCCGGAAACGTCGGGTTTTGGCGAACCGGGGCTGTTCGGCGACACCGAAGACGGTTTCCAGTGGGGCGACGCTGATGAACCCTTCGCCAGCCCTGCCGAGGACACGCCGGACTGGCTGCGTTCGGTCAGTGACAGCGCCGATGATGACGACAGCGAAGAAGAAGCCGAACCAACTGAAGCCGTCCCCGACTGGCTGGCCGATATGCAGCCCGCCGCCGCCAGCGAGACCGGCGACGACGACGAAGACGAGTTGGTATTCGACGAGGACGAAGCCGCCGAAGAGGCCGTCCCCGACTGGCTGGCCGATATGCAGCCCGCCGCCACCAGCGAGACCGGCGACGACGACGAAGACGAGTTGGTATTCGACGAGGACGACGCCGAAGCAGAGGCTGTCCCCGACTGGCTGGCCGATATGCAGCCCGCCGCCACCAGCGAGACCGGCGACG
>CAZXCK010000093.1:9689-17429 GCA_964639225.1 uncultured Anaerolineaceae bacterium | reverse complement strand
TTTTCCAAAAGTGGCGGGGTAACCGGGGCAGCGCCCCGGCGGGCTGCGCCCCAAATGAGAAAGACTTCTTATGCGTCCCCGGCGAACCCGTATTCCAGCGGGGCGCTGACCTGTGCTATCATCGCACACTATGCAGAAAGTTATCGCTTATGTGACGTGGGCCGTGCGACTGTGGCCCTGGTGGCTGCGGCTGGCACTGGCCAGCGTGGTGCTGACGGCCATCGCGCCCGCCGGGCATCGCGTGCTGCCCCAGTCACCGCAGACCGTCGCAACCGAGCAGCCGCTGGTATGCGTCCACACCGACCTCATCAATGAGGTGGACGAGTGGAAAATCCAGCGCTCGCTGCAACTCGTGCGCGAGATGGGCGCGCCAACCATCGTCGAGTTCTTCCCCTGGGCCTATATCGAGCCGCAGCCGGGGCGCTACAACTGGTACCAGGCCGACCGCATCGTGCGCCATGCCCGGCAGCAGGGCGTGCGCATCATCGCCCGCATGGGCTTCGTGCCACAGTGGGCGCGCCCCGACGATACGACCTTCAACACCATCGAGGACGACGCCCTGCCCGATTTCGCCGCCTTCGTGGCGACCTTCGCCGCGCGCTACGCCGGGGACATCGACCATCTCATCATCTGGAACGAGCCAAATCTGGCGTTCGAATGGGGCTACCAGCCGCCGGACCCGGCCCGCTATACGCGCATGTTGCAGGCGATCTACGAACCTGTGCGCGAGGCCAACCCTAACGCCGTCATCCTGGCGGCGGCGCTGGCTCCCACGCTGGAACAGCCCGGCAGCCCGCACGGACTCGATGATCGGCTGTTCTTAGAAGGCATGTACGAATCCGGAGCCGCGCCTTACTTCGACGCGCTGGCCCTGCATACGTATGGTTTTACCCGCCCCGCCACCGAGGAACCCGCCCCGGACCGGCTTAACTTCCGCCGCGCCGAGCTGCTGATCGACATCATGCGCCAGTACGACGACCCGACCAAGCCGGTTTACATCACCGAAAGCGGCTGGAACGACAACCCGCGCTGGGTCCATGCCGTGCGACCGTCGCAGCGCGTCGCCTACACGCTGGACGCCTTCCGCTGGGCCGAGCAAAACTGGGACTGGCTGGACTCCATGTGCATATGGATTCTGCGCTATCCGCGCCCGACCGGCAGCTACCGCGACAACTTCACACTCATCACGCCCGACTTTCAGAACAAGCCCATCTATTACGCCTTGCAGGCTTACGCGCGCGGCTGGCCAGTTGAGGAGGAGCCATGGCTGCCCCCACCGGTCGAATGAGCGCCGCCGCCATGTTGATATTCGGGCTGGCGGCACTGATCGTGTGGCTGGCGGCCCTGGCCTGGATTTTCCCCCACCGCCGACCGCTGCCCGCTTTTCCGCATGGCGAGGTGCGCATCGCCATCGACGCCAGTTACCCGCCGTTCGCCTTTGTCGATGCGGATGGCGCGCTGGCCGGTGTGGACCCCGACATCGGGCGGGCCATCGCCGACCACCTCGGTCTGCCGGTACGGCTGGTGAACATCGGCATCGACGGCTTGTACGACGCCCTGCGCGCCGACCAGGTGGACCTGATTATCTCGTCCATCCAGCCGGAGAACTGGCGCACGCACGAGGTCCGTTATACACGCTCGTATTTCAACGCCGGGCTGGTGCTGGTGACCACCACCGATTCGCCAATCCGCGCCATGACCGACCTGCCCGGCGAGTCACTGGCCTACGAGTTCGGCTCCACCGCCGATGTCGCCGCCCGCGCCTGGCTGCGCCGAATACCCGCCTTCGAGACGCGGCCCTACGAACTCCCCGCCCACGCGCTCGACGCCGTGCGGTTGGGCGAGGCCAGCGCCGCCCTGGTGGATTCGATCACGGCGCGACTCTATGCGCGGCAGCACCCCGGCTGGCAGCCGACCATGACGCACGTCACCGACAGCGGCTACGTGATCGCCGTGCGGCTGGACCGCCGCCAGACGTTCCGTGCGGTGGAGCAGACTCTGGGCGAACTGCTGACCAGTGGTATCATTGATCGTATTATCGACGACTGGCTCTAAGCAATCACGAAAGCTGACGAAGGGCATGGCTCACATCGGCATTGACGCCCGCCTGACCTATTATCGCGTGGGCGGCATCAGCACCTATATCCGGCGGCTGATCGGCGCGTTCGAAACACTGGACGCCGCGCCCGGCGGTCTGGATCACCGGCTGACGATTCTGCACAGCCGCAAAGCCCGCGAGCGGCTGTCGGCGCGCTTCGGCGCGGCCTCACTGTGGACGCCCGCCCATCACCGCATCGAACGGCTGGCGCTGTCAGTGGAGCTGGCGCGCCTGCGCCTAGATGTGCTGCACAGCCCGGATTTCATCCCGCCCTTACGCGGTGCGCGGCGACACGTCATCACCGTGCATGACCTGACGTTCCTGCACGAACCCGAACACAAGGACGCCGCCTCGCGCCGCTATTACAACAACCAGATTCAGCAGGCCGTCGCCCAGGCCGACCACATCCTGAGCGTCAGCGAGGCTACCCGCCGCGACCTGATCGACATGCTTAACGTACCAGCGAGTAAGATCAGCGTGCAGCCGCACGGCGTCGATGCCCAGTACCGGCCCCTGCCAGCCGAGGATAAAACCGCCGCCAGCGAGCGGCTGGGCATCCCGGCGGGCTGCGTGCTGTTCGTCGGCACGCTGGAACCGCGCAAGAACATCCCGGCGCTGCTGGATGCTTACGCCGCCCTGCCCGCCGACCTGCGCGCGCGCCATCCGCTGCTGCTGGTAGGCCGTCCCGGCTGGCTGGTCGATGACATCACACGCGGCATCGACCGGCTGCGCGCCAGCGGCCATACGATTATCCACCGCGCCGACATCGCCGACGCCGACCTGCCCGCCGTCTACAATCTGGCGGGGGTGCTGGTGCTGCCGTCGTTCTACGAAGGCTTCGGCATGCCACCTTTAGAGGCGATGGCCTGCGGCACGCCGGTGATCGTCAGCGATAACTCGGCGCTGCCGGAAGTGGTCGGCGACACCGGTCTGCT
Source organism: uncultured Anaerolineaceae bacterium (assembly GCA_964639225.1). Taxonomy (GTDB): domain Bacteria; phylum Chloroflexota; class Anaerolineae; order Aggregatilineales; family Phototrophicaceae; genus CAZXCK01. The sequence continues at coordinate 14,396 of CAZXCK010000093.1, read as the reverse complement.
CATCGACGCGGACGACCCAGCCACGCTGACCGCCGCCCTCGACCGCGCCCTGACCGACGACGCCTGGCGTTCGACGGCGCGCGAGCGCGGCCTGCAACGAGCCAAACTGTTTACCTGGGAGCGGTCGGCGCGGGTCGCGCTGGCCGCCTACGAAGCGGTGTTATGACATGCGCATTCTGATTGTGACCACCAGCCTGCCCTATCCGCCCGCGTCCGGCGGCGCGATTCGGGTGCATGGCATCGTCGAGGGGCTGCGCCGCGCCGGGCACGACATCACGCTGCTGGCCTTCCACGACGGCCCCGGCAGTGACATCCCCGCCGGTCTGCGCGTCGAAACGCTGCCCACACCACCCGGACGCAGTCGCGGCCAGCGCCTGCGCGATCTGCTGCTGACCGGCCAGCCGGATATCGCCCGGCGGCTGTACAGCCCGGCCTTCGCCGACCGTCTGCGCGACCTGCTGCACAGCGAGGCGTATGATCTGATACAGTTCGAGGGCATCGAGTCGGTGTGTTACCTGCCGGTGGCGCGTGAAGCCCAGCCGGACCTGCCGCGCATATTCGACACCTTCAACGCCGAGTACGCGCTGCAGCGCAACATCTACGAAATCGACCGCCAGAACCCGCGTCGCTGGCCGGTAGCCGCCTATTCGTGGATTCAGTCGCGGCGCATCCGGCGTTACGAGCGTGACATGAGCGACAGCAGCCAGGCGGTGATTGCCGTCTCGCCCGAAGACCAGACTCTCCTGCGCGAGCTACCCACGCGCACGCCGGTCCATGTAGTGCCCAGCGGCATCTGGGTCGATCACTACCAGCAGCAGCACACAGACCTGCCCGACCTGGGACCGAACACGCTGGTCTTCACCGGCAAAATGGACTACCGCCCCAACGTGGACGCCATGCTGTGGTTCACCCAGACGATTCTGCCGCGCATCCGCGCGCAGGTTCCCGATGTGCGGCTGGTCATCGTCGGCCAGAAGCCGCACGCTATGCTCGAATCGCTGCGGCACATGCCCGGAGTCACACTCACCGGCTGGGTGGATTCGGTGGTGCCCTATCTGCGGGCGGCGGCGGTGTATATCGCCCCGCTGCGCATGGGCAGCGGCACGCGCCTCAAGCTGCTGGAAGCGATGGCCTGCGACTGCGCGGCGGTCGTCACCACCACAGCCAGCGCCGGTCTGCTCGACTCCGCGCGCCGGGCGATGGTCCGCGCCGACAACGCCGAAACCTTCGCCAGCGCCATCGTCGAGCTGCTGCGCGACCCGCAGCGGCGGCAGCGACTGGGCGCGGACGCCCAGCGTCAGGTGCGCCAGCATTACGACTGGCCCGTGATTATCCCGCGCCTGCTCGATGTCTATCGGGCTGCCGGGCTAAAGGTCTGACCGCGTGGACCGTGCCGCACTCGTCCACCGCAACCGCAGCATGAGCGAGGCGTTCCACGCCGCGCCGGTGCGCCAGCGCCTGTGGCGCGCCCTGCTGGCTCTCACCGCCCGCCTGCCCATCCGCGCCCAGAAAACCCGCCACACCGAGCGCATTCTGCTCATCCGGCCCGATTACCTGGGCGACACCCTGCTGACGCTGCCCGCCATCGACGCGCTGCGCGCCGCCCGCCCCAACGCCGAGATTCACGCGCTGGTCGGCCCCTGGTCGGCGGCGGCGCTGGCCAGCCTGCCCCAGCTCGACGCCGTGCTGACGCTGCCTTTCCCGCGCTTCGATCCCGACGAACCGGACAGCTACACCGGCGGCATGCAGCTCATTCGACGGGCGCGCCAACTGCGGCTCGTCGGCTACAGCAGCGCCGTCATCCTGCGCTCCGATCACTGGTGGGGCGCGCTGCTGGCTTTCCTGGCCGGGATTCCGCAGCGCATCGGCTATGACACCACCGACAGCCGCCCCTTCCTGACGCACGTCATCGCCTGCGAACGGACGCACGCCGTCCAGCAGAACCTGCGCCTGGTCGAGCACTGGACCGGCCCGGTCCCGGTTCAGAGCATACGCTACGACTTCCCATTTGAGGATGCCGACCGCGCCTATATCGATGCGTATTTACAGGAATGGGATATCGAGCCAGGACGCGCCGTGTTCTGCGTTCATCCCGGCTCGCATTACTGGGTGCGCGAGTGGCCGGTCGAGCGCTGGGCCGCCGTTGCCGATACACTCACCGACCAGCTCGACGCGACCGCCGTGTTCACCGGCAGCGACAGCGAACTGGCCCGCGTCCAGGCCATCACCGCCGCCATGCAGCGCCCGGCCTGCGTCATCGCCGGCGACACCCAGATCAGCCAGCTCGCGGCGCTCTACGCCCGCGCGCTCGTCGTGCTGGGACCGGAGAACGGCCCGCTGCATCTGGCCGCCGCCGTCCACACGCCGACCGTCGCCCTGTTCGGCCCGTCAGACCCGGACGAATTCCGTCCCTGGGGGCCACCCGACCGCCACCGCGTGCTCACCAGCGACATCGGCTGCCGTCCCTGCCGCGTCCTGGACTGGACCGGCGACACGCCAGACAACCACCCCTGCCTGCGCGAGATCAGTGTTGGTCGTGTGCTGGAGGCCGCCCGCCGCGTCACTTCGCGTTAGCTTAGCGCTTTTCGCCGCGTATAAGGTCGTCCCACGTCTCGCGGGGACGGACGACGCGCCAGCCATCCTCATCGACGGCGATCTCCGGTGGGCGCGGGCGGGCATTGTAGTTGCTCGCCATCACCATGCCATAAGCCCCCGCCGTGAGCACCGCCAACCGATCCCCCGGCGCGAGTGGCGGCAGCGGCACGTCGCGGCCCAGCACGTCGGCGGTTTCGCACACCGGCCCAACGATGCTTACCGGCTCACGCGCAGCCGATGACTCCACCAACGGCACAATCGCATGATAGGCATCGTAGAGGGCCGGGCGCAGCAGCTCGGCCATGCTGCCATCGACGATTGCCAGCGTCCGCCCACCCTGTCGCTTGACGTACAACACCTCGACCAGCAGCAAACCCGCGTCGGCGGCGATGCTGCGCCCCGGCTCGACCAGCACGCGGTAACCACGCAGCAGCGGCGCTAAGGCGTCGGCGAAGGCGGCTGGTGGGGGTTTGTCGTCGCCCGGCTGGTAGGAGACCGGCAGCCCACCGCCGATATTGATCGTGCGCAGGTGAGGATAAGGCGCGATGAGGTCCAGGGCGGCCTGGGTGGCGCGTCGGGTGGCGTCCACGTCGCCGAGCTGGCTGCCGATGTGGATGTGTATACCGGCCAGCTCGACACGCGGCCAGCGGTCGGCCTGGGCCAGCAGTTCGGCGACAGTCGGCACGGGCAGGCCGAACTTTGCGCCGCCGTGCCCGGTGGCGATGTGCGGATGCGTGCTGGCGGCCACGTCCGGGTTGAGGCGCAGCGCCACCCGCACGCGCTCGCGGCCTGTTTCTGCCGCCAGCGCGTCGATGTGATCCAACTCAGCGGCATTCTCGACGTTGATCCAGCCCACACCCACGCTCAGCGCATAGCGCAGTTCGGCCCGTGTCTTGCCCACCCCGGCGAAGACGATCCGCGCCGGGTCCGCGCCCGCCGCCAAGGCCCGGTGAATCTCGCCGCCGCTGACCGCATCGATACCGGCCCCGGCGTCGATAAGCGCGGCCAGCACCGCCAGGCTCGCGTTCGCTTTGGCGCTGTAGTGGATATGCGCGTCCAGCCCGGCGAAGGCACGCCGAATCCGCTGGTGGTTGGCGCGCAGGCGCGGCAGACTATAGACATAGGCGGGCGTGCCGCAGGTGTCGGCGATGACGGCCAGCGGCACGCCGTCGCAGCACAACCGGCCCTGATGATAGGCAATCGATTCGTTGAGCACGCGCAGTTAATCCGGAATGACGACTTCATCCAGGCCCGGCTCCGCTGGCGGATGGGCCAGGTCCATCGATTCGAGCGTCTCCAGAATGGTCTTGATGACCACGATATCGCGGTACCATTTGCGGTTCGCCGGCACGATATGCCAGGGCGCGTAGTCGGTGTTGCAGTAGGTGAGGGCGTCCTCGTAGGCGTGCATGTAGTCGTCCCAGCGATCACGCACCGCCAGGTCCGCCTTGTTGAACTTCCAGTGCTTGTGCGGCTCGTCCAGGCGCGACTGCAAACGTTCCTTCTGTTCGTCTTTGCTGATATGCAGATAAAACTTCAGGATGCGCGTGCCGCTATCCGCCAGCAGACGCTCGAAGTTGTTGATGTGCTCGTAGCGTTTGCTCCATTCGCTGTGTGGCACCAGCTCGTTGACACGGACGATGAGCACGTCCTCGTAGTGGCTGCGGTTGAAGATACCGATGTAGCCGTGCGGCGGCGTGCGCTGATGGATGCGCCACAGGAAGTCGTGCGACAGTTCAAATGGCGTGGGCGCTTTGAAGTTGCTGACAATCACCCCCTGCGGGTTCACACCCTGGAACACGCGGCGAATGGTGCCGTCCTTGCCGCCGGCGTCCATTGCCTGCAGCACCACCAGCAGCGACTGCTCGCCCTGCGCGTAGAGCAGTTCCTGCTGTTCGCGCAGTTTATGCTGAAGTTCGCGCAGCAGCCGCTTGCCCGCCTTCTTTTTGTACTCGCCCCGGTAACTGGGGTCAAACTGGCTCAGGTCCACACGGCTGCCCGGGTCCGGCACAAGAATTTGCTCACTGTCACCCATCGTCATTTACCCTTTTCGCGTACAGAGAAAATGTTGCACAGTCCAGTATCCAGATATACGAGAGAATTGCAAAGGGG
>CAZXCK010000093.1:0-9589 GCA_964639225.1 uncultured Anaerolineaceae bacterium | reverse complement strand
CTCACGCAGTCTCGAAATCGCTCTCCGGGCGCGGCGCGACCAGGCGCGTCTCTTCGTTGCGATAAGTGACCATACCCTGCCCCGCGCCTTTGATCTTCCTGACGTATTTACAGCGCGTGACATCCACCGGCGCGCGACCCTCACCGCGCAGCGAGCTGTAATACGCCGCGATGGCCGCCGCCTGCTCGATCACCTCATCGGGGATATGCCGCCCATCGAATTTGATAATTACATGCGCGCCGGGTACATCGCGGGCATGCAGCCACAGATCGCTGCCGCTGGCCTTCTTAAACGTCACGATCTCATTCTGGCGGCTGTTGCGCCCCACCCAGATCACAAAACCGTTTGTCGTGACCACCCGGATAGGCGCGCTCTGCCCACCACCGCCGATGCGCTTGACTCGCTTCCCCTGCCAGTAGCCCCCGGCCTGCAGCGCCTGGATCACATCGTCAATGTCGGGCCAGTTGCTGGCCATCTCCAGATCGCTGGCGAGCTGGTCCAGGTAGGCCATCTCGGTGCGCGTCTCGTCGATGAGGCGCGGCACGTCGTCCAGGGCACGCTTGGCCTTGTTGTAGCGCGTGAAGTAACGCTGCGCGTTTTCCAGCGGCGTGAGGCCGGGATCGAGCGGAATCACCAGTTCCGGCAGTTCCGGGTCGTAATGTGCGCGGAGTTCCGTCTGGCCTTCTTTGAGCATGTACTGGTAAGCCAGGATCAGTTCGCCGCTCTGTCGCAGCGTCTCGCGCTGGCTGTCGTCCGTCATGCCCGCTTCGAGCGACACCAAACGGCCCCGCAGCCGCGAGCGCGCCTCGTCGATGGCGGCGAACACCGGGCGCTTGGCGGCGTCATAGGCGTCGTCGCCCACCGGCGCGCCATAGTAAGCAGCCATCGCCCCACTGACCGACTCGACCGCGTGCCACCCCTCGACGTGTTCCAGCGGATACACGCTGTAAGCCTGTACCAGCCCGTATTCATCCTCGGCGATGCCCGGCTGCCACTGCCGCTTCACCAGCGGCTCGAGCGTCTCGCGCAGCGCCTCGAACACGCGCTCCGGGTCGCTGTCGTCGGCGCGCTGGTTGGCCTCGCCCTCAGCCCGGTAGACGATCTCCCGCGCCAGCAGCGGACTCATACCCAGCACATGCCCGGTGAGCACCTGAAAGGCTTTGCGTTTGGGGTCGGTGTTCTGGTCAAAGAAGCCGAACAGGTCAGCCGCGCTCAGTTCCAGCGGCTCGCGCTTGCCCACCTGTGGTGGCGGCGGCATGTATTCGTGCGCTGGCAGGCTCAACCGCTGCCGGTTGTCGCCAGGCCCGACGCGCCGCATACAATCCAGGATGATGCCATTCTTCAGCAGCAGAATGTTGCTGCGGCGCTCCATCGGCTCGATGACGATCTCAACATCGCCTTCCGGCCCTTCGATGTCGATGGCCATCACCCGCTCCCAGGCTGGCTGGCTGACGTGCGTCACACGCCCGCCTTCGATGTAACGCCGGAACAGCAGCCCCAACTGCGACGGCTTCTCCACGCCGCGCCGCAGCTTATCGCCAACCAGATGCACGCGCGGCGTGTTCTGGTCGGCGCTGAGATACAGGTAGTGACGCTGCCGGTTGGCGTAGATTTCCAGGCCCAGGCCGGTCGGGTCCGTGTTGAGCGTATCCTGCACTTTGCCGCCCACCAGCGTATCCAGGAACTCATCCACCAGCGCCGACAGCGTAAAGACATCCAGATACATTACGTCTCCGGTTCCGGTGGCGCGATGAGATAGGCGATGATGTGGCCCAGTTCGTCATCGGGGATGCGCTCAGCATAGATGCGCGGCATGTTGCTGGGGTAGCCCTCGACGATATACGCGCCTGGGTAAATGATGGACTCGTAAACGTAGGCCGGGCCGGTCAGCGGCGGATGGCGTTCCGCCGCCACTTCCCACAAACCATCGAAGCCAGGCGCCAGCCGATCAGCATTCGTACCACCATGACAGGCATTGCAACCGTGTTCCTGCACCAGCGCCGGGCCACGAGCCGGGTCGGCGTCGCTCAGCAGCCGGTTGACTGTGTCCATATAGGTCTGCTCGCTGAGTTCACCCTCTTCGACTCCTCGATCATCCTGGCTCAACTGCACCAGCTCGATGACGAAAAACACGGCGAACACGACCAGAACGGCCAAAGCAACAAACACCGGCCACTGTTTCGTGCGCCGGTTCTGCGGTTGGGTTTCCACCTGAGACTCCTCTCGCTTCAGGTCAGGCGAGCAGCAGCCGGTCCACCATCATCACCAGGAACAGGAACGCCAGATAAGCGGTGGAGAACTTATACGTCGAACGCGCCACCGCTTTGCTGCCGTCGCGCAGCAGTCGTGCCGACCACCACACCAGCCCGCCACCGAGCGCCACCGCCAGCACCAGATAGATCACGCCCAGCACACCGAAGGCCCAGGGCAGCAGCGAGATGAGCAGAAGCTGCACCGAATACAGCAGAATCTGGTAGCGAGTGGCCTGCTCGCCGTGCGCCACCGGCATCATGGGCACGTTGGCGCGGGCGTAATCCGCATTGACCAGCAGCGCCAGCGCCCAGCTATGCGGCGGCGTCCAGTAAAAGACGATGGCGAACAGCAGAAACGGCTCAAACGTCAGGCTGCCGGTAACCGCAGCCCAGCCCACCAGCACCGGGAACGCGCCCGCCCCGCCGCCGATGAGGATGTTCACCACCGTGTTACGCTTCAGCATCATGGTGTAGATCACCACGTAGTAAACAGCGCCGATGAACGCCAGCAGCGCCGTTAGCCAGTTGACCGCCACCGACAGCACCACCAGCGACCACACGATCAGCGTGATGCCGAACAGCAGCGCGTTGATGGGCGAAATCCGCCCCGACGGAATGGGCCGCCGTGCCGTGCGCGACATCTTGGCGTCCATGTCGCGGTCCAGATACTGATTGATGGCACTGGACCCACCCGCCGCGAAGATGCCACCGATCAGCGTGGGAACCAGCGCGCTGGCCGCTGGCAGGCCACCAGCGGCGACCACCATCGTGGTGACGGTGGTAAAGCACAAAAGCAGGACGATCCGCAGCTTCGTCAGCTCCAGATACGCCTTCAGAACTTCTAACGTGGTTAGCCTGTAGCCGTTTCCGACTGTTGTTGCCATAGGATTTGCTTCTCACTTACTGTACGACTGTTCAACGTATCAATTGCACACACACCCACCAGCAGCGCCCAGGTGAGCGAGGCCAGCCCCACATGGGCCGCCCCCCACACCGCACCCGCGCTGGACCACACGTAAAACGCGCCCACCAGCGCCTGCGCGCCATAAGTCACCAGCGCGCCAACCGACAGACGAGTCAGCAGCGGATTCCGCCGTTCGCGGACGATATACCACACCAGCATCACCATGGTCAGGCCCAGTCCGGCCACCGCCAGCCGGTGCATCATGTGCACCATGCGCAGCGAGTCGCCAGCGGGGATAATTTCGCCGTTGCACAGCGGCCAGGTGGTGCAGGCCAGCGTCGCGCCGCTGCCGCGCACCAGCGCCCCACTGAGGATAATCACCAGCGACAGCGCCGCCGTGATGTACGCCAGCGCCGTGACGTGATCGGTAGTCTGCACCAGGTCACGCGCCGGGCGATGCCACGCGCCAATGCCCGCCACCAGCAGCGCCGCCAGCAGCAGCATAGCCGTGCCCAGGTGCAGCGTGACCATCGTCGGCGGCAGGTCGAAGATGACGACGAACGCACCCAGCGCGCTTTGCAGCACGAACAACAGCGCCGCGATCACCGTCGAGCCGAGGACAATTGGGTTCCTGGCCCGGTAGGCGCGCACAGCCACCCACAGCATCGCCAGCCCCAGCACACCGATCAGCGCGGCGAACAGGCGATGCGCCCATTCAATCCAGGCCGTAACGTTATCCAGCGGCGGGATCACGCGGCCATCACACAAAGGCCAGTCGTTGCCGCAGCCCAGCCCGGAGTCCGTCACGCGCACCACCGCGCCGAACACAATCAGGCCCACAGTCAGCAGCACCATGACCAGCGCCAGGTTCACAAACAGACCAGATGATTTATTCCCGGTTGATGTCTGCATATGACTCACTTGCTCTTACCAACTATGCCTTCACCTGCGAGGTCAGGCGACCAGCCATTCTAGCTCTTTTTGCGGCTGGCCGTCTGTTTTTCTTCTTCCTGCGCGCTGGCCCGCGCCACCAGAATCTGGCGGTTGAGCAGCCACACAATCAGCGCGATGGTGGCGCCGATGCCGACCATATTAAACAGGATGAAGCCAATCAGCAGAAACAACTGCTCGGCCTGCCAGGGCAGCATCTCCGCCGTAGAGGCGCTGGCATCGCTCGTCTGGCGCAGAACCGGCAGCAGATCGGCCATGTCATTGGACGAGAGCAGCGTCGTCAGGCCGCCGCCGACCACCAGCAAAATGACTATTCCAACCAGTATTGACGATTTTCTCACCATTTCCTCCACTCAGAATGCCCGTCGCGCGCGTGGGAAATCAGGCGCGATTGTACTCTCTCTCACAAGCCATAGCAAGAAACGCCAATGCAGCACCAATGTTAGCGCCGCCCGACACTCAGACTTCATCGTGCCGCGATTCGGCATCGTGAAATTCTGATGATTCCTGCTGGTTATCGTCCACGCCGTCGGCGCTCTCGCTGGCCTCGTCGCCCCGCATCAGATCGCCAGCAACGCTGTCCCGGTTGAGCGCCACCCGATGATCGCCCGCCAGCGGCAGCTCAAAGCTGAAGGTGCTGCCCCGGCCCAGCTCGCTCTCCAGCCAGATTTGCCCATCATGCTGCTCGACAATCACCTTACAGATCGCCAGTCCCATGCCGCTGCCGCGATCCTTCGCACGCCGGTGGTCAACACCGCGATAAAAACGCTCAAAAACAAACAACTGTTCCTCAATCGGGATGCCCGGACCGTTATCCTTGACATCGACGCGCACCATCGCGCCATGATCGCTCACCGTGATCCGAACTCTGCCGCCCTCGCGGTTGAACTTGATCGCGTTATGCAGCAGATTGTCCACCACCCGCCTGATGAGTACCTCATCAGCATGAATCACAACCGGCGCATCTGGCATCCGGCAGGTGACTTCGATCCGCCGCTGCTGTATCTGCGGTTGAAACAGTTCGATACTCTCCTTCAGCAGGCCACCCAGGTCCACCGCCGACCGCGCCAGATCACCATCTAACTGGGTGAGCGCCAGCATATTCTTGACCATATCGGTAGCCCGTTCCAGCGCCTGCAGCGCGCGCTCCAGGGAGTGCATCTGCACCTCGTTGAGCGCGCCCTGGTGCTGGATCATATCGACCCAACTGCACGCCGATGACAGCGGCCCCTTGAGATCGTGAGCCAGGCTTTGCACGGCATCCAGGTCGGTTATAGATTTCTGATTCATGGCATGTCCTGTGGGCACATTAGCGGCGGAATCTCGTCCAGCGCGTAAGCCAGCCGAGTCCCGTGCCACGTCAGCAGCGAGCCATCGACTAGATGGATAGTGCTCTGGTGCGCGGCGGGGATGTCCAGCGCGGCGAAGGTCGCCACATGCGCCTCGTCGAAGGCGAATGGTTCGCTGGGTAGCAGAATGACATCCGGCTGCGCCGCCACCACATCGTCGAGGGTGATGCGCGGGTAGCGCGTTTCATAACCGGCAAATATGTTGCTGCCGCCGCACACCTGCAGCAGATCGTGGCTGTAGGTGTCGGCGTTGAACGTCATCAGCGGATTATTCCATATGGGGACAAAGACACGGCACGGCGCGCCATCTCTGGCCCGGCTGATGCCATATACCCAGTCATAAGTCTTTTCGATGACACGCACGCGCATGTGCATCGACGTCTCGTTGAACACATCCATGATGGTCCACAGCAGATTGAGCGACTCCTGCACCGTGCGTGGATACATCACCCACACCGGAATACCGGCGGCGTGCAGGGCTTCCGCGTCCTGGCGACGGTTCTCCTCACGGTTGACCAGCACCAGATCGGGCTGCAGCGCGATAATATGCTTGATGTTCGGGTTTTTGGTCCCGCCCACACGCGGAATGTTGACCAGTCCGCTGGCCGGGCGCACACAATAATCGGTGATACCCACCACACGCCCGCCCAGGTTCAGATCAAACAGCGTCTCGGTGATGCTGGGGATCAGCGACACCACGCGCTGCGGCGGATTCTCCAGCGGTGCGCTGAATTCGTTGCTGATATCGAACGGGTCGGTCATCGTGGTCTGGGTCCTGTCTCGCTCTACGCCATCTGCACAACCTGGTCGCGTTCTGGACCTACAGTGACCACCGGCACCGGTACGCCGCACAACTCGGCGATACGCCGCACATAGGCGGCGGCATTTTCCGGCAGATCGTCCAGGCGGCGCGCCTCGCCGACGGGTTCCCGCCAGCCCGGTAGCGTCTCGTACACGGGTTGGGCGCGCTCAATTTCGGCGACAGTGGCCGGCGGATAATCCAGGCGCTGGCCGTCCACCTCATAGGCGACAGCGATCTTCAGCTCATCGAAGCCGCTCAACACATCCAGCTTGGTGATGACCAGCTCGGTGAAGCCGTTGATCTCTACCGCGTAGCGCAGCAGAACAGCGTCCAGCCAGCCGCAGCGGCGCGGACGCCCGGTGGTCGTGCCGAACTCGTCCCAGAAGTTTTCGCCGGTGCCGCGCAGCCGGTCTGCAAGCGGACCGTCCAGCTCGGTAGGCATGGGACCGGCACCCACGCGCGTGCTGAAGCACTTGGCCACACCGATCACACGCTCGATGTGCTTCGGTCCAATTCCCAGGCCGGTCAGCGCGCCGCCCACGCTCGGATTCGAGCTGGTCACAAACGGGTAACTGCCATGATCGACATCCAGCAGCGTACCCTGCGCCCCCTCACACAACACCTGAGCGCCGTCGCGCAGCCGCCGGTTGAGATAAGCCGTCGTGTCCTGTAGATAGGGTTGCAGCCGCCGGGCGGCATCGAGGATAGCCTGCACGCGCTCATCACCTACGATGTCCGCGCCAGCCTCGCGCAGGTGATCGTTGGTCGGGTCGATAGCCGCCCGCAGCAGAGCCTCAAACTCAGTCAGGTCGCGCATACTGCCGGCGCGGATGCCGCTGCGCCCCACCTTGTCCAGATAGGCCGGGCCGATGCCACGCAGCGTGGTCCCGATAGCCTGAGTACCCAGCGCGCGCTCGCGCAGCGCATCCAGCGCGATGTGCGCCGGTGTGATGACATGCGCCCGCGTGCTGATGAGCAGGCGCTCCGGCGTCACGTCGATGCCCATCGCCGCCAGTTGGTCGATCTCTTTTACCAGGCTGACGGGGTTAATCACCATGCCGTTGCCCAGCACGCAGACGGTACGCGGATGCAGAATACCCGACGGAATCAGGTGCAGCTTGAACAGTTCCACGCCCACGAAAACCGTGTGACCCGCGTTGTCGCCGCCGCTGTATCGCGCGACAATATCGGCTTGGGTCGCCAGGCTGTCAACGACGCGGCCCTTGCCTTCGTCGCCCCACTGCGCCCCGATCATGATGGTGACGGGCATAGAGTCTCTCTCCCCCATTAGCGCCGATATCGCGGAGAATCAGAACCCCAACCGGCGCAGTTCAGAGTTCCGATCAAGTTTAACGGCTTCAGGCGGGGATTACTACCTTTTATTCGAGGCCGGCCTCAGAGCCGCTGAGCGCCACCGTCACCTCGCGCTGGCCCCACGCTTCGATGATGCCATCCGGTCCCAGCACCAGCGCCGAGCCGACACCGACGCCGATCACCTTGCTGACGCGATGCGCCGCCAGCATAAAGCGCGCGCCAGCCGACTCCGCCAGGCTGGTCACACCGGGCACGATGGCTGTGTCTTCCACCCAGGCCAGGCCCGGAAGCTCCGCCCCGTTGTCCAGGATGAACAGCTCGCCCAGCAGCGCCGCCGACACGCCCTCGGCCAGCACGACCGCGCCGCGCTCGAAAGCGTCCTGCACGGCCTCGATAGCCGCCCCCACCAGCGCCGAACGCAGCGCCTCCGGGTCGGCACTGTCCGGCAGCAGCACCAGCCCGGCCTCTTTGAGCCGGGCGCGGATGGTGTCGTCGTCCTCCAGCAGAATATTCACCAGATAGCCGGTCGGGCCACCCAGCTCGCCCAGGTCTTCCAGAACGTCATCGTCGTCATCGTCCAGGCTGATGTAAGCCGCGCCGCCCACCAGCTCCATGCGGGTGAGCGCCTGCGCCCGTATTTCGCTCAGGGCATCCGGCCCACCGGAGAGTACCAGCCAGCCGTTACCGCTGCGCCACGTCAGAACACTGTTTGCGTCACTCATAATCGCGCTACTTTGGTAGCAGATACTCGGCGATAGCCATCGACATCAGCCCTACCCCCAGCGGCAGCACGTCCTCGTCGAAGTCAAAGCGCGGGTGATGGTGAGCATAGTCCAGGCCGCGCGCGCTGTTAGCCGACCCTACGAAACAATACAGCCCGGGGATGTCGTCCATGAAGTAGGCCATGTCCTCAGAACCCATCGTGCGCGCCTCAGTGATGAGGTTATCCTGGCCCACCACCGGCGCGAACACATCCATAATGCGCGCCGTCACCGCCGAGTCGTTGATCGTCGGGATCGTCCCGTGCGTAACTTTAATCTCCACCGAGCAGCCCATCGCCGCCGCCACCGATTCGCTGATCTGCCGCAGCCGCGACTCCACCAGATCGCGCATCTCCATGTTAAATGTACGGAACGTCCCGCCCAGCGTGGCCCGCTCCGGGATGATGTTATCCGCGTCGCTGCCTTTCATCATCGTCACCGACAGCACGGCGCTTTCCAACGGGTTGGCGTTGCGCGCCACCACCGTTTGCAGCGCCAGCACAATCTGCGCGGCGCACACCACCGGGTCAACGGCCATCTGCGGCATGGCGGCATGTCCGCCGCGCCCGCTGATCGTCAGTTCAAAGCGCGACGACCCGGCCATAATCGGTCCTTCACTGATGCCGACCACGCCCAGCGGCATCGTATTCCACAGATGCAGCCCCAGCGACACGTCAGGCCGGGGATCGTGCAAAACGCCGTCGGCCACCATCGCCCGCGCCCCCTCGACGATCTCCTCGGCAGGCTGAAAGACGAACTTGACCCGCCCGGCCAGCCGGTCCCGCTGCTCACTCAGCAGACGAGCCACACCCAGACCGATCACCGTATGCCCGTCATGGCCGCAGGCGTGCATCTTGCCAGCCACAGTCGAAGCGTATTCGACCTGATTCTCCTCGTGGATGGGCAGCGCGTCCATATCCGCCCGGTAGAGCACCGTCGGACCGTCCTGCGCCCCTTCCAGCAGACCAACCACGCCGGTTTTACCGACGCCGGTCTGCACTTCCAGGCCCAGCCGGTTGAGTTCCTCGGCCACGATGCCCGCCGTGCGCACCTCTTCAAAGGCCAGTTCGGGATGCTGATGCAGGTCGCGCCGCCGGGCGATCAGTTCGTCGCGCAGCGCCTGGGCCTGCTCCATAAAGTCACTCATGGTGTTCTCCTATTGCCTGTGCTTGAAAACCAGCGTAACTACTCAGCATATCTTGTGGGGGCGCTGCCCCCACACCCCCGCAAGGGAGCGAGGCTCCCTTGACCCTCTG
>CAZXCK010000092.1:0-17815 GCA_964639225.1 uncultured Anaerolineaceae bacterium | reverse complement strand
CCGGTGTTTTAACGCCGGGCGAGACCGGTCCGCACCTTTATTCCGCTCTGAATTCCTAATCTGCATCACGCCACCCGTTGACCGGCGCAAAATCCCTAATCCAGCCGCAGCGCGCGCAGATCGTCGCCGATGGCCTGCGCGCCATCCGCCAGCAGCGCCCGGTTGCCGGACGCCGCGCAATCGACGGCATACACCGGTCGCCCCTGCGCCCTGGCGAAACGCGCCGCGTGCATAGCGCCGCCGTCGCTGCCCGTCTCGACGACGATCACCCCGTCGCACAACCCGCTGATGATGCGGTTGCGCGCCACCAGTCCTGGCGCGCTGACCGGCGCATCCGGCGCGACCTCGCACAGCAGCGCGCCGCGTGCCATCACCGCCCGCGCCAGCCCGCGATTCTCCGGTGGATACGGATTGAGAACGCCGCTGCCCAGCGCCGCCACCGTGACGCCTTCCGGCAGCGACAATGCCCCCAGGTGCGCCGCCGCGTCGATGCCGGCGGCCAGCCCGCTGACCACCACACAGCCGCGCTCTGCCAGCGCCACCCCCAGCCGCGACGCCAGTTCACGGGCTGGCACGGACGGCGCGCGCGAGCCGATCACCGCATAGGCCGGGCGTTCGGCGGCGGGCAAAGTCCCCAGCGCGAATAACGTCGGCGGGGCGTCGTCGATGGCCCGCAGCAGGCGCGGATAAGCCGCGTCATCCTGGGTCAGCACCTGCACGCCGGATTCTTCCCATCTTCGCAGCGCGCGCTGCACGGCGTCAACGTTGATCTGTGTGATGGCGTGGGCGATTTTAGGGCCGATGCCGGGCACGCGCTGGAGTTCCGGCGCGCTGGCGTCGAGGATGGCCGTCAGATCGCCGTTGAAGTCAGACAGCAGCCCCTGAAAGGTGCGGCCCCCCAGATGCCGCACCAGACTCAGCGCCACCCAGGCGGGGTCGGCCACGGGCTATTCTTCCTCGTAGTATTCGGCCATCGACAGCAGCATGGTGTTCATAAACGTATTCACCTGCCGCAGCAGATTGGCCCACTCCGGCGCGCTGCGCGGCGGTGTGATCTCCGACCACGTCAGAATCGAGTTGATGACAAAGTCGCCGAAGTAGAAGAACCCGCGCATGGCCTGCGGCAGCGTCAGGCCGTCCTCACTCAGAATGGCCGCGTAATCCTGCCCCAGCCGGATCGCCGACGAGAGCTGCTCGTCGGGCGCGCCAGTGGCCAGGTAACGTCGCAGCGACTCCAGCAGATCGCGCCCGCGCATACGCATCTTATCGCGCGAGTCGGCGCTCATGGCGGCGTACCAGGGCAGGTCTTCCAGCGCACCGTCGCCGACTTCCATGCGCATGCGCCCCATCACATTCTGGATGATGAGCTGCACCTCGACCGGCTGCACTTCGTCCTGAGAGCGCGCGTACTGCATCAGATCGGCGCGGTTAAAACGACGATGCCCGCCCGGCGTGCGCCGCGACGGCAGTTCGCCCTTGTCGGCCCAGTTGCGGACCGTTGCCGGGTGGACGCCCAGAATATCGGCTGCCCGGCGTAAGCTGATCCAGTCTGATGAATCGGTCATGGTTCCCCTGGTGGACCTCGTCTGTGTTTGTGTGTGATGGCGGCAGCCACCCCAGGCCGCGCCGAACTTTATTGTAACATCAACCACCACAACAGGTCGATTTTTGCCACACGCCGCCCACCACCCGATTCCTAACCATCCCCTAACCCCGCAAACAGAACACTCGTGCTATCATCGAATCACCTGACTGCTGGCTGACTGCCACTGCTGCACACAAAAAACGTACTGCTGCTGCACTATACTGCTGCAAACCAGCACACAACGGCCCAGGCTGCCGCATTCAGCCGCAGGTGGGCGATCTTTAACCTGGGATTCAGCGTGTTGGGTCATACTGGGGGCAATCAGCCCGTAGATCACAAAGACTCACCATGCTTGACCACGACTACTTCGAGCGTGCCAACACCCGCTATGAGGCGGGCGATTACCAGGGCGCGATCACCGATTACACCAAGATCATCCAACTCAGCCCGGATGACCCGATCGTTTACCACAAGCGCGGCCTGGCCTTCATGAAGGCCGGCGACAGCAAACGCGCCCTGGGCGACTGGTCGAAAGCCATCCAACTGGACCCGTCGTTCGCCGAAGCCTACAACAACCGCGCCAACCTGCGCGCCCGCAGTGGCGACCTCAGCGGCGCGATGGACGACTACGCCGCCGCCGTCACCCTGGACCCGGCCTTCGCCACCGCGTATGAGAATCGTGGCACGCTCCACTACCGGCGCGGCAACCTGGAGCAGGCCATCAGCGACTACGACACGGCGCTCAACCTGGATACCTCCCTGGAGAGCGCCTACTACAACCGGGGCATCGCCCACCTGGAGCAGAAGCAGTACGCGCAGGCCATCGAGGACTTCACCGAGGCCATCCGGCTGCATCCGGGCCACGCCGCCGCCTACGACAATCGCGGCATCGCCCGCGCCGAATCCGGCGACAGCAGCGGCGCTATCGCCGACTTCACGCAGGCGATTCGCCTCAGACCGCACGACCCCATCCCGTATTACAACCGGGGCCTGACGCATGCCGAGCGCGGCGAACACGCGGACGCGGTCGCCGACTTCGACGAGGCGCTCACGCTCAACCCGACGTACCCCAACGCGCACTTCCACCGGGGCACCGCGCGCGCCGAGCTTGGCGACTGGGCCGGCGCGCTGGCCGACTTCGAGCAGGCGGTGGCGCTCAAGCCGGGCGACGCCGACACCTACGCCCGGCGGGCGGTGGCGCGCCACAACACCGGCGACCTGGATGGCGCGGTGGCCGATTTCGAGCAGGCGCTGGCGCTCAACCCGGACGACGAGCACAGCGCGCAGCAGCTCGGCGTGGCGCGGCGCAAACGCCGCTGGAAGCGCATCCTCGGTCCGCTGCTGCGATGACCGGCGGGGCGGTCCACGGGGCCGCCCTCACGCACTCATCAGCGACGATTTTCCACCAAAGCCCCACCAGAATACGCCCAAACCACTCCCAGGAACGCCCCAGGAACGTTTCAGGAACGCTTGAAAGTTTACAGTAATGATAGGCCCGGCTGCCGTGTTGGCTTGCGTGGCAACCGGACGGCCTGTTGTTTGTTCTGAGAATAGTCTTTTGAGGGAGAAACATCATGAAGAACCGTTTTGGCTTAGTTGTTGTACTGACGTTGCTGGCCCTGATGCTGGTGCCATCTGTTCTGGTGGCGCAGGATGATGAGGGACCGGCCCGCACGGGTATACGCCCGGACGCGCCGCCATATGCCATTCGCGGCCCGCACCCGGTCGGTTACATGACGTTTGATGACGGAGATGCCGAGTATCCAATTTACGGTGCTATCTGGTATCCGGCCATCCAGCCGGAAGGCGTCGAGGAAGCGGTTATCTACGATCACTGGATCGGCGATATTGCCCCCATGCCAGCTTTTAACGAGGCCGCAGGCCGCGCCATCCTTGACGCGCAGCCAGATCCTAACGCCGGACCTTACCCGCTGGTCGTTAGTTCTCACGGTTTCGGTGGCCCGATCTTCGCGCTGTCTTACATACACGAGCAGCTTGCGTCGCATGGCTTTGTGGTGATCGCACGGAACCATCCGAGAAACACTCACCGTGAGTACATGATGGCCGTGGCCGACTCAGAGGAAACCTGGTTCGCATTTGCAGAGGCGTCATTCGAGAGCATGGTCATGCGCCCGCTGGACATCAGCCAGACGATTGACTATGCCGAGATGCTCACCGGGCCGGACGGCGCGATGGCAGGCATGATCAACATGGAACACGTCGGCGTGATGGGCTATTCCTACGGCGGCTACACCGCGCTGGCGGCGGCGGGTGGACAGCTCGATTTCAGCCACATCCCGGCTCTGTGCGAATCGGGTGTCGAAGCCAGTCTGGTAACCAACCTCATGTGCTTGTTGCATAGCGACGACCTGCCAGACCTGGAAGCCAGACTGCTGGAATTCATGGACATCGAAGCCGAGCCTGGGCAGATGTGGCCATCCTTCGCTGATCCACGCATTGACGCGATTGTACCCCTTGCGCCGGGCGGCGGCAGTGTCGTTATCGGTGACGACGGTTATGCCGGCGTTACTGTACCGATGCTGCTCGTGCGAACCGGTGGCGATCGTCTGTCTCTCCCGGAATACAACACGGACCGCGCCTGGGCGTTCAGCAGCAGCCCGTTTAAGCTGATGATGACCCTCGAAGATGCGGATCATTACCTGATCGGCAATTGCCCGGCAGGGCTGGTTGAAGCGGCTCCGGGTATGTTCTGGGTTTGCTCCGACCCCGTCTGGGATATGGACCGCGCCCATGACCTGATCAATCACTTCGTCACGGCCTTCCTGATGGCCGAGCTGTACGGCGATGAGGAAGCCCGCGCCGCCCTCGCGCCGGACGCGGTCAGCTTCCCCGGCATCGGCTATGAGGCCGTTGGCTACTGAGCATGAATGAGTTCTGGGGGCGGTCCGCTGGGCCGCCCTCTTTGATTGAGGATACTTTCAGAAAGGAAAAGATCATGCGTAAGTTTCTGCTTCTGGTTCTGCTGGCTGCGCTGGTGATCACGCCGATGCTGGCGCAGGATGATGAGGGGCCGGTTCGGACGGGTCTGCGCCCGGACGCGCCGCCGTATGGTGTGCGTGGACCACACTGGGTAGGGGTGATGGAAATGGTGATTGAGGGTGAGAATCCTATCGACATCACCATCTGGTATCCGGCACTCAACCCCGACGGACTCGAGGAAGCCGTTCTCTATCACTTCAACGTTCAGGATAAGCTGGCGTTCGAGATTCCCCCCGTTGAAACCTACCATTATGGTCACGCCCTGGCTAATGCTCAACCAGATTCTGCATCTGCGCCCTATCCGCTTGTGATTTACTCACAGGGCTTTGCCATGGACCGCTGTGCAGGATTCTACCTGATGGAGCAACTGGCGTCGCATGGCATGATTGTGATTTCTGCAAATCACACTGAAGTCTTCGATCCAGGGTACACAGAACTTGGTGAAAGCGCCATTGAGCGCCCACTGGATGTGCAGGCCACGATTGCCTTCGCCGAAACACTGACCGCGCCAGACAGCACTATGGCAGGGCTGATAGACATGACACGAATGGCGGCAGCCGGGTGGTCATATGGCGGTTACACAGCATTGACGGCTGCGGGTGGCCGATTCGACACATCTGATTTTGTCAACCGGTGTGAGGCCAGCGATCCCGAGTCCGTTTTTGTTTACGAATACTGCAATAACATTGTGCCCAACCTGGAGCATATGGCGGCAATAGCCGGCCTGGAGACTGTGCCAGAAGGGCTATGGCCGAATTGGGGTGACGATCGTATTCAGGCTGTCATCTCGCTTGCCGGTTCACCGATTGTTCGGGAAGCTGCTCTGGGTGAGATAACCGTACCGGTGATGGCTGTTGTTGGCACGCTCGATGCCGATCTCTATTACTCGCAGGAGATCTTTAACTCGGTCAACAGCGAGCATAAGGCGCTGATTACCCTGGCCGATGCAGGTCATATGGTTTTTAACAGCGCCTGCAAAGATATAGCAGGTATTGTCGAGATTGGCTTCTTTGGGACTTGTGCCGACCCCGTCTGGGATATGGACCGCGCCCACGACCTGATCAATCATTTCGTCACCGCCTTCCTGATGGCCGAGCTGTACGGCGATGAGGACGCCCGCGCCGCCCTCGCGCCGGACGTGGTCAGCTTCCCCGGCATCGGCTATGAGGCCGTTGGCTACTGAGCATGAATGAGTTCTGGGGGCGGTCCGCTGGGCCGCCCTCACGCACTCATCAGCGACGAGTCCCCCGCAAAACCGCCGTCCCCACAAAAACTGACACTATGGCTGACCGTATGGCCACCCTTTATGCGAACATATGTGCTATGTTGAGGTCGTCGGGCTGAATAGCCTGGTGCGAGCAAAGCGGCTCGCATGGACCTTAACAACGGCTGCGGGGTAGTAGGCGGCGGCGCTTTCGGGCTCCGTCGCTGAGGCTAGCGGCTCACATGGCTGCCCCCATCTGCACCACTCGACAGCCGCGTGTGGATACCGCGCGAGGCAGCGACCGTTTTTTGCTTCCGGGAACTGACGGGAGGGACTTTTTTATGCTGCACACGGTGAAATCAATCGACGCCACAGAGGGACGCATCGGCGGGTATCTGATCGTATGGGGAGACCCGGCCCGGCGCGACCTGCAGGGCGAATACTTCACACCGGACACCGACCTGAGCCTGGACTGGTTCGACCGGCGTCCGGTTTTGTATCACCACGGGCTGGACGGACGGCTGAAGGCCGCCGTCATCGGGGTGATCGACACGCTGCACGCCGACGATACCGGCGTGTGGGCCGAGGCGCAGCTCGACCTGCGCCAGCGTTACGCGGCATCGGTGCGCCGTCTCATCGAGCGGGGCGCGCTGAGCTGGTCGTCCGGCAGTCTGCCGCATCTGGTGGCGGTGGCCGATGACGGCCACATCAGACGCTGGCCGGTTGTCGAGGGCAGCCTGACGCCCAGCCCGGCGGAACCGCGCCGCACCGATGTCCGCACCATCAAGAGCGCCTATGACGCGCTGGGGCTGGACACGGCACGCCTGCGCATTCCGACCATGCTGGCTCCACCATCCGAAAATACAGACAAGCGAGGACAAACCATGACCGAATTCGACAGCAACGAAGCCCCGGCGCGCCGTCTGCCGCTGGCCCAGCCCGGCGAGGCCGTCAAGGGGCGCATCGAAGTCAGCAGCCCGTATGATGAACTCGAAGCGCTGGATATGCTGCACGGCTATGTGCTGCTGCGGGCGGCCAAGAGCTTCCAGGGCGTGAGCGAACGCTACGCCAACGCGCTGGTCCACAAGATCACGCGGCAGGGCGACTCGCTGGCACGGGTCAAATCGCCGGTGACCGGCGACCTGAGCGCGACGGTCGTCACCGGCTTCGGCGACGACTGGGTGCCCGAACTGTGGAGCGGCGAAATCTGGCGGCGGGCAAGGCAGGACAACGTGATTCTGCCGCTGTTCCGCGCTGTGGAGATGGCGTCCAATCCGTTTGAGCTGCCAGTCGAGGGGACCGACCCGACGGTGCATTTTGTGCCGGAGACGAAGGATGAGAGTCACCTGACGCTGGGGGCGGGCAATCCCATCCCCGGCAGCAAGATCGGCAGCGGCAAGGTGCAGCTCGCGGCGCGCAAGCTGGCGCTGCGGGTAGGCTTCAGCGCGGAGCTGGTCGAGGACGCCATCGTGCCGGTGCTGAGTATCTACCGCGAGCAGGCCATGCGAGCCATCGCCGACAGCATCGACCATGTGCTGCTCAACGGCGACACCGACGCCACCGCCGATAACATCAACGTCGTCAGTCCGGCCACGCCAGCCGCCACCGATCGCTTTATGGCGTTCGACGGGATGCGCAAGCTGCCGCTAATCACCGACACGGGCCAGCAAGTGGCGATGGGCGCAGCGCCCACGCTGGCCAAACTGCGCGAGACGCGCTTCAAGTTGCCAGGTCGCTACGCCACCCGTCCCGGCGACCTGGCCTGGATCGTGGATGGCGGCACCTACGCCGCGCTGCTGGGCCTGGAGCCGTTCCTGACGATGGACAAGGCCGGGCCGCTGGCGACCGCCCTCACCGGGCAGATCGGCTACATCGACGGTATTCCGGTGCTGGTCAGCGCGGAGATGCCGCTGGCCGGCGCGGACGGCACCGCCGCCGAGACCAACGACAAAGGCTCGGCGCTGTGCGTGTATCGTCCGGGCTGGTTCGTGGGCTACCGCCGCCGCATCGCGGTCAGCGTCGATCATCTGCCATACTACGACAGCTACCAGCTTACGGCGACCATCCGGCTGGCATTCGCCCGCTTCGACAACCAGGTGGCCAGCGCGCTGGTGAACATCACGGTGTAGTTTTCTTTAATCCACTTTTGAAAAAGTGGGCAAAACTTTTGCCTTTTTCGGCTTGCGCCGAAAAGGGTGGAATAAGTGCCGGGGATCGGGCAGAAAGTCCGGTTCCCGGTGCGACGCAGCATACCTGATCGGTGGCACTGGTTGGCGAGGTGTTGTTTTTGGACCATAGAAAAGAGTTTATCGCGTCATATCGATATACCAGAAGCAGCGCCAGCGCCTTCTGCTGGTTGCTTTGACGGTCGCCGTCAGCGTCCTGGCGCTATTGGCTGAGCACGCGATGGCGATAACAGCCCTGGGACTGCTGTTGATTCTTGAAGTGGCTGTGAAAATCGAGTACGCTGAGAGTGAACGGAGAGAACGACCGATGTTGTTCACACAACCAGGTAATTTGTGGCAATATAAAAGAGTTTCTGCCGCCCTATTCCCCCATCATCGATTGTTGAACTCAAAGACAAATTTCACCTTGAGATTGCCAAACTTGACGCTGTCGCCGGACTTGAGGGGATAGGTCTGGCTCGGTTTCAGGGCGCAGCCGTTGATCTCGGTGCCGTTGGTGCTTTTGAGGTCCTGGATGACCAGCCCGGTTGAATCCGGCAGGATGCGGGCGTGGATGCGCGAGACACCGTATACGCCCTGATCGAACGGGGTCATGTCGATGTCGATGGCCTGGGAACCGGTGACGGTTTTGCGTCCGACGATCAGGTAAGGCGACAGATTATCGTAGACCTGCTCGCTCTGATCTGGCAGGATCACCCGCAGACGATCTGGCACCGGCGAGGAATAGATCGCCAGCCCGGAGCCGGGATCGGCGAGCTGCTGGGTGCCGTCCTCATCATACGGGGACTGTTCATCTGACTTGTGCAATTTGCGTGTTTCCGCCATCTAACCAATTCCTGAATCGTGCGCGCCGATGAAACCACCAAGAGTATAGCTTCACCATCTGCTTACTGTACACCAAGACAAAACCATTTAGGCGTAAGATATGTACTTATGGTAAATATATCCCACTAACGGCAGGCTGGCTCTTATCTGGCATTAAAGTACGTCTGGTAAGGTGACAAGTGTCTGCTATTTTTTCACAACTCGGAGGTTGAATGACTCAGGCAAAACAGGGCGATACCGTCAAAGTTCACTATACTGGCAAACTGGAAGATGGGTCGGTGTTTGACTCGTCCGCCGATCGTGGCCCGCTGGAGTTCACCATTGGCGAGAACGTGGTCATCCCCGGTTTTGAGGAATCGGTCGTTGGCATGGAAATCGGCCAGTCGATTACCACACACATTCCGGTTGAGAAGGGGTACGGTCCGCGCCGCGAGGATATGATCCTGGAGATCACCCGCGATCGCCTACCGGAAGAGATGGAACCGACCAT
This sequence comes from uncultured Anaerolineaceae bacterium, assembly GCA_964639225.1. Lineage (GTDB taxonomy): Bacteria > Chloroflexota > Anaerolineae > Aggregatilineales > Phototrophicaceae > CAZXCK01. The sequence continues at coordinate 8,525 of CAZXCK010000092.1, read as the reverse complement.
TGGCGAGTCGCTGTTTGTGCGCTTGCAGGATGGCCGCGAACTGCCGGTGAAGATCGCCGAAGTGGAGGGCGAAACCGTCAAGCTGGATGCCAATCATCCGCTGGCAGGCCAACCGCTGGTCTTTGACATCGAACTGGTGGAAATCGTCTAGGGCGTTTCCCCCTGACAACTGCGGAAGGCTGCTCGCTGCGAGTGGCCTTTTTTTTACACTCAGCGCCGGTCAGGTTCGCAACCTGGCGCAGCGAATCTGCGTAGAATCGTGATAAGGGGCTGCCTGTAGCTGGTAGCCTGCTGCGCAATTGTCTTAAATAAGTCCAGACCGGAGGTTCCAAAATGAAGAGCAAACACTGGTCGCCGGAAGTGGACGACACCATCGCCGGCGAACTGCTGGCCGGGGAAACTGTCAAATGGGCGGGTAAGCCAGACCCGATGCGGCTGGCAGCGAAAGACCTGTGGCGGTCAGTCATCGGGTTCGCGATACTGTTGTTTCTGTTGATATTCATGGCCGGGCCGATAGCGTTTACGTCCGGTTCCACCTCGGCGGTGATGGTCCGCGAAGCCGTGACGACCGGCCCCACGGGTCCGGCGATGGAGGTCATCCAACATGGCCCGACAGGCGGCGGCTTTGGGATGTTCAGCATTGTTCCACTGCTGATTGGATTGGTGTTTCTGGGCATTACGCTGTCGTTCATCCTCAGGCCGCTGGCGCGCTTCCTGGAAGCCCAGCAAATGCGTTACGCCATCACCAACCGGCGCGTGCTGATCGTCGACGGGTTGTTCTCGCGGCGGGTGCACTCGTTCGGCGCTAACGACATCGAACGTATCGAACGACGCGGGCGCGGCGACGGTTACGGTGACCTGATCCTGGGTTACGAGACACGCACCCGCTATACGCGCTCCAACGTGACCAACATGCGCCACCGCCGGGATTACCGGGAGCCATATGGTCTGCTGGCGGTGCCCGACGTGCGTCAGGTGGAGGCGATTCTGCTGGATACGTTCCGGCCTGAACTTGACGACCTGTACGACGAGAAACCCAAACACGACGACTTTTTCGACGCGCCAGCTAACGATGAAGATGACTGGTTCGAGATCGACCCGGAGACGGGCGCGGCGCGTCCCCGGCGGGATTCCTGACACCGACTCCATGCCAGCCTGAGCGGTCCGTGTTACAATGCCGGATTATCAGACGGGCTGGCAGGGGAGCAATTCGGGGAGATCATGGACAGGGGACAAATCATACAGGCGTTGGGGCTGGTTCCGGGTGGAGAGATCGCCATCACCGATATGCAGATGGTCCAGTGGGGGCGCGATCTGATTCTGGAATGTGTTTACCAGACGGTGCTGCCAGATGCCCGTGACGACGAGCCGGTTGTGTTTCGCATCGTGTTCCTGGGCTGCCGGGAGATCCGCTACAAGGTGTATGCGCACATCAGCGCGCACGAGAGCGGCGGGGTCAACGATATTGCCGAGATCGCCGAGATCGTGCTGGGCAGCCCCAATCACCGGCGCGACGCGCAGATTCTGACGACGCATTTTTCGATCAGCATCAGTTACCGCGACATCCGCTTTGAGAAGGACAGCGAGTTCTATTACCTGGGCGACGTCTGAGCCGCCCGCCACCGTAAGTTACTCGATGCCAGCCCCGCGCTGGCATTTTTTGAACCTCACACGCGGCACCTGCGTAGTATCCAGTAGAAAGGAGCGCGCGAGTGTCCATCCACGATATCGACGAGAGCGACCTGCTGCGGCAGGCTCGCAGCGGCGACTACGACGCCTTCGAGCAACTGCATGATCGCCTGGAGCCCGCCATTGGTCGCTTTGTGCGGCGGCTGGTGGGGTATACCCAGGAGGCGGAGGACATCGTGCAGGACACGTTCATCGCGCTGTACCTGAACATGGCGCGCATCGAACCGGCGGAGAATCTGCGCCCGTATGTGTTCCGCATCGCTCGCAACCGCTGCTACGATCTGCTGCGGCGGCAGGGGCGCTATGAGGAGTTGTCGCTGGACGACGAGCCAGTGAACGTGCGCGTGTCGTTCGACCTGGATGCACAGCACAACCCCGCGCCCGACGATGTGGCGCACTGGCTGCTGCTGACGCTTGAGGTGCAGGAAGCGATGGAGAATCTGCCGGAGTTACAGCGGCAGGCGCTCATCCTCTACAGTGAGGAGGGGCTGAGTTATGCCGAAATCGCGGAAGTGATGGGTGTGAGCGTGGGCACGATCAAATCGCGCCTGTTCCACGCCAAGAAGAGCCTGCGCGGCCTGGTCCGCCCGGAGACATTACGCGCGATCCAGGGCGAGCCGTTCGCTGAGGACCAAGAGCCGCGCCCGTTTATACCGGATACCGTTCAGACAATCGACGATGGAGCCTGAGACATGGACGAGAATCTTTACCCACAAATCGAGAAATACCTGAAAGCCCTGCGCGCCCTGCATCGCTCGGTGGAGCAGGCACTGGCCACCGACACGCACAGCGGCACATCGGGCATGGTGATGCGCAGCTACAACAACCTGCACCAGCGGGTCCGTGAGCTGCTGCCCGACGAGGACTTCTTTTTGGAGACGCTGACCCTGGACGTGGATGGCATCCAGGACGAGCGCGCCATCCTGGGGCAGGTGCAGTTCGCCACCAGCCAGTTGATCCACTACCTGGACAGCGCCCTCAAAGAGGAAAGCCGCGAGCGCCGCCATCCACGCCAGCAGGAGGACTTCGAGGACCTGAAATCGCTGGGGCGCACGCTCCAGGAGCAGATCATCGGCATGACGCGCACGACGCTCAAGCGGGCGCTGGCCAACGTAGACATTGACCTGACGACCGGCGAGCCGCGCGGGCGCGACCTGCGCGAAGCGGATTTCGCCGGGCAGGACCTATCTGGAGAGGACCTGCGCCGCGCCGACATGAGCGGGGCGCGATGCACCGGCGCTAACCTGACGGATGCCGATCTGCGCAAGGCCAACATCCGCGAGGCGGACCTGAGCCGGGCAAGTATGCGCAACGCCGACCTGCGCAAAGTCTACGGCAAGGGGGCCAACCTGGAAGGCGCCGACCTCTCCGACGCGGACCTGGCCAAAGCCGAACTGACCGGGGCCAATCTGGCCGGGGCGATCGTCAGCGGTACGCGGCTGGCGAAAGCCAATCTGAGCGGGGCGGACCTGAGCGGCGCCGATCTGAGCCACAGCGACGCCCGCGCCGCCAGCTTCAGCAAGGCGAACCTGACCGGTTGTGACCTGCAAAATGCTGATCTACGCGCGGCCAATTTCAGCGCGGCCTCGCTGGTCAACGCCAATCTGAACGGCGCGGACATCCGCGCTGCCTACTTCGGCGACGCCGACCTGACCGGGGCGACGCTCCCGGACGGCCAGACCTACGAACCGGGCATGTCGCTGGACGCTTACCGCGTCAGCCGGCAGCCGATGCCCGGCAAGTGGGACAGCGAAGCCGAGTGGTCGTTCTGGGATGAAGGCGAAGGCGAACGCAAACGCAAACGCCGTCAGGTGCGCATCGAGTTCGAGGACGATGACGAGCGTGCGTGAAGCGGACTTCAATCCATCTTTCTGCCCTCGCTTTGCTCTCCAAGTTATGAAGATAAGAGCGAGGGCAGGGATGAGATCAGCGCCTCCGTTTGATTGTTCGCGAGAGGGGAAATCCTCAGTCCAGCAGCGCGACAAACGCTTCGATAGTGAGACCTGCATCACGAATGATACGCCGCAGTGTACCGGGCTTCAGACTTCTGTGATCGGGTACAACAATCATGGCAAAAGGGTCGTCACGGCGTAGAATGATGTGACTACCCTTTTGACTGCGGATGGTGAAACCAATCCTTTGCAAGGCTTGCACACAATCCGATCCAGAGATAACTGGCAATCTACTCATACGACGACAAGCAGCCGATCCAGGCTATCCGGTGGAATAGGTCTGCCATCTTCTTCCAGGACTTCGATGTACACTTCGATGGCTTCACGAATGTTGTTGAGCGCTTCGTCAATGGTGTCGCCCTGGCTGTAGCAACCGGGCAGGCTGGGACAACTGACGACATAACCGCCGGTTTCGTCGGCTTCGATGATAACCTGCCGGCTGAAGCGAACACTGCTCATACACGCTATCCTTTCACCTTACAATCTGATTGTACCCTGATTCACAGGCGGTTGCGGCGAGCGATGATGCGTGTTTGCTCGTCGTTGATCCAATCCGTCAGCCAGTTGCCGATCTGCGTCAGGGACATGCTGCTGGTGTCCAGCGTCCAGGAATGCCAGCGCGGGTCGCCGCGCTGCCAGCTTTCCCAGCGGGACCATTCCATTTCCGGGACCTCGCCGGTGCGGATGACGCGCGGTTCCCAGGTGGGGTCCGCCAGATGCACGCGCAGCCAGGCCGCCCAGTTGAGCATATCCTGGTTGGCCAGATGCGGCCTCTGAGCGCGCAGGCGGTCCACCCGCACCAGATCACTGCAATCCAGTGAGCAAAGGGCGATGCCATCCACCTCCGGCGCCGACGGGCACGCCAGAATTTCACCCAGCACAGCGCCGCCACACACGACGGTATCGCGGCCCTCGTCCTGGTGTCTGATGGCTGTTTTCAGCAGACGTTCGGTGGTGCGCTGACGCCAGGCGGTTCCCAGGTTTTCACCGGTAGCCAGGTCGTCGAAATCGTAGAGTTTGGGGTCGCCGTTCAGCTCGCCCAGGTACGCCATGCAGGCAGTTTTGCCGGAGCCGCTGGCCCCGGTCACAAAATAGAGCATAGCCAATCCTCCTTAATGGACTGGCGTAAATTTAGCACAGCTTGCCGGTGGTATCGAGGGCCGCTGTTGCGCCGACCGGCGCTGGCGTTCACCTGTAGCTAATCCCAAAAAGCAAAGAGTCTGGCATATAATGAAGGATACGGTATTCTGCCGTTTCGCTAATCTGCTACTCGCAAACCGGCGGCTTCGTATAGGTTATTCAGGTTAGTTGATTCTCGAAACGTTTTATTCGTGGCATATTTGGGAGGGAATCTACGTATGCGAAAAGTAACTATGGCATTGCTGCTGGCTCTGCTGGCACTTACCTCACTGACTGGCGCCGCGCTTGCCGTCGACACAGACGACCTGACGGCACTCGCCCGCTACTACCCGGCAGAAACGCCGGTTTTCGCTGCCATCCGCACCGACGATGGCTATATCGAGGAACTGGACAGCGTACTGAGCCAGCTTAACCAGAACATGGACGGCGAACTCCTGCCGCCGGGCTTTGGGGTGATCGACCTGCTGGACCAGCTCGCGTTTGACGCGACCGGTCGCAGCTTCGAGCGCGCCTTCGACTGGCTGGGCGACACCGCCGCGCTGGGCATCACCAATTTCGAGGAACTGATGACGGCGTCGGTGCCGCCGCTGGTGATCGCCTTCGATGTGGCCGACTTCGAAGCGGCGCGCGAGTTCTGGACGATGGCGCTGGACCAGCCCGAACTGACCATCCTCGAAGAGGACGACTACATCGCCTTCGAGTCGTGGGATGCTGGCCTGGTGCTGACTGAGGACGTCGCGCTGCTGGCGCCCACGCTGGAACCGGCGCTGGCCGCTTACAAGTTCGCCGGCGACGACCTGACAGGCAGCGAGATGTTCAACGCGACCTTCGATCTGCTCCCGCGCGACAGCTACAATATCGCGCTGTACATCGACAATGAGAGCGTGCTGGCCTTTAACGAGATGATCCTGGCTGAAGGCATGGCCGCCTCGCCGGAGCCGATGCCGTTCGATATGTCCGCCTTTAACATGGCCAGCCAGAACCCCGCCCAGGCGATTGCAATCGCCTTTACTATCGTCGAGGGGCGCAGTCTGGTGGCCGACATGGGCGTGCTGGTCGATGAGGATATCCAGCAGGCCGCGCCCGGTTACACTGAGCAGCTCCCGATCGACCTGGACTTTGCCGGGTATCTGCCGGCTTACAGCCAGTTGGTGATCCTGGATAACGCTTTCGGCCCGCAGGTGATGAGCACCTTCGCCGCGCTGGACGCCATCGGCCCGATGCTTCAGGAACTCATCGACATGATGCTGCCGGTGATCGAGATGGAGATGCAGTCCGGGCCGGGGCTGGGCCAGCCGGACGCCGAAGCCGCCCTGGACATGTTCGAGATGCTGGACATCAGCGGCTTTAACCTGGGCGGGTTTGTCTACAACCAGTTGGAATCGCTGTTCGCCGGGTTCACCGGCCTTAACCTGGAAGCCGACGTCCTGAGCTGGATGACCGGCGATTACGGCCTGTTCATCAGCCTCATCCCGGTGGAGACGGCGCTGGAGTTCACATTAGACGTGGGCTTCGTCACCGAGGCCACCGACGCGGACGCCGCCGCTGCGGTCGTCGATCGACTGGCCGAAGCGGCCAGCGCCTATCGCCTGGATAACCGCATGGAGACCATCGGCGAGGGCGAAGCACTGGTGCTGACGGCCCCGGTACGACTGCCGCTGCAGGCGCTGGACCTGCCCGCCGAACTGCTGGCGCAGACGCCGGAGCTTGATCTGCTGGTGGGGTCAGACGACGAGGTGTTCGTCTTTAGCTCACGGCCTGGCGCGGCCTTCGCGCTGGAACAGGCCAGCGCCTCGCTGCTGGACGACCCGGCCTATGTTTACGCTCAGGATACGCTCTTCCTGGATGACACCGTCGGCGTGCTGTATATCGGCACGCAGGGTTTGGTACAGGGTTTGCCTGCCAACCTGATCGACGATCCGTTCATGTTGGCCCAGCTTCAGATGGCGCTGAGCCAGGTCGAGAGCGCGACGATCACCGGCAGCATGGTGGACGGCGGCTCGATTGCCCGTCTCACGCTGACTCTGCCGGAGATGGTCAACCTGCCGGCCCCGGTCGATGTCGATATGGACGCTGAAGCCATCGACGAGGCGGATGTCGAGGTCGAGGTTGAGGTCGAAACCGAGGACGAGTAGCAATCCCGCCTGTATGAATTCACCTTGAGCCTGTAGAGGCGGTTTGCAAACCGCCTCTACAGATGACGAATAGCGAGACACACGGATTACGTTTAGCTGATTTTGAGAAAAGGACAGGCACACATGAAACGATTGATCGCGATTCTGGTGCTGCTGCTGGCGTTGAGCGCCGCCGGTGTGCTGGCCGCGCCAGTCGAAAACGGCCAGCCGCTCGACGAGCTGACGGCCCTGGCACAGTATGCCCCGGCGGAGACACCGCTGTTGGCCGTCATCCGCACCGACGATGATTACTTCGCCACACTGGACGGCCTGATTGAGCAGGTTTCGGCCCAGCTTCCACCGGGCATGCTGCCCCCGATGACCGTCACCGACCTGCTTAACGAGGCGTTGTTTTCGGGCGGCGAGCCTGACGAGACTTTCGAAGCTGTGTTCGCGCCCTGGCTGGGTGACTCGATAGCGGTTTACCTTGCATCGTTTGAAGCGCTTTTCTTCGGCAGCGAATCGCCGATTGTGGTGGCGGTCGATGTCGCCGACACCGACGCGGCGATTACCTTCATCGAGGAAGAGGCGATCATCGGCTGGGACGGCGAACCCACCCACAAGCGCGTTGATGGCGAGGATGGCGTGATTATCTACGAACCGCTGGAGATATGGGACCCGCTGTTCGCGCTGACCGATGACACGCTGCTGGTCGCCGAAGAGCCGCTGATGCGCCGTGTGGTGCTGCCGCTGCTGGCTGGCGACGGTCTCACGCTGGCGGGCAGCGACGCCTTCAGCGGCATGCTGGACGCCATGCCTGCCGACGCTTACAACATTCTGGCTTACATCAACCCGCAGGAACCGGCAGAAATCCTGATGTCGCTGCTGCCGATGGCGCTGGAACCGGACATGGTCCCGGCGGAACTGCCGGACATGGTCGCCGCGCTGGGCCAGCTTGGCGTGGGCTTCACGCTGGTGGATGGCCGCGCACTGGTGGTCGATATCGCCAGCACAGCGCAGATGGAGTCCATCTCGCAGCCGCTGGACCTGACGCTGCTGGAAAACGTACCGGCGAACACACCGCTGGTCATCGAGAGCAGCGGCCTGGGCACGTTCCTGGGTGACGCGCTGGACGCGCTCGACGCGCTGGATGTCTTCCTGCGTGAGACGGGAATCCTGCCGCTTGACCTGGACGGCTTCATGCTGGACGTCGGGCCGGGCGACCTGGGCACGTTCATCCGGTTCTCGGTCGAGGGCACGACCGGCATCAGCCTTGAGGACGCCCTGAGCGCTCTCGACGGCGACATGGTGAGCTATCTCCGGCTGGCCGCCCTCGACGATGCCGCGCCGCTGGCGCTGGACAATCTGCGTGGCATCAGCATGTCGCTGCTGCGCACGGAAAATCCCGATGGTATGAGCGCCCTGCTCGATGCCGCCGCCCGCCGGGCGCAGAACGCACTCAGCGCCGCCACCTACGAAGATGGCGTGCTGACCCTGCCCATGAACAACTTCCTGGACATGCCGGGCATGGAAGCGCTGACGATCAGCCTGGAGGACGATCTGCTGATCGCCGCACCGGCCAGTGAGGTCGAGGCGCTGCTCGCCGGGCTGGACGCTAACCTGACCGGGA
>CAZXCK010000091.1:0-17857 GCA_964639225.1 uncultured Anaerolineaceae bacterium | reverse complement strand
ATACTTACCAGCGCGATCCGCATACGATACCTCGCACTCGTCGTCCGCCTCGAAGAATACCACCTGGGCAATGCCTTCGTTGGCGTAGATTTTGGCCGGCAGCGGCGTCGTGTTGCTGATTTCCAGCGTGACGTAGCCTTCCCAGCCCGGCTCGAAGGGCGTAATATTCGTCACAATACCTGCGCGCGCGTACGTGGATTTCCCCACTGTCAGGCACAAAACATTACGCGGAATGCGGAAATACTCCACCGAACGCGCCAGCGCGAACGAGTTGGGCGGGATGATACACTCATCTCCTTTGAACTCGATCAGCGAGCGCGGATTAAAGTCTTTGGGGTCCACTACAGTCGAGTAGACATTGGTGAAGATGCGGAACTCATCGGCAACGCGCATATCATAGCCATAAGACGACACGCCGTAGCTGATGACACCCTCGCGCTGCTGCTTCTCGACAAACGGCTCAATCATGCCGTGTTCCTGCGCCATCTTGCGAATCCAGTGGTCGGGCTTTAATCCCATAACAGTACCTCCTGAGAACGGTCAGACTATCAGCAATCAGAGTACGGGAACCACCTGCAGCAGGTCCGGTTGGGCGGCATTGGCCTTGTCGATGGCATCCCGCGACCCCATCACCACCAGCTCGCCACTGTCGCGCACCTGATCCAGCACATCGGCGAACGCCCTGAAATCGGCCTGGCTGGTCGCCAGCACCTCGTCGCGGAACTGCTGGCGCTTGTCGTCGGTGATGCCGGTCAGGTAATGCACCATTGACGTATAGCCTTTGGCATCCGGCAGCAGATAGCGATCCATGTCGCCAATCGCGCCAATGACAGCTTTGGTCAGTTCGGCGTCGCTCAGGTCCAGCTCACGCAGGAAGCGACCCGTGTTGTCGTAGTTTTCAACGGTCTTGAGCAGGTTCGGGTCACGATACGACAGGTACAGCATCACGCCGGAGTTGGCATCGAAGCGCGCAAAGCCGCCATACGCCCCGCCCTGCACGCGCAGCCGGTTCCACAGCCAGCTCATCGACAGGTAATTGACGATGACTTTCGTCGAACCGTGCAGCTTGTAGCCCAGGTCATAGAGTGACGCCCCCTTACCCACATAATTGACCTGCGCCGGGATAGTCAGCCCTTCGTTGTTGTCACTGCGGGTCAGGCTCCAGTCCTGCCAGTTTGCCACCGCCGAGGGCAGCGCGCTCAGGAAAGAGTCCAGCCGGGGCTGAATACCGTTCCAGTTGTCACCGTCAATGGTGACGTTGCACAGCATCGCCTGCTGGTTGACCAGGTACGAGCGCATATTTTCCAGGTAATGCAGGACCTGCGGCCAGTCATTATCAATCTTAGTAAGTAGATTGCGCAGGAACAACAGATAGCTAACGCCATTCATCTGCTCGGCAGACCAGTCGGCTGCGTTGAAGCGCGCCGACAACCGCCGCGCCACCACGATATGCCCGGACGGCGCCAGCGACGCCTCGGCCCCGGCCTTTTCTTCCAGCACGATCTGGCGGAAGCGCTCACGGTTGTCGAAGCGCGCCGTCAGCAGCACATCGCGCAGAATGTCCAGCAGGTCTTCGACACGGTCGGGCGTGGACTTGGCGCGCAGGAACAGCCAGGCCGCGCTGTCGGCACTTTCACGCACCTGCGACGTCAGCGTGCTGGGGCGAATGCCACCGGTCTTGCGCCCGATGCGCTGCGACAATGTGACGAAATCTTCCTGCTCGGTGCCCATTTCCAGCAATGCCCGGCTGAAGAGCGTCACATACGGCAGATACTCCTGCGGCAGCGCCATCAGGTTAAAGCCCAGGTCCAGGTAAAAGACGCCGTTGGTAAACAAATCGTGATACAGCAGGCGCGCATCCTGCATCTGCGACACATCAATCGGATATGTGCGGATATTCCGGTCCAGATCAGCCAGCGTGAGCACAGGGATTTTCGCCAGGTCTTCCGGCGAGTCCGGCTTCTCCTGGAGTTCGCGCAGGCGCTGCGTATCCTCGATGACGCGCTGGAGGTCGTCCTCAGTCATCGCCTCACGAGCCTGCGCCAGCCGATCCTCTTCTCTGGCGTTCAGCCGTGCCTGAAGCTCGACATCCGGCTTGAGCAGCACCGTCGAGCGGTGAGAGTTGTCCAGCAGATAGCGCGCGATGAGGTCTTCGAACACCCTTTCGCCCGCCGCCAGCCGGTCCTTGATGGCCGTCAGCGGCGCTTCGAAGGCCAGCGGCGCTACCGGGTCGCCACCATAGAGCCAGGTGGAGAGCGACGAGACCATCATCATCAGGCCACGCGGAAGCTGGCCCGTGTTGTATTCGCGCAGGTTGAATTCGACCGTGTTCATCGACGCCTCGACCGCTTCCGGCGCGAGTCCCTCATCGACCAGACCACGCAGCGTATCCAGCACCAGCGTCTCGACCTGTTCGGCCTTGCCGACCGGCACACCCTTCATGCCGGTGGTATACATCATCTGGCGCAGACCGCTGTCAAAGCCACCGATCACGTCCTCGCCCAATCCGGACTCGGTCAGCGCCTTGCGCAGCGGCGCGGCAGATGTGCCGGTCAGGATATGCGATAAAATGCTAAACGCCAGAGTCAGTTCTGTGTCGTGCGGTTCTGGTAGCGCCCAGGAGACGGTGATGTATTCCTTGCTGGCATCGTCGCCGGGATGGTACGGGAACACCACGCGCCGGGGTTCGTCGAAGCGCGGTTGCAACTGAATGCGCGCGTCCACGTCCAGCCGGTCGAAACCGCTCAGATACTCGTCCATCAGGCGCAGGCGCTCGTCAGGGTCGTCGTCGCCGTAGAAGTACACACGCGCATTCGACGGATGGTACAGCGTCTCGTGGAAACGTTTGAACTCGTCATAGGTCAGCGTGGGGATCACTTCCGGGTCACCGCCGGAGTCCACACCGTAAGTCGTGTCGGGGAAAGTCGCCTGGCGCGTATAACGGTACAGCAGGTTATCCGGCGAGGAATAAGCGCCCTTCATCTCGTTGAACACGACGCCCTTGTACGTCAGCGGCTGATCGGGCGCGTCAAGTTCGTAGTGCCAGCCTTCCTGCTTGAGTACGTCCGGCGTGATGCGCGGATAAAACACCGCATCCAGGTACACATCCACCAGATTATAAAAGTCCTGCAGGTTCTGGCTGGCGACCGGGTAGATCGTCTTATCGCTGAAGGTGATGGCGTTGACGAAAGATGCCAGCGACCCCTTGAGCAGCTCGACGAACGGCTCTTTAGACGGATACTTACGCGAACCACACAGCACCGAATGTTCCAGGATATGCGCGATGCCGTTTGACGAGGCAGGCGGCGTGGTAAAGGCAACACCAAAGCATTTGTTCTCGTCCTGGTTTTCGACCGACAGCAGCTCGGCCCCGGTTTTTACATGGCGAAACAGTCGCGTCCGGCTGTTGATCTCCGGTACATCCTGCTCGCGTACCAGTTCAAAACCATGAATCGTAGACATCCTCGCACCTTTCCTGAACTGCACAAACAGATTCTATTCGTCGATCTCGACACCCAAAAGGCTGCCCCTAAAAATCCATTCCGAGCTGTGGGGACGCGCTTCTGCGCGTCCACGACCACAGACGAGAAACGTTCTACATCCGATCCGGCGCGCTCATACCCATCAGATGCAGCACCCGCCGAAACACCACCCGCGCCGCCGCGTAGAAGCGCAACCGCGCCCGCGCCACGTCAGGATCGACGCCATCGGCGAACACACGCACGCGGTCATACATCGGATGGAACTGGTTAGCGAGTTCCAGCGCGTAATACGTCAGCGAGTGCGGCGTCAGGTTGGCGACGGCGAAATCCAGCACGTCCAGCAGTTCCAGACATTTCCGGATGAAAGCCAGCTCTTCGTCGCCCAGCAGCGACAGGTCGGCGCCCGCACCGCTGATGCCGCGCGCCTCGGCCTCGCGGAAAATACCCGCGCAGCGCACATGCGCGTACTGGATGTAATAGACCGGATTCTCGTTACTCTGCTTAACGGCCAGGTCCAGGTCGAAGTCAAGCTGCGAATCCGGGCTGCGCTGGAGCAGGAAGTAGCGCACGGCGTCGGCGCTGGTCAGTTCGATCAGCTCGTCGAGCGTGTCATAAACCCCGCGCCGCGTGCTCATGCGAACCTCTTTGCCATCGCGGACCGCACGCACCATCTGCATCAGAATCACACGCAGGCCAGAAGCATCGTAACCCAGCGCCTCGACGCCATAACGCACCACCTGCGCCTCTTTGAGATGGTCCGCGCCCAGAATGTTCACCATCAGGTCGAAGCCACGCTCAATCTTGTTGATGTGATAGGCGATGTCCGGCAGCGTGTACGTTGGGTCGCCGTTGCTTTTGACCAGCACGCGATCCTCGGTGTCGCCCAGGCGCGTGCTGCGAAACCACTGCGCCGGTTTAAGATGCTTGTTCAACTCTTTGACTTCGTCGCTCTCGCTCTCGCGGACAGTCGCCGTGTAGATGAAGTCTTTCGCCTTCAGGGCTTCCAGCACGTCCCACACGGCGCCACTCTCGTACAGGTCGCTCTCATTGAAGAAGATGTCATGGTGAATACCCACCCGCCCCAGCGTAGCACGAATCCACTCGAACATCTTCTGTTCGGCGTATTGCTTGAACACCGGCCAATCCTCATCGACCAGCGATTCGCCGTGTTCGGCCACCAGTTCGGCGGCGAATTCCACCAGGTATTCGCCCTGGTAGAATTCGTCCTCTTCTGGGACTTCCACCGGGCGGTTCAACTGCTGCAGATAACGAACGCGCAGGCTCTGGCCCAGCTTGCGCATCTGCGCGCCAGCGTTGTTGAAGTAATACTCGCGCTCGACAGTGTAACCGGCGGCTTCCAGCACGCGCGCCACACCATCGCCCAGGATAGCGCCTCGGCTGCGCCCGATGGTGATCGGCCCGGTGGGGTTGGCGCTGACGAATTCGACCTGAGCGCGCTTGCCCTGGCCCACATCCAGGCGGCCAAAACCATCGCCCGCCGCGATGATGGCGTCCACCTGGGCACGCAGCCAGTCCTCATTCAACCGGAAGTTGACGAACCCCGGCGGCGCGACTTCCACCGCGCCCACGAAATCAGCGGCGGGCATGTGGGTCGCAATCGCCTGGGCGATATCCAGCGGCTTCATACGGGCCGGTTTCGCCAGCGCCAGCGCCACCGCCGCGCCATAGTCTCCATGTTCGGCGATTTTGGGCGGTTTGACTTCAATAACGGACGGTACATCAAATGCAGGCAGATCGCCGGCGGCCTGCGCGGCCCCGATCGCCTGCCGGATGAGTTCGGCGTGTGCTTGTGGCAGTGGCTTCAAAATCGCGTCTTCCTCTGGGTTGGTCTGGTTACATCAGCAAAGTGTGGCGATTGTAGCAAATTAAGGCGGCTTCGGGAATTCTCAAGCCCGGATGTTCAGCGATAGAGCCGGTTGATCTCCCACACGCCATCGGCGCTGCGCTGAAGCGCGCCACCACAGCCCGGACAGCTCCAATCCTCGTTGAAAGGCGCGCCACAGCGCGAACAGCGCAGCACCTCAGCCAGCGGACGCGCCCCGGTCGGTGCACCAGACCCGGCCTTAAAGCCCCACACCCGCTGATAGTCTTCCTGCCAGGGTTCGACCAGCACATCGTCCAGGCCACAGCCTGCCAGCACGGCGGTCAGTTCGGCCTCGGAGTACAGCTTACCGGGCATAGTCCGTGTGCCGATGCGATTGGTAATCAACAGCACGCCACCCGGACGCAGCACGCGCGCCATTTCGGCCAGCACCCGCGACGGCTGGCGCATAAACTCCAGCGATTCCAGGCAGGTGACCACATCAAACGCGCTGTCATCAAACGGCAGCTTCTCCGCCGGTCCCCACAGCCAGGCGACGCGCTCGCCATCGGCGGCCATCTTATCGGCGGCGATAGCCAGCATACGCCGGCTGAGATCAACGCCTACCACCCGCCCCTGAAAATGGACGTGGTTCAGCAACGCATCCGGCAGGCGACCGGTCCCGGTGGCCACGTCCAGGACCAGCGGCGACCGGTGTGGGGCGATCATCTGCATGATGGGGACTGCCAGCAGCGCGTGTTCGTATTCCGGTTCGTAGGCTTTGATGCGGTCATAGCGGTTGGCGTAAATGTCATACAGCCACACGACAACCCCACGCCCCAGGTAGACGCCTTCGGTTGTCACCAGCAGCCACCACAGTAGGCCAGCCAGCGCCGCCAGTCCCAGCGCCAGCAGCACAATGGCTACCGGATTCAACGCAGCAGTCCCTTCTCGCGCAGATAGGGCGCGCAGCGCGCGACACCCTCCTCAAGGCTGACCTGCGGCTGCCAGCCGAGCAGATCGCGGGCTTTGTCCATTTTGTAGGTGATGTAACGCTGCAAAAACGGCAGCAGATCGGGCAGGTCACCAAACTGACTGCTGCCGGTCCCCGGCAGTCGAGCGACCCGCTGCGCCAGCGGCAGCAGCGGGTCCACCGGCACACGGATGAAATTCTGGTGACCGGCCAGCCGCGCATAAGCGCCCAGGAACTCGCGCCATGTCGGCGATGGGTCCGGCGTGCAGTTGAACGTCTCGCCCAGCGCCGCCGGATGTGTGGCGACCGTCATCAGCAGATCGACCACATCATCGACGTAAATCGGATACGCGGAGCCGTCCCCGCCGCCGACCAGCGGCACCGGATTCAGCCGCGCCAGTTGGAACATGCCAGCAGTCCAGGCGTTGCTGCCCGGCCCGTAAATCATACTCGGTCGTACAATCGTAAACGGCAGGCCATGCAGCCGGGAAACAGCGCGGACGGTGTGCTCGGCGGCCAGCTTGGTACTGTGATAGGGGTCCGCGCCGGGGTCGGGCAGCGTATCCTCGGTGACATCCTCGAAGTTACGATAGCCGTAAACCGAGATTGTACTCACATGGACAAAGCGCGCCACGCCAGCGCCAGCCGCCGCGTCGGCGACAGCCTGTGTGCCCTGGACGTTGGTCGCGTACTGCGCATCATAAGCGCCGCCCAGCGCCGCCGCCGAATGAAACACGACCGAACAGCCCTTGACGGCGGCCTGCATGTCCGCCTCGCGGCGAATGTCCCCCTGCACCACTGTCACGCCGGCCAACTCCTGGATGGCACGCGCACGTTCCGGGCGGCGGGCCAGCGCGCGGACGCGCACACCATCGGCGGATAAACGCCGGACCAGCGCACCACCTAAAAAGCCGGTCGCGCCAGTAACCAGCACGGTTTGTCCTGCCAGAGCAGACATAAAACTCCCCCTCTTGTCACTTCCAGATGACTACACGAAAATCAATCCGCGCTGGCCGCATCCAGCAAATTCTCATCACGGAACTGCATTTCGTACAGCCGCGCATACAGGCCGCTGTTTGCCATCAGTTCTTCATGCGTGCCCAGTTCAGCGATGCGTCCCGCTTCCAGCACGGCGATACGATGCGCCACGCGCACCGTGCTCAGCCGGTGAGCGATGATGACCGTCGTCCGGCCCTGCATCAGCCGGGCCAGCGCGTCCTGCACCAGATGTTCGCTCTCGCTGTCCAGGCTGGATGTGGCCTCGTCGAGCAGCAGCAGACGCGGGTCTTTGAGCAGCGCGCGCGCAATCGCCACCCGCTGGCGCTGGCCACCGCTCAGGCGCACGCCGCGCTCGCCGACAACCGTCTCGTAGCCGTCCGGTAGTTCGATGATGAAATCGTGCGCGTTGGCTGCCTTCGCCGCCTCGATGATCTCGGCTTCGCTGGCTTCCAGCCGTCCATAGCGGATGTTTTCGACAATCGTGCCACCGAAGAGCAGCGTCTCCTGCGGCACAATGGCGATATGCTGGCGCAGGCTGGCCTGTGTCACATCGCGCAGGTCCACGCCATCGACACAGACGCGGCCCTCGGTCGGGTCGTAGAAGCGCGGAATGAGGTTGAACATCGTGCTTTTGCCCGCGCCGCTGGGGCCAACCAGCGCCACCACCTCGCCCGGCGCGATATCCAGCTCGATGTCGTGCAGCACAGCCTGGCGGCTGTCATAGCCGAATGACACGCGCTCGAACGTCATGCGCCCATCGACACGGTCAAGCGTGCGCGCATCGGGCAGGTCTTTGACATCCGGCTGCGTGTCAAGCAGTTGGAAGACACGTTTCGTCGCGCCGATCGCCTGCTGGAACTGGGCGTACAGGCCCACCAGAGATGAAAAACTACCAGCGACCGTCAGGCCGTAGATGAGAAAAGCGATCAGCTCGCCGCCAGTCAGACGCCCTTCAAGCACTTCCTGGCCACCAAACCACAGAATCAGCGCCAGCCCACCGAAGGCCAGAAAGCCGATCAGGGGGCCGAAGACAGCGCGCACCCGCAGCAGCCGTACCGCCGCCCGGAAAGCGCGGTCGATGGCGGTTTCGTACCGCGCAATCTCGTAGGGTTCGCGGACGAAGCTCTTGACCTCGCGGATGCCCTGCAGCGACTCCTCGACGACGACCGTTGCCCCGGCCAGTTCGTCCTGCACCTCGGTGCTGATGCGCCGCAGATAATAGCCAAAAGCAAAGCCGATGAGCACGACTACCGGAATCAGCGCGATGATGAACAGCGTCAGCCGGGCGTTGAGCACGAACATCACCACCACTGCACCCACCATGATGAGCGACTGCTGCAGCAGCGTGTTGATGTCGCTGGTGAGGACGCTGCGCATCATCGTCACGTCGGATGACATGCGCGACACCAGCTCACCGACGCGCCGCGTGGTGAAGAACCCAAGCGACATGCTCTGCAAATGCGCGTAGAGCTGCGTTCGCAGGTCCACCATAATACGCTCGCCTACATAGTTAAGATTGTAAGTCTCGATCAGGCTGGTGACCGAGCGCAGCGCGAACACAATCAGCAGCAGCACGGTGATCTGGTTGAGCAGCGCCCGGTCGCCCTGCTGCAAAACCGAGTCCACCACGCGCTGAATCACTGCCGGGAACACCAGGCTGAGTCCGGCGCTGAACATCGTCGCCACCAGCGCCAGTGCCAGGCGCGCCTTATAGCGACCAGCATAGGCCAGCATCCGCCGCCACTGAAGCGGCACATCGGGTACATCGTCTACATCGTCAGGCTTGCGCGCAGGTCGCCTGCGCCCCATTCGCATCATCTATCGTCTGCCCTCTGGCTGAAATGTCGAAACCATGACATCAGAGTATGCCCCATGCTACTGAGCGCGACCTTAACACCGGCTAATCTTCCGGTACAAATACACCAGTAGCGAACTCGACGGCCTCAATCGCCAACTTGGGGAAATAGGTCACACTCCACAGACCGAAGTGATTCTGCGCCGAGCGCGCTTCCGGGCAGTCGGGGTCCACGCACAGCACCGCTGTCGGATGGTCGAAGGCGCGCCACACCACCCAACCGGCCAGTTCGTTACGTTCAACGGCTTCAAATGCTCGCTGGAACGCCTGCCGCTGTACGATCTCGTCCATATCCAGCGAGTTATAGCCAACCGCTGCCAGCAATACCGGTTTGCGGGTGGCATCGACCAGAATGGCGATCACCTGACGCAGCGCGTCCACGTTGGCGTAATGGTGAAAACTGACGAAATCCACCACCGGCGCGGTAACCTCAGCCTCGCGCGTCCAGCCAGCGGTTATCAGGTGATGGGGGGCAGCGTTTCGCATCAGACCAGCGCTGCGCGCCAGCCAGCCGATCACATCCTCGCGGGTGAAAGCGCCGCTGGCATAGTCGGCGTCACCCCGATCACGGAGATCATACGCCAGGATCGCCGGCTCGTCGCGGTAACGCTCGGCGATGTAGATCATCTGCTGGTCGCTGTGCGCTGGCGAGTCGTAGAGTGGGAAAGCGGTCAGGTCGGGGTCGTCGTTGAGGACCAGAATCAGCTTGAAGCCACGCGCCGCCGCCGCACGGATGAAGGCGTCCAGCCGGGTGAAGGCCGCCACCTGCGGTACAGCGCCGTTGCCAGGGCAAATGAACAGATCGTCATGGCGCAGCGCCACACGCAGCACATTGAGGCCAGAGGCGGCCATCAGTTGCAGTTCAATGTCAATAGTCGCCACGTCCATCAGGCTGAGAAATCGCTGGCCGGGATAATCGCGCGGGTGATAATTGACGCCATGCACAACGAACGGCGCGCCATTCAGCGAGAATACGCGCCCGTCAATCCGCACAAAGTCGCCGCTGGTGGGGATATACGGCTGTAAACGAGCCAGCGCCGCGCTGACCGTCTGCGGAGCACAGTCCGGTGGCGGCTGCGGCGTGAACACGTTCAGACCGCGCAGACCTTCTACCGCTTCACGCCCGCTGAAATCGTAGGCCAGGGCGCGCTCATAAGCGGCGGCGGCCTGCTCCAGGCGCCCGCTCTGCTGAAGCTGGCGACCATAGCCCACCTGCGCGAAATACAGCCGGTTTTCAGTAACGAAGGATTCGTCACAGGTGTGATCGAGCGCCTGCAAGCCTTCCAACGCCTGGATGGCCAGCGGCCAATCCTGGCCCCAGTGCCGGCTCACAGCGCGACACAGCGTGACGGGGTTCTGCATATCCAGCGTGGGGACCGCCGTCACCGCCTGCAAACCGCTGCGATTCGGCGGCGGCTGCGGCGCACAAGCGACCAGCAGCAGCAGAACAACCAATGTCCCCAGCACGCGCATAGAGATCACACGTCGCCAATTGGCAGGACAAACGTGATGGTGCTGCCCTGCCCCAGATTGCTGGCCGCCCAGATATCGCCGCCGTGCCGGTTGATGATGGTCCGCGCCAGCGTGAGGCCCAGGCCACCGCCGGGCATGTTGCGCACCCGTTCATCGCGTGAGCGATACATGCGGTCAAAAATGAGTTCGAGTTCGTCGTCGATGATGCCGATACCCTGGTCAGCGACACTGCAATACACGTCGTAGTCGTCGCCCCAGGCGTGAATGGCGACCGTCTGCTCCGGCAGCGAGTAGGTGATGGCATTGTTGAGGATGTTATAGATGGCCTGCGCCAGCCGATCGTGATCGCCCATGACCAGCGGCATCGGGTTCTGCACCGAGACGGCGATCACCACCTTATGATCGAAGGCCAGCGATGAGAGCCGGTCTACCACCTGGTTAATCACGTCGCGCAGTTGAATGGGGCGGTGGTCCAGCGGCATCCCGGCTTCGATCCAGGCCAGGTCCACCAGCGAGCTGATCATATCGTACAGCTTGACCGACGTCTGGCGAATGCGCGTCATGAATTTGATCTGCTGGTCGTTGAGCGGGCCGGATTTCACCACCAGATCGGCGAAGCCCGTCAGGCCGGCGATGGGGTTGCGCAGGTCATGGCTGATGGCCTTAATGAGCGCCTCGCGGCGGCTTTCCAGTTCGCGGCGCTCGGTCACGTCATGCAGGATCACCATACGCTCGCCGTTGTCCAGCGTGGTCGCCATGCCGACCGCCAGACGGTGTCGCGGCAGTCGAATATCCAGCGTCTGGTCGCCTTCGCGCGTAAACAGGTTGACCAGCCCCGGATTGGTGCGAAACACCATCTGCGGCGAGCGCCCCAGCACATCCTCCAGCGTGACACCCAACATACCGGCGCCAGCCGGATTCAGCCGGTTGATCAGTCCGCTGGAACTCGCCGACATCAGACCATCCGATGAGCTGCGGAATACGAAGTCGAAGTGTTGCGCGTCGGTCGATGTTGGTTGCGTCATAAAAGTCTCGTCAGGAACCAGGCATCGACGGATCGTCGCCGGTGTCTTCCTCAATTTCAATGATAACCCGACTCCCGGCTGTCCCGTCATCACTGGCAATTTCCGCTGGCGGTGTGGGCAGCGAATCCGGCGCGTTCGCCCCTGCTTCCGGTACGAGATGCGGATCGTCCAGCGGCTGCCAGGGAGCATCCGGCGCTAACTCAAGGCGCGTGCCGGACGGATATTCGACCGTTGTGCCATCCGACGAGCGCGTCACAGTGACGCCGTGCTGGCGCACCGTCACCGGCGACGACCAGTGGAACGGGCCGCCAGCCCAGACCCGACGCGCGTTGATAATCGACACGCCAAGCACGCGCAGCAGCAGATTCAGCGGCGGGATGCCGCCGACATAGCCGACTTCGCCCCGGCCCTCGGGCTGGTCACAATCGTAGAATTCAGTGAAGTTGTGCCGTTTTGTGAGGACCGCCGCCTGTACATCCAGCAGACGCCGCAGCAGCTCGGCAGCCAGGTCGGCGCGCCCAGATTGCAGCAGTCCCTCTCCGATGAGCGCCGTCCAGTACGGCCAGACTCCGCCGCCACCGTTGGCGCTGGCCGGGTCATAGTTGGGGTCCTGCGCCGAAACCAGCGAGACGCCGTTGGGCCGCCAGAAGTGGGCTTCATCGGTGAGTAGATTAATCAGCGATTCGGTCCGCTCGGCGGGCAGTCCACCAGTCCACAGCGGCAGCAGCCCGTTGATGTCCAGCCGGGTGAGATCAACGGTGTGCACGCTCACCCGAAAGACACGGCTCAACCCCTCGAAGCGCAGCCGGTCCACCCCAGCGAAGATGGCACGCGTGGTGTACAGGCCACCACCATAACCCCATACGAACTGTTCAAAGTCCACGTTTTCGGCCAGTGGCTGGCCGTCCGCGCCTTTGCCTTCGAGTATCATACGGGCACGCGGAGCCTTCGACGCACCACCGGCGATTCTCACCAGCAACCGAGCAGGCGGGTCCAGCGGCAATGCCAGCGGATGATCCTCATCGGCGCGAGCTTCTTTTAGCAGTGAAACTGCGCCAGATGTCTGGTGCGATTCGTAATCGCGGTAAGCATATCGGCCCTGCGCTTCGTACCACAGATTTTCCAGCACCTGCAGCAGACCAGCAACCCGATGCTGCAATTCGTAGGCCCCAGGGTCTTCCAGCTCGCTGGCGATATCGCGCAGGCTGGCCGCCTCGGCGATCATGTAGGCGGCCAGATCGGGTGATTCGACCTGGCAGATGTCCACATTCTGCGCCCAGAACTGCCCGCTGCCGAACGTCGGCCAGAAAACATAACCCGTCTGGCGCTCGTCCTGCCATTCCGGCAGCACATCACCGTCGACATCCAGATCAGCCTCGTCCCAGCGATTGAAGAAATGCAGCAGGCCGTCATATATCGCTTTGAGAAAGGTGACATCCTCGGTCTGCCGGTAGACCAGCCACGCCACATGCGCCAGCAGCGGCGGGCACAGCATACCGCTGCGCTGCCCCACAGGACCGGGCTTAAAGTCGATTCCACCGTCATCGGCCTGCGCCGCCAGATAGTTAAGCACAAAACCCTGCGCTATCTGTGGCGCAATCGACGCCAGCGCCGGAGCCAGCAGATAGGCCACATGCGGATTCTGGCCGCTCCAGGTGCGGTCGTAATCGCTGCCATCGCCGCGCTTGCTGTAACCTTTGTCCGGCTGGCGGCTGGCGACAAACGTCGCATTCGGCAGATCGCCATCCTGCGCCGGCTGCAAAATCGACTGTACCGCCTGCTGGTAAGCGAAAGCGATGACGGCGTCATGGTCATCGCTGCCAGTTTCAATTTGCGGGATGGCCTGCGCCGCCCGTTCGATTGTACGCAGCGCCTCGTCCCAGTCCTGCTCCAGCCAGAAGCGCGCCAGCTTCAGCGAGTTCGCCATGCGATCCAGCCCGCCATGCACCCAGCTCACAGCAGTGGACGCGCCAGCATCAACGTTCAGCTCAACAGTGATTTTGGGGCGCGCCCGCTGGCCAGGGACGATCTCGGCCTGAGCGCCCGGCATGGCGACAACCGGCTCCAGACCGGACAGCCGCCCCAGCGACAGTGCGTAAGTATCGTCAGCCAGCGTCAGAACCGCCAGCGGCTGCTCGCGGCGCGAGATAGCGACCTGCCCCACCAGGTCCAGTTTGAGTGTCGCCGGTTGGTCGCCGCTGTTGTGAACGGTATAGCGACAACCGACCGCGTGCGATTCCATCACCCAGCAGTCAACCGTCAGCGCCAGCGATGCTGTCAGACGCGCTTCGAGCTGGACATAACCGGGCGCGAAGGCCGTCACCTGCGGCGTCTGGGCATAAGCATCGGCCTGGAAGATAGCCTGGCCATCGTGCCACCACATCGGCACCAGGCTGGCCATCCCTACCCGGCCACCGTAGCGCGTCTGCAAGGCCAGCGCGGGTGCGTCGCCAGTCCCCGGCACCACTTCCCAGGTATGATCGTTAACGTAATCGGTCTGGCTCAGCCGGGCGTCGGCAGCCAGTGATAGAACCAAAGGTTTCGTGGCATCCAGCTTCCACCGTCTCAGACCATCCATGACTTCCCCCTGATGATTGGCCGTGATTATTCGTCAGTTGCAGGTTCTTCCAGCCGCCAGGTTCCGTCTGTCTCGTCGAAAATGTACGTCTGGCCGAAGCGGCTGCGAACGGTGTGATAGCCTGGACCCGGTACATATTCACCGTCCGCCGTGACTTCCCCACCAGCGTAGTAGGCGTAATCGGTAACGTGACCCATCTCGTCCTCAAGCGCCCAGCCCAGAGCCTCGCGCACGGCGGGATTCTCGCGCCACAGCTTGCCAAAGCCACGAATCGGCTGGTAGAGGTCTTCCTCTGGCGGCACGATACTGGGGTCCAGTTCCGGCAGGTCCTCGGACCAGGTATCGCGGTGGCGTGTCCACACACCGGCGGTATCGTCTTCGGTATTAATCATCACCCAGATTTCCTGATTGGGCTGCAGGTAGAACATACGCCCGTTCTGGAACGCCTGCTCGGCTACGATGATCTGATCGATCACTGGTGCGGGGAAAGGATCGACCGTCGGCTCCGGCGTGATCTCGGCGACCTCGGTCGGAGCCAGCGTTGGCTCGGCGGTCGGTTCGACCACAGGCGTCTCGTCGGCGGCGCTGGCCGCTGTTCCGTCGTCGGGTGTGGCTGTCACCACCACGATAACGGTCACCGGCACTTCGCGGGTAACTTCCAGCAGATACTGCGTGGGCCGCGACGAGTCGCAGGCGGCTGCGACCAACAGAACGACCAGCAGAAAGACAAGCAAGCGCAAGGTGCGTGAGCGCATAATCTTCTCCAAACCTTACCGGTTACACAGGGCGGCGAACCACCAGTCTGACAGGTAAACTGTATCATATCAGACATATGCTTGCTTTCAAGCCAGCGTAGGCCATCCGGTGACCAGACCACCGCCCCACCGGTAGTGTTCTGGCATTCGGCTTACCGCCACGACTCCAGCGCGCTCACCAGCGACTGCATAAAACCGTCAGCGGCGGCGCCATCCAGCACACGGTGATCGAACGTCAGCGACAGGAACAGGCAGGGGCGAATGGCGATGGCATCGTTGATGACCTTAACGCGCTTTTCCAGCTTGCCCACGCCCAGGATCGCCACTTGTGGCTGGTTGATGATCGGCGTGGCGAACAGGCTGCCCGTGACACCGTGATTGGTGATGGTGAACGTACCGCCCTGGACTTCGTCCGGTTTGAGCTGGCGGCGGCGGGCACGGTCAGCCAGGTCGTTGACCTGCCGTGCCAGACCGGTCAGGTTGTACTCGTGCGCGTTTTTGATAACCGGCACCAGCAGACCATCGTCCAGGGCTACCGCCACGCCGACGTTGACCGCGTGATGAACGAAGATGCCGTCATCGGTCCACTGAGCGTTAACCAGCGGATGCTGGCGCAGCGCGGCCACGCTGGCCGCCACAAAGTACGGCGTAAACGTCAGCCGCACGCCCTGGCGCTCGAACCCGGCACGGTGGGCACTGCGATGGCCGACAACCGACGACAGATCGACCTCAAAAACGGTGGTCACATGCGGCGATGTGTGCTTGCTGTGGACCATATGCTCGGCGATGTTGCGGCGCATGGCGTTGAGTGGCAGCAGTTCACCGGGGACGTTCGCCGGGGTACTGGCCGGCTGTGCTTTTGTCCGCTGCGCAGGCGGTGCGGGCGGCGCGGGTGTGGTGCTTTCCGGCTCGTCCTCGTAGTCAGCAGTCGATTTGAACAGATCGCCGGAGCCGGGCTGTTCCCAGGGCGGAATGTCGTCATCGGCTCCAGCTTCGGCTTCCGTTGGCTGCTCGTGACGGTCCAGAATCATCTGCACGTCCTTCTTGGTGATGCGACCACCGCGCCCGGTCCCTTTGATACGCGACAGGTCCAGGTTGTGGGCGGCGGCCATACGCGCCACCACCGGCGTGACATGCGCCCCGCCAGATTGCTCGCCAACGTCAGAGGGCACAGACTCGGCGACGGCAGCGGGCATGTCTTCATCATCCTGGTCGTTACGCCCGGATGTACGCTCGCTGTCGGTGTCGGGCGTATCCTCGCCCGCGTCGCCGATCAACGCCAGCAGCGTCCCGGCTTCAACCGTCTCACCTTCGCGCACGTAGATTTTGAGCAGGGTACCGCTGGCCGGCGCGGGAATGTCGCTGTCCACTTTGTCCGTACCGATGATAACAACCGGGTCGTACTCTTCGACCGTCTCGCCCTCTTTCTTCAACCACTCGATTACCGTGCCTTCGACCACGCTCTCGCCAAGCTGTGGCATTGTCAGTCGGGTAGACATTCGCAGCGCCTCCTAATACGCGGCCAGTTCGCGGATGGCCTGCGCGATTTTATCCGGGTTGGGCATAAAGTGTTCCTGCATGGGATGGCTGTAGGGCACACCGGGTATGTCCGGCCCGGCCAGCCGTCGAATGGGGCCGTCCATGTACTCGAAGCCCTCGTCCGACAGGATGGCGGCGATCTCCGCGCCGTAGCCTAGCGTGTAGTTATCCTCATAGACGATGAGCGCCTTGCCCGTCTTTTTGAACGAGTCGAGGATGGCGGTCTTATCAACCGGGGCCAGTGTGCGCAGGTCCACCACTTCGGCGTCGATGCCGTCGCTGCGGGCGACACGGTTGGCGGCGATGGTGCAGTAGTGGGCCATCATGCCGTAAGCATAAATCGACAGGTCACGTCCCTCGCGGGCGATACGTGCCGGGCCGATGGGCACGGTGTATTCCTCGTCCGGGACTTCGCCCTTAATCGAACGGTAGCCCTTCTTCGGCTCGAAGAACAGCACCGGATTCGGGTCGCGGACGGCGCTCTTGAGTAAACCCTTGGCGTCGTGCGGTGTGGCCGGGATGACGACCTTCAGGCCTGGCACATGGGCGTAAAATGCCTCAACGCTCTGGCTGTGATACAGTGCGCCACCCACACCGCCACCATAAGGTGCGCGGATGACCATCGGGACGTTCCATTCACCGTTGGAGCGATAGTAGAAGCGTGCTGCCTCGCTGACAATCTGGTTAAAAGCCGGGTGGATGAAGTCCGCGAACTGAATCTCGCAGATGGGCCGCAGGTCGTCCAAAGCGGCGCCGATGCCAATCGCCACGATGGACAGCTCGGCCAGCGGCGAGTCGATCACGCGCTCCGGGCCGTACTTCTCGAACAACCCCTTCGTCGCCCGGAAGACACCGCCACGCGGCCCCACATCCTCGCCGGTGATAAACACACGCGGATCGCGGGCCAGTTCTTCGTCCATGGCCTGAGTCACGGCCTGGATCAGTGTCATCTGCGCCATGTTATACCTCCTCCACCGGGGCAAAGACAGACCCCAGCGCGTCCTCGCCCGCCGGGAACGACGCGGCTTCGGCACTGCGGTGTGCTTCGTTGACAGTCGCTTTGGCCTGCGCGTCGATCTCGTCCACGCGCTCCGGTGTCAGCACGCCCATCTCCAGCAGCATGTCACGGAAGCGAGGAATAGGGTCTTTGCCCTTCCATTCATCGACCTCGTCGCGGCTGCGATAGCTGCGGTCGTCGTCATCTGAAGAATGGGGAACCAGCCGGTAGGTCTTGGCTTCGACCAGTGTCGGACCTTCGTCGTCGTAGGCGCGCTGGACGGCGGTGCGCATGGCGTCATAGGTGGGCAGCAAATAATAATAAAGAAGGAGAAGACATGACGGGATATGCCCATATTT
>CAZXCK010000090.1:0-17992 GCA_964639225.1 uncultured Anaerolineaceae bacterium | reverse complement strand
TCCTGTAGCCCGGTGTTTTAACGCCGGGCGGGATCGGTCCGCCCCTTTACTCCGCCTAAATACTTAATCTGCATCAGCCCGCCCATCCCCACCGGGTGTGGACTCATGGGTGCATTCGGATTTGGGGCGGGTTTTCAGCTTTCGCGCCGCCAGCGCGCCAGCGGTTCAAAACCGCTGGCTATAGGTGGCCCCACCCATTAAAAGGCTTGTGTCTCTCATGGCAGGTTACGTGAACCTGTTTTTGTGTCTCTTTAGCAGACACGCTTCCTGTAGCCCGGTGTTTTAACGCCGGGCGGGATCGGTCCGCCCGTAAGGGCGTGCTACAGCGCGCCCGCCGCCCCTCGGACTCATCTACCCCGTTCTGAAGCCCAGCCGGTTGCCGTCATCACGGAAGACGGTCACCGTGCTATCGGGCGGGAATGTCTCTTCCATGATGCGCGCACTCAGCGGACGGGTCAGCAGCCGCTCGATGGCCCGCCGCAGCGGACGCGCGCCGTGTACCGGGTCGTGACCCACTTCCAGAATCAGCTCGCGGGCGTCGTCCGTGAGTTCCAGCCGCAGCCGCTGCGATGCCAGGCGTTCGTGCAGTTCCGTAAGCTGGCGCTCCATGATGCGCACCAGTGTCTCGTCACTCAGCGGACGGAAGGTGATAATATCGTCCAGCCGGTTGATGAACTCCGGGCGGAAGAACTGCTTCAGATAGCCGGAATAGTCGGCGTGGTCCGCCGGGTTGCCGTTGAAACCCAGCGACTTGCCGCCTTCCAGCGTGCCGATGTTGCTCGTCATGATGAAAACGGCGTGGCGCGCGTCCACCCGGCGACCGTGCGCGTCGCTGATACGCCCCTCGTCGAACACCTGCAGGAAAATGTCGAACACTTCCGGCGCGGCCTTCTCCACCTCGTCGAGCAGCACCACGCAGTAGGGGCGGCGGCGCAGGTTGTCGGTGAGCTGGCCCCCACGCATATTGTCCTTATAGCCGGGCGGCGAGCCGATCAGCCGGGCGACGGTGTGCGAGTCGTGGAACTCGGACATATCCAGGCGCAGCATGGCTTCCTCGCTGCCGAACATCACATGGGCCAGCGTGCGCGCCAGCTCCGTTTTGCCGACGCCGGACGGCCCCAGAAACAGAAACACACCGATGGGCCGGTTGGGGTCGCTGAGGCCAGCGCGCGCCGTGCGGATGGCCGAGGCCACCGCGCTTACCGCCTCGTCCTGGCCGATGACGCGCTCCATCAGCGACTCTTCCAGACGGGCCAGCCGGTGTTTCTCGTCGGTCGTCAGTTCGCTGACAGGGATGCCCGTCCATTCCGACAGCACGGCGGCCACATCACTGACACGCACATCGTTGGGCGCGTCCTGCTCGATCTCTTTGTCGAGCGGCATAGCGCGGATAATGACGCGGGTGCAGGCTTCGTCCAGCAGATCGAGCGCCTTGTCCGGCAGATGACGGTCCGGCATATAGCGCACCGACAGGCGCACCGCCGCCTCGATGGTCTCCGAACGGATGACGACGCCGTGATGCTCTTCCAGGCGCGTCTGCTGGCCGCCCAGTATGGCGATGGCGTCCTCGATGCCCGGCTCTTCGATGTCGATGGTACGGAAACGGCGGTCCAGCGCCGGGTCCTGGGCGATGGCGCGCCGGTATTCCTCGTGCGTGGTCGCGCCGATGCACATAATCTCGCCGCGTGCCAGCGCCGGCTTGAGGATGTTGGCCGCGTCCAGGTTGCTGTCGATGGTGTCGCCGGCCCCGACGATGGTGTGCAGCTCGTCGATGAACAGGATGCAGTTGCCGGAATTTCTGATCTCATCGACGATGCCGATCAGCCGTTCCTCGAACTGCCCGCGCAGGCTGGTCCCGGCGACCAGCGTGCCGATTTCGATCTGCACGATGCGTTTTTTGAGCAGCGACGGCGGCGCGCTGCCATCGTAGATGGCGTAGGCCAGCCCCTCGACGACCGCCGTCTTGCCGACGCCGGCATCGCCCAGCAGCAGCGGGTTGTTTTTGCGATTGCGGGCCAGCGTGCGGGCGACGGCCCGCATCTCGTCCTCGCGGGCGATGGCCGGCCCGATCTTGCCGTTGGCCGCCTGCTCCACCAGGTCGCGTCCGTATTTGTCCAGCATGGGCGTGGGGTAGGTATGCGGTTCGCCAGAGACATCAACCCGGCCCATACCGCGCAGGCCACCCGGCAGTCGAATGTCCATATCGCTGTCCGACTCGTCGAGAAAGTCGAGCAGGTCGCTGTCGTCAATGATGGGGGAGAATTCGTCCTGCTCTTCGGCGATGAGCTTCTGCAGCCAGTGATTCAGGTCAAAGCCCATGTCCAGCAGCTTGCGCACCGGCACGCCTTCGCCTTCCTGCAGCAGCGCCATCAACAGGTGATTCTCGCCGACCGCGCCTTCGTGATTGGCCAGGAAGATCGCCAGCGATAATACCATCTCGGTGCGCGGCGTCAGTGGCAGAACATCGGTGTGTATCCCCTCGCCGATGCCCACCTCACGCCGGATTTCGTTGCGGACCTCGCGCGGGTTCATGTTGGCGCGGCGCAGTAACTGGCAGGTGGGGCCGCTGTCGTTGCGGGTGGCCGCGATGAACAGATGCTCGGTGCCGATGTAGTTGTGGCCCAGGCGGCGCGCCTCATCTGCGCCGGCAGCCAGGATATGCGCGCAGCGTTCGCGTATCTCTTTTTCCGGGACATCCGGTGAAGGCGTCACGATCGATCTCTCCCCCTGGCAATAGTCGTACGGGTATCAATTCTGATGTATCACCTGTGTCGGCTAGAGTATAACGCAAATTGGGCTTAGAATCTGTGGTGTGCTGAAAGCCTTTACACTTTTTGATTGCCCGCCAAGTATAATGAAATTGACCGCCTCTTTCTTGCGGTCGCGTTATTATCATGATCTGGAAAGGTGACATGTCCGCTACCGATCCTCTCATCGGCCAACAACTTGGAGACTACACCATCGTCGATTTGCTGGGCCAGGGGGGTATGGCGCGCGTTTATCGCGGCTATGACGCCCGTCTTGACCGCTACGCCGCCGTCAAGGTCATCGAGCCGCACCTGGTCGCCGCTGACGACAGCCAGGAATACCGCGAGCGCTTTCTGCGCGAGGCCCGCGCCATCGCTCGCCTCAACCATCCTGGCATCGTCGGCATTTTTCAGTTCGGCGACCTGGACGCCCGCTATTATATGGCGATGGCCTTCATCGATGGTCAGGATTTGCGCCACATTCTCAAGGATTACCGGGCGCGGGGCGCGCTGATGAGTTATTCGCAGATACTGCGGGTCACCCGCGATATCGCCGCCGCCCTGGATTACGCCCACACCCAGGACGTGATCCACCGCGATGTCAAGCCGTCTAACATCATGGTCAAGTCAGACGGCCACGCCGTCCTCACCGATTTCGGCCTGGCGCTCAACGCACAGGAAGGGACCATCGGCAACACCTTTGGCAGCGTGTATTACATCGCGCCGGAGCAGGCGGTATCGTCAGCGCATGCCGTCCCGCAGAGTGACCTGTACGCGCTGGGTGTCGTCCTCTACGAGATGCTCACCGGGCGCGTGCCCTTCGACGATGTCTCGGCCATGAGCATCGCCCTGAAGCACATCAGCGACCCGCCACCGCCGCCACGTGCCATCAACCCGGATATCTCGCCGGAACTGGAAACCGTCATCGACCGAATCCTCAGCAAAGAGCCGGAAGATCGCTACCCGACCGGCGCGGCGCTGGTCGAGGCGCTGGAGCAGGCGCTGGCATCCCGCCTGCAGGAAATGACACGGACCGCGCCGCCAGACAGTCTGAAAGCGGCGCTGCCCGCCGGAGCTATTCGCCTGTCCGATTCGGCGATGACGCCGGTGCTGCAACCCTGGGATGCCCCTGCCAGCGAACGCAGGCCGCCCAACCGTCCGCCCACCGGTATGCTGGTGGTCGGGGCGCTGCTGAGTGTCGCGGTCATCGCGCTGCTGGTGCTGACCGGCACCAGTCTGCTGGCCGGTGGCGATGACGACCCCACCGGCACGGCTTCGCCAGCCGTTGTGGCGGATTCGGTGACCGCTACAGCGACCGCCATGGCGTCCGCCACGATGACTACACCGGCGACCGCGACGGATATGGCGCGCGCCACCACCACGCCACGCCCTACCCGTACCCGCGTGACCCGTGTGCCAGCGGCATTGGTCGAGCTTACTTCCGCGCCGACCGATACCGCGATTCCAGCCACCACCACGCCCGACACAACCCTGCCGCCCATCGACGCCGCCAGCGCAGACGATGCCGAGGTGCTGCTGCGCTACGATGGCCGCGCGCTGGTGCTTTATAACCGGCTGCCGGAACGCTGGATTAACGTCAGTGATATGGTGTTTTCTCGTACTGACGCCAGCGGCAGCAGCGTCACCTATCGCGCCCGCGAATGGAGCACCGACGATCTGTACGCGCTGCGCCCGACTGACTGCCTGATGGTATGGACGATGGCCTACAGTATGCTGCCACTGAATGAGTTCCCATCGGACATCTGCCTGACGCGGCAGGCTTTCCGCCAGACGGCGCATCCGTTCTGGGTCAGCAGCCAGCCCGATGCCACCTTCGATGTGCGCGTGCGCGGCCAGACCGTGGCCACCTGCCCGGCGGTACCCAGCAGCTTCCGCGATGAGATGCGCTGTGTGGTGTCGATTGCCGAACAGACCGGTTCCAGGTAGCATTTATCCATTCACAACAGCGGCGATCTCCTGATCGCTCCACGAGGCCGACATGACCGAACCACTGTCATTTGATGCGTTTACCCCGCCAGAGATCGCCAAACGGGTGGAGGCCGTCGGCGTACGCAAAGCCGCCACCGATTGGCTGTCCGTGTTTGTGCTGGCCGTGCTGGCCGGGGCGTTTATCGCGCTGGGGGCGATCTTCGCCACCACCGTCGCCACCGGCGGCAGCGAACTGCCGTACGGTGTTTCGCGGCTGCTGATGGGGCTGTCGTTCTGCCTGGGCCTGGTTCTGGTCGTTGGCGCTGGCGCGGAACTGTTCACCGGCAACAACATGCTGGCGATGGCCTGGGCCAGCCGCAAGATCACCACCAGAGACGTGCTGCGCAACTGGGCTATCGTGTATGCGGGCAATTTTGTCGGCTCGCTGGGGACCGCCGTGCTGGTGTTCTTCACCCAGCAGCACACCGCCAGCGGCGGCGCGGTGGGCATCACCATGCTGTCGATTGCCAACGGCAAAGTTCAACTGGATTTCGTGCAGGCGGTCGCGCTGGGCATCCTGTGTAATGGGCTGGTGTGCCTGGCCGTATGGCTGACGTTCGGCGCGCGCTCCACTGTAGATAAGATCGCGGCGATTCTGTTCCCCATCTCGGCCTTTGTCGCCGCTGGTTTTGAGCACAGTGTCGCCAACATGTATTTCGTCCCGATTGGTCTGCTGGTCAAGGATTTCGACGCCGCTTTCGCCGCTGGCGCGGGCCTCGACCTGGACGGACTCACCTGGGGCAGCTTCCTGCTGAACAATCTGCTGCCGGTGACCATCGGCAACATCATCGGCGGCACGATTATGGTGGCGGCCATCTACTGGTTTATCTACCTGCGCAAGTCCGAAGACCGCGCCTGATATCTCAGTCGCCGGGGGCCAGCGTGACCGTCGGCATTGGCGACTGGCTGCCACCCTCGTCGCCGTTGTTGTTCAGGTTCAGCGAACTGAGCACCAGCACAATCACCACGATGATGGCAATCACCAGCCCGACCACCAACCGCGACGGGCGGCTCGACCTGCCCCGCGGGCTGGCGCTCGCCTGATCGCCGCCCAGGCGGGCATTCTCCAGCAGCCAGCGCTGGAACAGCCCGGCGTTGATGGTCACATGGGCCGCCGCCCCTTCGACAATCTCGTTGTATTCCAGGCCGCGCACAGCGGCGTTGATGGCCGTCCGGTCCAGCGGATAGTCGGTTTCGACCAGCCAGGCCTCGATGGCGGCGGTGTCGATGCTGCGCAGCGGGTCGTCGTAGAGCAGGCTGCCCAGCGCCGTGAGGACCAGGCGCTCGTCGCGGTTGAGCAGCTTCCACAGCAGTTGAAAGGTCGTTTCGCTGGCGGCGTAGACTGCCGGTTTGACGGCTTTGACATCGTCGGCGGTGAGCGTCTGCCGGGGTGGGTTGGCCTGGGCGCGGCAGGCGAGTTCCTGGCCGGTGATCTGGAGCAGGGCTGGTTCGCCGCCGGTCGTCTGCTGTACGGCGACCAGTCCCTCGGCGCTGATTCCGGCAGGGTCGATCAGCGCGTTGATGACGGCGGTGCTCTCGGCGTTGGTCAGGCAGCCCAGGCGATAGGCGGCGCGCGGTTCCACCAGCGGCTGCATTTGCGCGAGCTGCTGTTCGGCCTGTAAATCCAGCGACATGGCGATGTTCAACTGGCGGTTAATCAGCCCGTGCAGGAAGTCGAGCATGTCGTCCGGCAGGCGTGAATCCTGGATGGCGGCGTTGAGTTGTTCGGCATCGTCCAGCAGCAGCACGAGCTGGCGCTGCGGGCGGATGGTGGGGTAGACTTCCGGCAGGTAACGATCCGCCAGCCACACGCGCAGATCGTCGCCGGGTTCGGGTTCGGGCGGCGGATGCAGCATCTCGAAGTGGCGCGCACTGATGGCGTCCGCCAGGGCGGTGCGCAGGGCGTGCAGCCAGGCGCGCTCGCTCTCCAGCGAGACCTGCCGCAGCGGAATGTACACCGGAATCAGGGCGCTGCCGGCTGTCTCCAGTACATAACGCAGCAGCGCCGTTTTGCCGATGCGCCGCCGACCGACAAACACGATGGCCTGCCGGCTGCTGGTGTCGCTCAGATGGCGGTACAGCCGGGCCAGCGCTTCATCGCGCCCGGCGAAGACCGGCGGTTCTGCTGCTGCCTCGTCGATGTGGGAGTCGTCGTGTGCGTCCATCGCTGCCCCCGTGTGCTGGTGGGTTGATCTGCCTCTGACTTTAGCACGACGCGGTGCTTTGCGACAACTATCGCCATATGTGACAGGACAAAAACGCATGACCCGATTGTTTATCATCATCGCCGCTGCGCTGGGATTCACCGGCGTGGCGCTGGGCGCGTTTGGCGCGCACGGCCTGCAGGCAACGCTGGAAGCCAACGAGCGCGTGAACACCTTCGAGACGGCGGCGCGCTACCATATGGTTCACGCGCTGGCGATCATGGCTGTCGCCTGGCTGACGACGCAAACCGGCGGCGACTGGCCGCGCCGGGCCGGTCTTTTGCTGACGGCGGGCACACTGGTATTCAGTGGCAGCCTGTACCTGCTGGCGATCTTCGACTGGGGCTTTATGGGGGCGGTGGCGCCGGTGGGCGGCGTGCTGCTGGTGGCCGGTTGGGCGTGTATCGGTGTGGCGGGCTGGGGGATGACCGCGCACACCGGTCGATAAGCAGCTATACCAGCTCGAATTCATCCTCGGAGCACACGCGCAGCACACCGGCCAGCGTGTGACCGATAAAATGCGTGTCCTCGCCGATGCGCAGCCGCAGCGGGCCATCGAATGGGGCGCGGTCCAGCAGATAGAACTTCACGCCGGGTTTGAGGCCGAGCTGGTCCAGATATTGCAGTTTATCGTCGTCGTGGCTGTGGACCCGGCTGACGACGTAATCCTGGGCCGGGTCGGCTGCGGTCAGCCAGATGTCGCGCACTTCCGGCATGAGTCCCTCAGCGGTGGGGATCGGCTCGCCGTGCGGGCAGCGGCGCGGATTACCGGCCATGTCCGCCATTCGCTCCACCACCAGATCGCCAACCGCCGCGCCGAGCTGGTCGGCGGGGCCGTGAACCTCGTGCCAGCCGAACTGCATCACATCCACCAGAAAACGCTCCACCAGCCGGTGGCGGCGAATGTTGAGCAGGGCTTCGCGCTCGCCCGCTGGCGTGAGGATGATGCCCTGGTACGGCTCGTGGTCCAGATAACCGGCTTCCCGGAGACGCTGCACCATGCGCGTCACCGCTGGCGCGGAGACTCCCATGACCTGGGCTAAAGCCGATGTTGAGACGTAGCGGTTGTTGTTCTGGTAATGCGCCAGCCGGTATGTCTCCGCCAGATATTCCTGCATTGCCGCGCTGATTGTTGACATCTACGACCTGTGCCCGTGAATTTCTCTCATAACAACCATAAATAATACCGCCGTCAGACAGTGTTTGCAAGCGGTAAACTTTTGATTTTCATGAGTGTAAACTAATCGGGCAGCGCCAGCAAATAATCGATAAGGGCGTCGAGTTCCAGCGAGCCGATTTCCAGGCCGCGCCCGGCCTGCCAGTCGCGGATTTTGGCGTCCACCAGCGCCAGCATGTCGTCGTGCTGGAGCGTGTCCAGGTCAGCCAGGGCTGGTGTGCTGCCGGTCCCGCCGGGGATGTTCTGCCATGCGCGCCCGTCGCTGTGGTCGTCGAAGTGGCAGCTCGCGCAGCTCAGGGCGTGGTCGCGGCTCAGGCGCGGGTCCGCCGCCGAATGGAACAACTGCGCGCCCAGCCGCAGATCGACGGGCACGGTCTGCTCGCTGAGGGTCAGCGTCTCCAGTACGTTGAGCGTGCGCGTCTCGATGAGGGTCAGCGTGCCGTCAACGGCGTTGTGAACGAACACCAGGCTGTTATTCAGGTTGAGCAGCACCCCGCGCGGATTGGCCCCCACCGGGATATGGGCGCGCGCCGTGCTGCTCGCCAGGTCAACCACCGTCAGGGCGTCGCTGCCAGCGCTGACGACGAACAGCCAGTTACGCAGCCGGTCGAAGGCGGCGGCGAAGGGCATGTTCTGCGGGCGGTCGATGACGTTGAGCGCCAGCCGCGAGTCTGCGCGCACGTCCAGCGCGGCCAGGTCCACCACGCTGACCACCGGCAGCACGCTGTTGTCGTAGGTGCGGGCCGGGTTCCAGTCGGCGCTGCGGCTGTGCGGCAGGTAAGCGATGCCCGCGCGCACGTCGATGGTCAGCGACTGGGCCAGCGACGAATCGGCACCGGTGGCGACGGTGCGCACCACCGTCTGCTGGGGCAGGTAGATGAGGCTCAGTTCGCCGCTCCAGAAGTGCGTCACGTACAGGAAATCGCCCCACAGCGCCAGCCCGGCGGGCATGGCCGGGACCGGGATGCGTGTCACGATCTCGCCGCTGGTGAGATCAACGCGCAGGACTTCACTGGTTGATTGCAGCGAGATGTAAGCCGTCGATGCGTCACGGGCGACGACGGCATACGGCTGCGCGCCCACGTCGATGGTGCGCTCTACGCTGCGCGCCTGCATGTCGATGACGCCCAGCGCGCCATCGCCCCGGCTGACGACCACCGCGCGGCTGCTGTCCGGCGTGAGGGCTACCGCGCGCGGGTCCGCGCCGACGGCGATCTCCGCCTGGACCTCTCGCAGCGGAATATCGACGATGGAGACGGTGCCGCTGAGTAGGTTGGCCGCCAGCAGCGTGCGCCCATTGTTGGCCAGCGCCAGCGATCCGCTGCTGACGGCGCGCGTGTTGCCATCGGGCAGCGCGTAGAGTGGTCGCGGCTGCTGCGCCCGGACCAGCACACCCAGCGACAGCAGTAAGAGGCCCAGCGTCGCCAGCAGGGCGCGGCGCGATGATGATCTAATCACGGTTGAACTCCTCGAAAGTCAGCAGCCGGTCGTGGAAGCGCGTCAGCGTGCGCGTGGCGACGCGCCGCTGGCCGTCGGCGTCCACACCGCTGATGGCGAACGTCAGCGTCAGCACATCAGATGCCGCCGGTCCCTGGCCGCGTCCGTCAGCTTCCAGGTTGGGGAAACGCTGCGCCAGCGCGCCGGGGTTGAGCTGGTAGCTGGCACTGGTCCCGAAGATGTTGAGCGCCCCCGCGTCCAGCACATACGATGGCGACGCCACCACATAGGACGCGCTGGCGTCGGTCCAGCCGGCAGGGACTTCGATGCCTACGTTCTGTGCGAATCCGGGGCGCGTCTCCTGGTCGCCATCGCCGCCGCCGGACCAGGCCAGCGGTGGGTCATCGGCATGGGTGACGTAGACCGTAAACACGCCATCGGGCGCGCCGGGGATGCCGCCCACCGGCAGCGGCGGCGGCACGGCTCCGGCGGATGTCAGCCCGGCGGGCGACAGCGTTACGCGCACAGTCCATGCGCCCGGCTCATCTAAAGGCAGATCGTGCTGCGGCTGGTAGAAATAGCCGGTGGGACTGGTGCGCCCGCTGAACGTTGTCACCTGACCGGATGGCGCGCTGATGGTCACCGTCACGTCGGCGGCGACAGTCGGCGCGGCCTGCCCGGCGATCGCCAGCGTGTCACCTATCTGGAACACCTGCCCCGGTCGCGCGCCGGTGGGATGGAAGAACGTCTCGACTGGCTGGCCGTCGATGATCAGCAGCGGAGCGCCGTCCGCCGCGCCGAAGGGTGGTACCACGCGCGCGGGTGAGTCGCCGCTGATGGTGACGGCCAGCGCGGCATAGGCGGCGGTCGTATGGATGCCGGTCTCGGCGTTGCGCACCACCGCCCCGCCGAACAGGAACGTATAGTCGCCAGGGCGCTCACCGTCGATGCCCGCCCCGGTCTGCTGGTTGAGCGGGTCGCCGGCGTCCCAGTGCAGGGCTAAGGCCGGGTCATCGCCGCCGCTGACGAACTGGCGCACGGTCACGCCGGGTCGCACCGCGCTGACATAGGCGTAGGCGTGATTCGCGTCTGAGACAGGCAGCAGCGGCAGCGCGTCGATGATGGTGAGCTGCTCGATGCTCTGGCCATATGCCGACCGGTAATCGGGCAGCGCCTCGCGCAGCCATTCGGCATAAGCGCCGTCGAGGTCCTGCACGGTCAGCGCCGGGTGAATCCCGCTGCTGCGACTGTCCTGCACATAGACGACATCGCCGCTGTGATACGGAAAATACGGGCGGCGCGGCAGTTCGGGGGCGGTTCCGGCGGGCGGGTAGGTAGCCGTCGTGAACCAGGCCGGACGCGGCGAGATGTCCACGCCAGCCAGTCCGCGCAGGCCGCGCGCCACCAGCGGCGAGTCGGGGCCGGCGACAATCCCGGCGCTGCGCTGGCTGGCCGCCCACAGACGGCCATCGGGCAGGGTGTAGCGCGCTTCGTAGTCGATGATGTACTCGCCGGGCTGGTCAAAGACGAACGCATCTTCACCGGCGAATGTAAACACGCCGTCCGGGTTGGCCTGCCCTTCATAGACGCGCTCGACCGGCGCGCCGCCGTCCACCGGGTAGATCGTCAGGCGCACGCTGACGGCGGCGGGCATCCCCGGCAGCACCTGACCGCCAGCGTAGAAAGCGTCGCCCACATGGAACGGTGTCCCCGGCAGCACGCCCGGCAGCAGTCTGAGTGGCTCGGCGATGAGCAGGCGGTAGACTCCGCCGCCGCCGTAGCGGTTGCCGAACACATCCTCAACGCTGCCGGTGAGGTTGACCGTGTACTCGCCGTAAGCCGCGAACGGATAGGCCGTGTAAGCTGGGTCGAGCGTCGTCAGCCGGTAGATATCCAGCGGCGACTGCTCGCCGAAGCGGTCGCGCTCGTCCAGGGCGGCGCTTGAAAGACGGTTCTGCACGATGGACGCACCCGGCAGGGCATCGATGGTGCCATCGGGCCGTGTCACCGAGGCGTTGAGCCGCCCGCCCGGCAGCGACAGCGGCAGCAGCGGCGCGCTGATCGTGTCGTAGGCGTTGGGCAGCATGTTGAGCAGGTACGGCTCGATGGGGTAGTCGCCCGGCGGCAGAATACGTGTGGGACTGTTGAAGCGCACCCGGTTGGAGAGGGCGGCGCGCTCGGCGTCGGCTGTGGCCAGCAGTCCACGCGAGCCATCGCCGGGGTGGTCCAGCAGCAGCGCCCACAGCAGCCGCGAATCGGTGAGTCCACCGACGTTGAGCACCAGCGGCAGTCGCTGCGGCGGCGGTGCCGGGTCCGGCCCATCGCCGAATATGACGCTGTTCTCGGCCCAGCCGAACCGGTCGCTGTCGCCGATCTGCGCGTGCCCGGTGAACACCGGCACGTAAATCCCAGGCGGCAGGTCCGCCGGGATGACCAGCTCGAAGCGCAGACCGGCCAGCATTTGAGCGCCGCGCCGGACGATGTGCTGCGGTTCGGCGCGGGCTGTGCCCAGCGGAAAATCGGCGTGCAGGTTGTCGATGGGCAGGCCGGAGCGTGTGAACCGGTTCGACCAGCCGTTGTTGGTATGCAGCGCCGGGACGTTCTGCGTGCCGCCCTCGCCGATTGTCACCGGCAGCAGGCTGATCTCGCCGATGAGCGCCAGACCGGGCAGCGCCTGCGCCGGGTCCGGCAGGTTGAGCGTGACGTCCATTTCGAGCCTCAGGGTGTCGCCGGGCGCGGGGGTGATCGTATCGACGCGGCCCTGCGCCTGCCATGTTGAGCGCCCCTGTGCCAGCGAACCGGCTGCGCTGAAGGTGGCCGCCGGGTTCACCAGGGGGCCGCCAGCGTACACCACCCCGTCGATTTCGTCCACGCGGGCCAGCGGCGCGCCGATGTCGCGGCGGGCGCGTTCGTCATCCTCGCCGGCACGGCTGAATATGCTGTCGAGCATGGCTGTCCCGGCATCGGCTGGCAGGCTGCCCAGCGGCAGGCGCACCTCGATCCACTCGCCGGCAATCACCGCCACCGCGCGCGCGCCCAGGTCGCGGCTTTCGGGGGTCGTCTGCCGCAGCAGCGCCGCCTGGGGCAGTGTTGGATCGACGGCCAGTTCGTAGGTGGCGGCGTCCAGGCTGAACACGACGACCAACTGCTCGCCAGGCCGGACGTCGTGCCGTGTGGCGACGGTCAGCGAGTCGGCGTTGAGCAGAGCGTAGTCGTCGCCGATGGCAGCGCGGGGATAGGCGGCCCAGTCGCCAACCGAGCCGTCGATGACAATCTGCGTGATGGGGCGCGCCGGGGTAGCTGGTGACGATTCGCGCCCGGTAATAATCGTGCCGGGGCCACCCGGCAGCGAACCGGGCCGGTCTCGCAGCGACGCCGGGATGGACTCCGTCGGGCTGATCCAGAAGGGCGGGCCGCCGGTGCCGTCGATCTGCGCGGAGAATGCACCGCTAAAATTCGCCGTCGCGTAGACCTGCTGGCCGGTGTGCAGGTTGCGGATCGTCACCTGGGCCGAGGGGAACACCGAACCCGCCGCGCCGCTGATCGTCACCATGCCGGTTTCGTCCGGCTCCGAGACTGTGATGAGCGTTGCCAGCGGTGGATCGCCCGGTTCGGCTCCGCTGGACTGCGCCAGCCCGTCCCAGGCCGGGACCAGTACCAGCGCCAGCGTCCACAAACTGATTAGCAAAAGTCGCAAAATCGACTCCCCGAAGCTGCCCACAGACCACAGGCCAGTATACGGACGGGCTAAAGTGTTGTCAATTTCTTTACGAATCGTAAAAACATCTATCGAACAGTGGATGTTTTTACGCTATAATTAAGGGACAATGGTCTCAGCGCAAAGGTGATGTATGACAACAAGGCAGCCAACCGACTCGCTGGTGAACCAGATCGCCGAGCTGGTGGAGATGCGTTCCGGTATCGCCGTCCGCGCCCAGATGCGCGACGCGCTGCCGGAGATTATTCTGTCGCTGGCCGGGGATGACCTGGCCGGGTATTATGACCGGCTGTGCCAGCAGGCCGAGACAGACGGCGAATGGCAGCAGTTGGTCGATGCGCTGACGATCGGCGAGACGTACTTTCTGCGTGACCAGGCACACTTTGATCTGCTGCGCCAGCGATTGCTGCCGGACATCATCGCCCGGCGGCGCGAGCAGGGCGACCTGCACCTGAACATCTGGAGCATGGGCTGCGCTACCGGCGAGGAACCCTATTCGCTGGCCATCACCCTGCACGAACTGCTGCCGGACATCGACGACTGGCGCATTCACCTCATTGGCAGCGACATCAACGGGCTGGCGCTGCGCGCGGCCCGGCGCGGTGTGTATCGCCAGTGGGCGTTTCGTCATACCGACCTGGATTTCCAGCAGCTTTACTTCGACCCGACGCCCACCGGCCTGGCCATCAGGCCGCACATCCGCAAGATGGTTTCCTTCCGTCATGCGAACCTGTTCCGCCCGGCGCATGTGCCAGCCTTTACGTTCGACCTCATTCTGTGCCGCAACGTACTGCTTTACTTCGATGCCGCCCATGTGCAGCAGGCCGAGAAATCGTTCCACAAGCTGCTGTCGACAGGTGGCTGGCTGCTGCTGGGCCGCGCCGAGGTCATCCGCGCGACGATTGAACAGTGGGAGCCGCATGTTTTCGGCGAGGCGACGGCCTATCGCAAACCGCCGAAGCTGCGTCCGGTTGTGGCTGGCAGCATACAGGGTGGGTATGTTCATCCGCAGAACAGCGCACATTCGCAGATTTCTGCGCGCAATGGCGCACCCAGGGCCAGCGCCGACGACTACGCGCGGGCGGTCCGTGCCGTTCACCAGGAGTCGTTTGAGGAAGCCGAGCGCCTGCTCACCCGGCTGCTGAGCACCTGTCCCAATCATGCGCTGGCTCATGTGCTGCTGGCCAGCCTGCTGGCCAACCGCCAGCAGATCGACGAGGCGCACGCGCTGGTCGATAACGCCATCCGGCTGGAGCCGCTGCTGGCCGACGCCTACTATCTGCGGGCGCTGCTGTTCATGGAGCAGGGTCACATCGACAAGGCGCGGCATACCTTCCGCACGGCCATCTACTGCCAGCGCAGCCATCCGCTGGCCTCGTTTATGCTGGCCAATCTGCACGCGCGGGCCGGGGAACACAACAAAGCCAGCCGCTACTGGAACAATGTGCGTCGCGCCATCGGTGACCTCAGGCCGGAGTCGCTGGTGTCGGATATCAGCAACATCACCGTTGGCCAGCTTCAGACGATGGTCAGTGACCAGCTCATGGCACCGAGCGGCTGACCGGCTACGGCGTCATTCCCAACTGATCGAGCAGCGTGTCCAGCGCGGCCAGCAGGTCCGCCGGTTGGCTGTCGTTGAGCAGCGTATAATCGGCGATGGCGATGGGACCGCCCTTTTCCAGGTTTTCGATTTCCCGATAATCGCGCAGTTCGGCCTCGGCGGCGGTCAGCGGGCGCTCTGGACGTTCGGCCAGGCGCTGGTAGCGCAGATCGCGGCGGCAGGTGATGGCCACCAGCACCATATCCTCGCCCAGCACCGGGCGCAGTGTTTTGTATTCGCTGAAGCTGTACAGCCCGTCGATGATGATGCTGTTGTGCGTTTCCAGCGCGGCGGTGAGGTGCGGCAGAGCGCGCTTGGCGATGGCGTCCATGCCGTCCTGGCGGCGGAATTCCTCGCGCACGTCGCGCTCGTTGTCCGGGGTGATGGGCAGGCCGCGCCGTGTCACCTCGTCGGTGATGATGCCGCCAAAACGGAACTGATAGAATCCGCGCGCTTCCAGGTGTTTGGCGCACAGGGTTTTGCCAGAGCCGGGCATGCCCACCAGGGCCAGCGCGCGGGGCTGGTTCGCTTGTGACATGAGTCTACCTTTTCTGTGTGGTCTTTAGCTGGAACTGCGCGATTATACATCAGCGTCAAGGTAACATACACCCACACCATGCGGTACAATAGAACATGGGTCGGAACACGGGCACGACTGTTCGCCTGATTAATCGCTGCGAGAGGGACCACACATGAGCAAATCAATCGGAATTCTGACGGCTGGTGGCGACACGCCGGGTCTTAACGCGGCGATTCGCGCGGTGGGTAAGGCCGGTTACAATCGTACGGGCATACAGGCGGTCGGCTTCCGCGATGGCTTTCGCGGCCTGATGGAAAACCGGCTGGTGCGCCTGGACGGCGAACTCCTCAGCGGTATCCTGACGTTGGGCGGGACCATCCTGGGTACCAGCCGCGACAAACCGCACAAGATGCCCATCGGCGATAAGACGCTGGACATGACCGACGTCATGCTGGAAAACTACGAGCGCCACAACCTGGACGCGCTGGTGTGCCTGGGCGGCGGCGGCACGCAGAAGAACGCCTATCGCCTGATGCAGAAGGGCCTCAACATCATCACCCTGCCCAAAACGATCGACAACGACATCCCGCTGACCGATGTCTCGTTTGGCTTTGACACGGCCCTGAACATCGCCACCGAGGCCATCGACCGGCTGCACAGCACGGCGCACAGTCATCACCGTATCATCGTGGTGGAGATTATGGGCCACAACACCGGCTGGCTGACACTGGGCGCGGGCATCGCCGGCGGCGCGGACGCCATCATCATCCCGGAGATTCCGTATGATGTGGATGTCATCTCCGAGGCTGTCATCCGGCGGCGGCAGGCAGGCAAGCATTTCAGTATTGTGGCCGTCTCTGAAGGCGCTATGTCCGCCGACCTGGCGCAGCGTTACCAGCAGATTCGCGACGAGATCGCCAACGCCGAGGACAAAAAAGAACGCAAAGCGGCCAAAGCACAGCTCCAGGAAATCGAGAAGGAACGCCTGGAGAGTACCCATCTGCTCACGCGCCAGCTCGAAGAACTTACCCGGCTGGAATCTCGCGTGACAATTCTGGGACATGTGCAGCGCGGCGGCGTACCGTCGCCGGTGGATCGCCTGCTGGCGACCCGGTTGGGTTCGGCCTGCGCGCACTGCATCGAAGAGGGCGTGTTCGGTGTGATGGTGGCCTCGCGCGGCGAGGAAGCCGTGCCGGTGCCGCTGGAAGATGTGGTGGGACATCGCAAAAATGTCCCGCTGGACCATGCCTGGGTGCAGACCGCGCGCGACCTGGGCGTTTGCCTGGGCGACGAATAACCGGCATCCCTGACGAAAGCGGGGGCAGATGCTCATCGGTGTTGACATCGGCGGCACGTTCACCGACCTGGTCCTGAGCCAGAACGGCCAGCTTCACATCCATAAGCTGCCCAGCACGCCGCGTAACCCAGCCGAGGCCATGCTGGCCGGGCTGCAGGCGATGACCGGCGGCCAGCTTCAGCGCCTGGAACGGGTGGCGCACGGCTCGACGGTGGCCACTAACGCCATCCTGGAGCGCAAAGGCGCGCGGACGGCCCTCATCACCACGCAGGGCTTCCGCGATCTGCTGTTTATTGGCCGGCAGGAACGGCCCGCGCTTTATGCTTTACAGCCGCAGCTCCCGCCGCCGCTGATCCCCCGCGAACGCTGCTACGAAATCCCGGAACGACTGGACCACACCGGCGCGGTGCTGCTGCCACTGGACCGGCGTGCCCTGGACGCTGTGCTGGACGACATCGCCGGTCAGGGCGTCGAGTCGGTGGCGGTGTGCCTGCTTTATAGTTACGTCAACCCGGACCACGAGCGCGCCATCCGCGAGCGCATTGTGCAGCGCGGTCTGCTGGATGCGGGCGCGGTGGCGCTCTCCTGCGAGGTGCTGCCGGAGTTCCGCGAGTACGAGCGCGCCAGCACGGTCGCCCTGGAAGCCTACGTCCGCCCGGTGATGAGCCGTTATGTCAGCCAATTAGAGTCGCAGTTGCCGGACTCGGCCAGCCTGCGCGTCATGAAATCCGATGGCGGCGTCATCGGCGCGGAACGGGTTCGCCAGCAGGCGGTGCAGACGGCCCTCAGCGGACCGGCGGCGGGGCTGATCGGCGCGTTTGAGGTGGCGCGGCTGGCTGGATTCGACCGGGTGATTACGCTCGATATGGGCGGCACCTCGACCGATGTGGCCGTTTGCCCTGGCGAGCCGCTGCACCGGCCCCAGTCGGAGATCGACGGTCTGCCGCTGCGGATTCGCCTGCTGGACATTGAAACCATCGGCGCGGGCGGCGGTTCGATTGCCCGCGTGGACGCCGGCGGCGCGCTGCGGGTCGGCCCACAGAGCGCGGGCGCGGACCCTGGCCCGGCGGTCTACGGGCTGGGTGGTCAGCAGGCGACGGTCAGCGACGCCAACGCGCTGCTCGGTCGGCTGGACCCCGATCACTTCCTGGGCGGGGCCATGCGCCTGCACCTGGATGCGGCGCGCACCGCCATTCAGCCGCTGGCGCGGGCGCTGAGAATCAACGATGCGGCGGCGGCCCAGGGTATCATCGACGTGGCCAACGCCAACATTGACCGGGCGCTGCGCCGCGTGACGGTAGCG
>CAZXCK010000089.1:0-18070 GCA_964639225.1 uncultured Anaerolineaceae bacterium | reverse complement strand
CCCGGTTTAGAGGCTGTTAATCGGTGTGCGGGCGGCGGGCGACGATGGCGACCCAGTCCCCCTGTTGGTGGCGGTCGAACGGTTCCAGGCCGGTATGGCGCAGAGCCGCTTCGACATCGGCGGCCTGCTCTGCGATGATGCCGCTGAAGATC
Organism: uncultured Anaerolineaceae bacterium; assembly: GCA_964639225.1. Classification (GTDB taxonomy): domain Bacteria; phylum Chloroflexota; class Anaerolineae; order Aggregatilineales; family Phototrophicaceae; genus CAZXCK01. The sequence goes on along the minus strand of CAZXCK010000089.1, from coordinate 17,918 downwards.
GCCAGCCCGCCGGGCCGCACGATCTGCCCCAGACCCTGGTCGCACATCTCGATGATAATCCGCGCCAGAATGTTGACGACGATCATATCGAAACGGCGGGCGGAACCGCGCACGGTCTCCAGGCTGCCTTCTGTGACGGAGATTTTGTCGGCGACGTCGTTCTGCTGGGCGTTGGCCAGCGTCGCCTCGACCGCCAGCGGGTCGTTATCCACCGCCAGCGCGTGGACCGCCCCCAGCTTCACGCCGGCAATCGCCAGAATGCCGGAGCCGCAGCCCAGGTCCAGCAGGCTGATTCCCGGCTCTACGCGCGCTTCCAGGGCTTCCAGGCACAGTTGGGTCGTCGGGTGGGTGCCCGTGCCGAAGGCCATGCCGGGGTCCAGCGCCAGCACCACGTCGTCTGGGCGCGGTGTGACCTCGATCCACACTGGGCGGATGAGCAACCGCCGTCCGATGCGCACCGGATGGTAATGCGCTTTCCAGGCTTCGGCCCAGTCGGCCTCTTTGACGACGGTATAGGTCGGTGTGGGCATGGGGTACATCATATTCATGTGACCCAGCGCCGCTTCCAACTGCTGGCGGGCGTCGGCGGCGCGGTGATCGTCTGGCAGGTAGGCGCGCACGGTGAGCCGCTGCGGCGGCGGGACTTCGCCGTCGTCCCACGCATCAGGCATGATGCCTTCCTGCTCGATGGACACGCCCTGATGCCCGTAGCGCTGCAAAAGCTCGGCGACGGCCTCGGCGGCCTCGCCATCCACACTCATTTTAATCTCGATCCAGTCCACCATGTTATGCTGTTCGCTCCTCATTTACGCCAAAAGAGGCAGCCCCAGGCTGCCCCTCGATCATGGGTTTGGTGATTGGTGGTTACTCGCCAGCCAGGAAGTCGCGCACGCGGCTGACAAAGCCCTTGCCGTTCGGCTGCGGCTGGACCTCGCCGCCCATCGTTTGCGCCAGTTGCTCGAAGAGTTCGCGCTGGCCTGGTGTGAGCTTTTCGGGAATATCGACGCGGATGTGAACCAGTTGATCGCCGCGTCCGCTGTTGGTGCCGTCGCTGCGCAGGCGCGGGAAGCCGCGTCCCCGCAGCCGGAAGATTTTGCCACTCTGTGTGCCCGCCGGGATGACCAGTTCCACGTTGCCATCGACCGTCGGGATGAGAATCTTATCACCCAGGGTGGCCTGCACCACGTTAATAGGAATCTCCAGCAGAATGTCATTGTCACGGCGCGCGAAGAACTCGTGCTCTTTGACATCGACCACCACATACAGGTTACCGCTTGGCGCGCCGACTTCGCCAGCATCGCCCTCGCCGCGTACCTGAATCTGAAGGCCCTCGCGCACGCCGGGCGGAATGGTCACGTTGAGCGATGTGCGGCGGCGCAGACGTCCGCTGCCGTCACACTGCTTGCAGCGGCTCTCGACGATGGTGCCCTTGCCGCCGCAGCGCGGGCAGGGACTCATGCGCACCACCGACCCCAGGAATGTCTGCTGGACCTGACGCACTTCGCCAGAGCCGTTACACTGCGAGCAGGTCGTGGGGCTGGTGCCCGGTTCGGCGCCGTTGCCGTCGCAGCGGTCGCAGACTTCCAGCCGGTCGTATTCGATCTCGCGCTCGGTGCCGAACACAGCCTCCTCGAAGCTCACCGTCACCTTAACGCGCAGATCAGCGCCGGGTTTGGGTCCGCGCCGGGTGCGTCCAGCGGCCCGCCCACCGAAGTTGTTGAAGAATTCCTCGAAGATTTCCTCAAAGCCGGCGAAGCCACCGCTGCCAAAGCCAGGATCGCCACTGACACCGGCGTGACCGAAGCGGTCATAACGGGCGCGCTTGTCGTCGTTGGAGAGGACTTCGTAGGCTTCGTTGATCTCTTTGAAGCGGCTCTCGGCTTCAGGGTGATCGCTCACGTCCGGGTGATACTGCCGGGCAAGCTGGCGGAAGGCTTTTTTGATGTCGTCCTTGCTGGCGCTCTTGGATACGCCCAGGACATCGTAGTAGTCTCGTGGCATCGTTCGGCTCTGCTGACCTCAACTGCTGATGAAAATGACGGGCAGTGCCCAACATCATAACGGACAAAAGCGGTAAAGGGTAGGATGTTCCCCCATATTGGCATGGGAACATCCTACCCCCTGTTGTTGTGTGTCAGCCGGCGCGCTTAGGCGTCGGTGAACTCGGCGTCGATAACGTCCTCGTCCTTCTTCTTGCGGTCGTCGCCGCCGCCATCGCTGTTGTCACTGGTAGGGCCGCCGTCGTTAGCGGGGCCGCCAGCGGGCTGGCCTTCAGCGCCGGGCTGCTCGTACATCTGGCCACCCAGGGCCTGGATGTGCGCCGTCAGCGCCTCGATGGCCGAGCGCAGCGGGGTGAGATCATCCCCACCCGCGTTGACCTGGTTCTGCGCCTCGCGCACGGCCTCGATCATCTCGTTGGTGCGTGTCTTGGCGTCGTCCGGCAGCTTGTCGCCGAAGTCGCGCAGAACCTTCTCGGCGGAGAAGATGGCGCTCTCGGCCAGGTTGTGAATCTCGGCGCGTTCCTTGCGCTTGGCGTCGTCGCCCGCGTGCTGCTCCGCCTCTTTGACCATCGCCTGGATTTCTTCCTCGCTCAGGCCGCTGCTGGCGGTGATGGTGATCTTCTGCTCGCGATTGGACGCCTTATCGCGGGCGCTCACGTTCAGGATGCCGTTGGCGTCGATGTCGAACGTCACTTCGATCTGCGGCACGCCGCGCGGTGCCGGTGGGATACCGTCCAGGATGAAGCGCCCCAGCGATTTGTTGTCCGCCGCCATCGGACGCTCGCCCTGCACGACGTGGATTTCCACCTGGGTCTGGCTGTCGGCAGCGGTGGAGTAGACCTGCGTCTTCTTGGTGGGGATGGTGGTGTTGCGCTCGATCATCGGCGTCGCCACACCGCCCAGGGTCTCCACACCCAGCGTCAGCGGCGTCACGTCCAGCAGCAGGATGTCCTTGACATCGCCTGCCAGCACACCGGCCTGGATGGCTGCGCCCAGCGCGACAACCTCATCCGGGTTCACGCCCTTGGTGGGCGGCCTGCCGAAGAACTGCTCGACGGCCTTCTGGATGGCTGGCATGCGGGTCATACCGCCCACCAGCAGCACGGCCTGGATTTCGTTCTTCTCCAGCCCGGCATCCTTGAGCGCCGCCCGGCACGGATCGATGGTGCGCTGGACCAGGTCTTCCACCAAGCTTTCCAGCTTGGCGCGAGTCAGCGTGACGTTCAGGTGCTTGGGACCGCTGGCGTCGGCGGTGATGAACGGAAGCTGAATATCCGTGCTGAGCGTGCTGGAAAGCTCGATCTTGGCTTTCTCCGCCGCTTCTTTGAGGCGCTGCAGCGCCTGGCGATCCTGGCGCAGGTCGATGCCGTTCTCCTGCTTGAACTCGTTCGCCAGCCAGTCGATGATGCGCTCGTCGAAATTGTCGCCACCCAGGAAGGTGTCGCCGTTGGTGGCCTTCACCTCGAACACGCCGTCGCCCACTTCCAGGATGGAGACGTCGAAGGTACCGCCGCCCAGGTCGTAGACGACAATCGTCTCGTTGGCGCGCTTCTCGCCCAGGCCATAGGCCAGGCTGGAAGCCGTCGGCTCGTTGATGATACGCAGCACTTCCAGGCCGGCGATGCGACCGGCGTCTTTGGTGGCGTTACGCTGCGCGTCGTTGAAGTAAGCCGGAACTGTGATAACGGCGCGGTCAACCGTCTCGCCCAGGTAAGCCTCGGCGTCGGCTTTGATCTTTTGCAGGATCATCGCCGAAACTTCCGGCGGGCTGTAATCGCGGTCGCCCATCTTCACGCGGACGTCGCCGTTGGGGGCGGCGCTCACTTTGTAGGGCACCACGTTGACGGTGTCCTGGACCTGCTTATCGCTGAACTTGCGGCCCATAAACCGCTTAACCGAGAAAACGGTGTTCTCCGGGTTGACAACCGCCTGGTTACGCGCCACCTTGCCGATCAGCCGCTCGCCGGTTTTGGGGTTCACAGCCACCACCGACGGGATTAACCGGCCACCCTCAGAGGATGCGATGACAGTCGGCTCGCCGCCTTCCATGACGGCAACCACCGAGTTGGTTGTACCCAGGTCAATTCCAATAACTCTACCCATGATCGTGATTACTCCTGTTTGTGTCTGGTTCGATCAGTTGGCCACGCGCACAATGGCGGCGCGCAGCAGTGTGTTGTCGCTCTTGTAACCCTTCTGCAGGGTTTCGATAACGTGGCCGCTCTCAACTTCGTCGCTGTCGTCCATGCTGACGGCCTGATGCAGATTCGGGTCGAACGGCTCGCCGACCGGGTCGATGACCTCGACCTCGTGCTCTTCCAGCAGCCGCTTGAATTTGCCCATAATCAACGTGACGCCAGCCAGCCAGGGATGCTCCTGCAGGTCGTCTGGCGTGTTATCCAGCGCGCGCTCGAAATCGTCGATGATCGGCAGGATGCGGATGAGTGTATCCAACGCGGCTTTCTGTCGCAGTTCCTGCTGTTCGCGTTCGGTGCGGCGGCGGTAGTTCTGGAACTCCGCCATCGTCCGCTGCCAACCCTCCAGATTGCGCTGGGAGTCGGCCCGCAGCTCGGCCAGCATATCGTTCTCGGCTATATCCGGTGCCGTTTGAGCGTCCGTGCCGGCTTCAGGGGCGTCCTGCGCGCTGGCGGCATCAGTGGCGACAGCATCCTGTGTGGCGCTGGCGGACACCTGCTCGTCCTGCTCCGCCGCGATGTCGGACGCGCTGCCGTGATGATTCGCTCCGGTTTGGGTTCGCTTCTTGCTCACGTTGATCTGTACCTCTCCGAGATTTTGCGTGCCGAAAACAGGTCTTTGTGGACCTTTGCTGCCTAAGTGTAACGATGGCGCAATAGAATTACGTTAGCAAAACACCAAAGAAACGTAAGATCAGCCGGCGAAATCGCCATTTTCCGCCGATTCCGCCGCCGATTCGTCATCGCTGGCGGTGTTAATGGGGGGTGAGTCGTCCTCGTAAAGGGCGGTGAGCATGTTGGTCATCAGGCTGGAGACATAACGCACGGTGCTGATGGCGCGCCCGTAGTTGATATGTGTTGGCCCCAGCACGCCGATGGCACCGCGCATCTGGCCGGGGACGCCGTAGCGCGTCAGCACCAGACTGAGCTGGCTGAGTTCGTCCCAGCGGCCATCACCGGCGACGATCACGCGCACGTCGTCGATGAGTGGGTCAACCAGTTCGCTGAGGATGAGGTCCAGGAAGGCGCGCTCTTCCAGCACGCGCAGCACCTGCTGCGCGCCTTCGCCATCGGGGAAGTCGCCGATGACCTCGCTGAGGCCGTCGCGGTAGATCACCTGGGTGCGGTTGTTGTCGGCGCGCTCCATGACCTCGGCGGCCAGTTCGGCGACCTCGCGTGCCAGGTAATCCAGCCCCACCGCTTTGATGCGAATCTGGTGGGCGTAGAGGTCGGCGCACAGGTTGTTGACGTTGGTCGCGGCCTCGGCCAGTTTGGACTGCGGTACAGCGTCCGCCAGTTTAAGCATGCGCTGCTGCACGACGCCGCCATGCAGCACCAGTACCATCAGCACCAGCCGTCCCTGGATGGCGATCAGCTCGACGTGCTTGAAGCGGCTCGTCTCGGCGATGGGTGGCGTCACCAGCGAGGCGGTGCGCGCCGTGCGCGCCAGCGCGGTAGCGGCGTAGCGCATCCACTGATCGGTGACCATCGGCAGGGCGCGGAATTTGTCCTCAAGGTGGCTCTTCTCGGATTCTGACAGCGCGCTGCGGTCCAGGATGCGCGCGACGAAGTAGCGATACCCGGCCTCGGTGGGCACGCGCCCGGCGGATTTGTGCGGCGCGCTGATGTAGCCCAGGTCTTCCAGCACGGCCATCTCGTTGCGAATGGTGGCCGAACTCACGTTGAGCGTCGAGGTCTCGACCAGGTGCTTGGAGCTGACCGGCTCTGGTTTTTGTGTGTACGACCGTATAATATGAGAGAGAATATCCTCTTGCCGGCGCGTAAGTTCGGGTAAATTCGAGGCGTCTGTTGTCATGAGGCCATCATCCGGTGGTAACGTTCAAACTTCCACATACCATCTGTCTCTATGACTATCATGCCGAAATTTAGTCGGCAAGACAAGATCACATCTCAGACATAAGCGAGGAGTGCAATACCGATGGGTAAGAAAACAGTCGAAGTGACTGCCAGCAACTTTAACGACAAGGTGCTGAAATCCAGCACGCCGGTCCTGGTCGATTTCTGGGCGGAGTGGTGCGGCCCGTGCAAGATGATCGCTCCGATTGTAGACGAGATCGCCACTGAGTACGACGGGCGCGTGGTTGTCGGTAAGCTGGACGCCGACCAGCACGGCAGCGTTTTGCAGCGTTACGGCATCATGGGCATTCCCACGCTCATTCTGTTCAAGAACGGCGAGGCGGTGGTGCGCATCACCGGCTACCAGCCCAAGCAGCAGATCGTCAGCAAACTGACGCCGCATCTCTAGAACAAGCCACAGGCATAGAACAGCAAGGCCCGCAATACGCTGCGGGCCTTGTTTTGATTCGGGGCCTTGACAGCCTATGTCGCGGGTTCGTTCTGCGGGGCCAGTGGCACCGTAAAATGGAACGTTGAGCCGCTGCCCAGTTCGCTTTGCACCCACAGGCGACCGCCGTGCTGCTCCACCAGATGCTGGGTAATCATCATGCCCAGGCCGGTGCCCGGCTGGTCCTGCGCCTGCTGGTTGCTGCTGCGGAAGTAGCGCACGCGGAAGAGCTGCTGCAGGTCTTCGTCGCTGAGGCCGATGCCGGTATCGGCGATGGAGACGTGCAGCGCCGGGCCGGTGCGCCCGCTCTGCGGGTCGCGTTCGTCCTCAATGACGCGGGCATCGACGGTAATCGTGGCCTCGGCGGGGCTGTACTTGTGCGCGTTGCTGACGAAGTTGGTCATCACCTGGATGAGGCGCACCTTATCGCCCAGCACCTGCGGCAGATCGCCATCCACATTGTTGACCAGATACTGGCCTTTGTCGCTGATGGGCTGCTGGAAGGGACGCAGCGTTTCATCGACCACCTCGCGGAAGCTGACCGGCACCGGCACAATTCTAAGCTGCTGGGCGTCGATGCGGGCGATGTCGCGCAGGTCTTCGATGATGACCTGCATGCGGTCCGCGTTGGAGCGAATAATGTTGAGGAAGTCTTTTTGCTGGTCGCTGACCGTGCCCGTCATGCCGCTGCGCAGCAGATCGGCGTAGCCGCGCACCGACGACAGCGGATTTTTGAGTTCGTGCGCGGCGAAGCCCACAAACTCGCTCTTGGACTCGTTGGCGCGCGTCAGTTCGGCGTAAAGCTGGGCGTTGGCAATGGCGATGGCCGCATGCTCGGCGAGACGCTGTGCCCAGTCCAGGTCCAGCAGGTTGAGGCGCGGCTCGCGGTCGCTTTCCAGCACCAGCAGCGCGTTGATGTCGTCGCCGGAGAGCATGGGCACGGTGATCTGGCTGAGGGCATCGGGCAGGCTGGGCACATAGTCCGGGTCCATCGCCACATAGGGCTGAAGGTCCGGGCGGCGGGTGCGCATCACACGGCGGACAATACCCTCGTCGAGCGACCAGACATCGCCCGGTTCGCTGTCGTCCGGGTAGCCCTGGCGATGGATAATCAGCAGTTGGCGCTTGTCCTCGCTGATGACGCCCAGCAGGCCGGCGGTGGCGTTGCTGTTGGTGACCGCCCAGCGCGTGGTGATCTCGGCGACATGGGCCAGGTCGAGGGTGCGGTTCATCTCAACGTCGATACGCTCCAGGGCTTCCAGTTCCTGCACGCGCCGGGTGAGCTGTAAGTCGGTCTGCTGGAACAGGCGCGCGTTTTCCAGGGCGATGGCTGCCTGCCCGGCCAGCGTGGTCAGCATTTCGATGTCGTCCTGGGTATAGACCGTGCCATCGCGGCGGTTGACGACTTCCAGCACGCCGATGACGCGCTCCTGCACGATAAGCGGCGCGCCCAGCATCGAGTGGGCGATGATGCCGGTGTCGTCGTGACGGCCTGGGCGGCCATCGGGGCTGGTCTGCTCGTTGACGATCATCGGCTGGCCGCTGCGGGCGACCTGGCTCACCGGGTCGTCGGGATCGGCCAGGCTGGTGCCGATGAGGTCCTCGCCAGCGTTGACCGCCGCGCGGTATTCCAGGCCGCTGGCGCTGTCGTCGGTGGTCAGCAGCAGCGAACCGGCCTCGGCGTTGAGGATGTCCACCGCCGAACTGGTGATGAGCTTGAGCAGCCGTTCGACGTCGCCCTCGCTGGCCACCAACTGGCGGCTGATGTCGTTGAGCGCGGCGAGCTGCCGGGCGCGGGCGTTCGTCTCGGTGAACAGACGCGCTTTTTCCAGCGAAGTGGCCGCCAGCGAACCGATGTCGCTGAAGATGCGCAGTTGTTCGCTGGAATAGGTGTGGTCGGGGTCGTCATCGCCGGCAGCCAGCACGCCCAGGGTGCGTGTGCCTGCCAGCAGCGGCACGCCCATCCAGGCGCGCGTGAGCGGACTCTCGTGGACGATCGGGTAGCCGTTCTGCGACATGGTGCGGGCGTAATCATCGACCAGCATTGGCTTGCCGGTTCGGATGATGTCGCTGTACAGGTCGCGGCCCGGCGACCAGCGCCGGTTCTCTTTTTCGCTGATGCGCTCGTCGTTTTCCAGGAAGAAGGCGTAATAGAGCTGTTCTGCCGCCGGATCGTACAGCACGATGTAGAAATACGGCGAGAGGATCAGGCGGGCCGCCTGGGCACTGATGAGTTCGAGCAGGTCGTCAAATTCGATGGTGAAGTTCACCGCCTGGCTGACCTGGCTCAACACGTCGAGTTCGCGCACGCGCCGCTCCAGCGAACTGATGACCTGCGCCCGTTCGACGGCGATGGCGAGCTGCCCCACCAGGTTGTTGATGAAGCGCAGTTCCTCGAATCTGTAGCTCTGGCGCTCGGCGTGTGGCGGGCCGATGCACACAAACCCGTTGAGCTGGTCGCCGCCGGCCATGCCCGCGATGACCATCACCCGGATGATGCCCAGCCGCACGCGGTCGGCGTGAAGTTCCGGCGGCCAGGGCGAACCCGGCGGCAGGTAGATGGTGGTGTCCGGCTTATTGAGCATGCGCACGACGCTGCTCTCCGGGCTGAAGACGACATCCGTCTCCGGCTCCGGTTCGCCATAGGCGACGTACTGCCCGCTGCGCGGGTCCAGCAGAAAGATGATCGTGTTCAACGGCTGCACCGTGTCGTTGAGCAGGGCGCGGAACTCGTCGATCATGACGCTGGCACCGGCCATCGACGCCAGCTTCTGGCTGAACTGTTCCAGGCGGTTCTGGTAATTGTGGCGCGTGCGGAAGAAGACCGCGTTGATGCGCCGCTCCAACTGGGTACGCAGCGGGATAAATATCACCGACACGACGAAGATAACCAGCGCGATAATCAGCGGGTTGTCCGGCGCGATGAGGCCGGTCGTCAGCAGACTGGCGCCCAGCACCAGCAGGAAATAGCCGATCATCAGCGCGAGCAGCAGCAGGCTGTAAGTCACCGACTGGCTGATGACGTGGTCGCTGTTGAGATCGCGCGTTTGCAGCACGGCATACGTCAGGCTGATGACGGGCACCACAAAAAACGGCATGGTGGCTTCAATGCTGAACGAGATGGGCACTTCGTCCAGGGCCAGGGACAGCAGCCGACCCACCAGCCAGATGATCGCCGGGGCCAGCGCCAGCCCGATGCCGATCAGCACGATGTTGGCCTGGTCGCGGGTGACGACCTGCGCCGCCTGTGGCCGCTGGTGAAAGAGCAGCAGCGCCGCCCAGATCGCCAGCCCCACCAGCACGGCGACGCCGGTCAACTGGGCGCTGGCACCGGGAGTCTGCGGGGCTTCGCCGCTGTAAGTCATCACGACGTACAGCGCCAGCAGCGCCGCCAGCGTCACCGGTGCAAAACGCAGCCAGGGCCGCGCTCTGACGACGGGTAGCGTGGCCGGGAAAACCAGCCCCAGCGTCGCCAGCAGGCCGCCTAATATCAAACCGGTGACCAGCCACGCCGGGAACAGCAGATGGGTGCTGCCCGCGTCGAAAAAGCCGCCCAGGTAAATCGCCATCAGCAGGCTGGCCGCCACCGGCAGGAAGCTCTGCGGGTCGGCGCGCCGCCGCTGGATTATCAGCAGCGCCAGCGCGAACACCACCAGCCCGGAGATGTACGGCACCACGAACAGCGCCAGAAAATCGGTGTCGGGGAGCGTCTGGACGGCGTAGACGACGGTACAGCGTGCCGGGCCGTCCGTCTGCGGCAGGCAGTCGAGTCCGCTGGTGCTGGCTGTGGCCGGGCGCAGGAATTCGACAATGATGCTGTCGCCGGGCTGCACGTCGCCCAGAATCGACTGGTAGGCGCGGCTGCGCCCGGCGTAGCCGCTGGTGGCTTCCAGCGACTGGCCGTTGATAGCCACAATCTGATCGCCAGCCTTGAGTCCGGCTTCCAGGCCGGGCCAGGGCGTTTCGCCGCTGGGCTGGGCGGCGTTGACCACGAGGTTATGGTTGACCGTGACGCCCACGAAGGGCCGGTCGCGCCAGTCCAGCGCCAGCGCCAGATAGGCGATAAACGCCGCCGCTGTCACGAGGGCCAGCCCCAGCAGCAGGCCCAGCCGCAGGCGCTGCGTATCGGTCGGCGCGGCTGAGATCGCCGGGTTCAGGGTGGATGTGGCACGCATTTCGACTATTCCCGCCTTTGGATGTTCGTTACTGTCATTCTATCACCAACGCCAGCTTCTGGAAGCTGACTAGCATTGACTTTTGGTTTGTATTGCGTTTCGCTGGGGGCAAATGATAACAGCTTTGCTATAATCCAAGTGTCACACTGCACTACACGACCGTCTATTTTGCGTTATCATTAATTTCCAACAGACGATTACGGACGACTGCCAATGGCTGAACAGAAAATACGCATTTTGATCGCCAAACCCGGCCTGGATGGCCACGACCGGGGCGCGAAGGTTATCGCGCGGGCGCTGCGCGATGCCGGATTCGAGGTCATCTATACCGGCCTGCGCCAGACGCCGGAGATGATTGCCGAGGCTGCGCTCCAGGAAGATGTGGATGTGGTGGGCCTCAGCATTCTGAGCGGGGCGCATATGGCGCTGGTGCCGCGCATCCGCGAGGTGATGAACGTCAACGAGCTGGCCGATGTGCCGATTATCATCGGTGGCATCATCCCCGACGACGACCGCGCCGGGCTGGCGCAGATGGGCGTGGCTGGCATCTTCGGGCCGGGCACCAGCACCGAGGACATCGTGCGCCGCATCCGCGAGATTGTGGGCGAACGGGGCGAGCAAAGCCAGCTATGAATCCGCTGGTCGAACAACTGCGATCGGGTAGTCGTCGTGCGGTGGCTCGCCTGTTGACGATGGTTGAAAACGAGCGCGAGGGCGTCGATGAAGCTCTCGCCGCTTTGTTTCCGCACACGGGGCGCGCCTGGGTGATCGGCATTACCGGCGCGCCCGGAACCGGCAAAAGCTCGCTGGTCAACGCGCTGGCGAAGGCGCTGCGCCGCCAGGGGCGCACGGTGGGCATCATCGCGGTGGACCCCACCAGTCCGTTTACCGGCGGGGCCATCCTCGGCGACCGCATCCGTATGCGCGACCTCTCCGGCGATGCCGGTGTGTTCATTCGCAGCATGGCGACTCGTGGCAGCCTGGGCGGGCTGGCCCGCACCACCCGCGACGCCATCCGCGTGCTGGACGCCGCCGGCTTCGACGTGGTGCTGGTGGAGACCGTCGGCGCTGGCCAGAGCGAGGTCGATATTGTGCGCACAGCCCAGACGACGGTCGTCGTCGAAGCGCCGGGCCTGGGCGATGATGTGCAGGCCATCAAAGCGGGCATTCTGGAAATCGCCGATGTGCTGGTGGTCAACAAGGCGGACCGACCCGGCGCGGATAACACGGTGCGGGCGCTGCGAGCTATGCTGGAACTCGGCCATCCGGTGTCGCGGCGTCGGGTGATCGCCCATCACGGCCAGTTGATGGAAGCCGCCGCGCCAGATTCACAGGCCGAACCCGAAGCGCTGTGGGTGCCGCCTATCGTCAAGACTGCCGCCACCGACGAAACCGGCTTTGATGAACTGCTGGCCGCGCTGGAGCGCCATCACCAGCATCTGCGTAACGGCGAGGCCGCCGCCGCGCTGGAACGGCAGCGCATCGAGATCGAACTGCACGACCGGCTGCGGCAGACCCTGTTAGGGCGTCTGCTGGCGGGCGTGTCATCCGATGAATTGGCGCGCGTCATCGAACGTGTGCAGGCACGCCAGCTAGACCCGCAGCAGGCCGTGCAAACTATACTGGCCATCGCAACCAGCCAGGAGTCCTGACCATGAAAATCCCAGGTACGATACAAAAAATGCAACCACAAAAACAACCGCAACGCCCCACACAGGAAGAACGGCCCCTCATGACCTTCGGCGACATCAAGCTGTTTTACGGCTCGTCGGCGGAGAGCCTGGGTGAAGAGATCAGCGATTATCTGGGCATTCGCTCCGGGCAGTACGAACGGGCGGTGTTCTCCAACGAGAACATCTTCGTGCGCCTTAAGGAGAGCGTGCGCGGCCAGGACGTTTATCTGATCCAGACGATGTCCTCGCCGGTCCATGACAACATCATGGAACTGCTGATTATGATCGACGCGCTGCGCCGCGACTCCGCCTGGCGCATCAACGTCGTTATCCCTTACCTGACGTATGGCCGTTCCGACAAGAAAGACCAGCCGCGCGTGGCCATTACGGCCCGGCTGCTGGCCAACATTATCGAGGCGGCAGGGGCCGACCGTTATATGACCGTCGATTTGCACGCCGGTCAGATTCAGGGCTTTTTCAACATCCCCGGCGACGCGCTGACGGCGTTTTATCTGCTGAGTGATTATGTGCGCGAGAAGGAAATCCCCAACCTGACGGTGGTCTCGGCGGACCTGGGCTTCGCCAAGCAGGCGCGCAACTGGGGCGAGACGCTCAACGTACCGGTGGCCCTGGTGGAAAAGCGCCGCTTGGACAACGCCGAACGCCCTGAGGTGCTGTCGGTGATCGGGCAGGTCGAGGGGCGCAATGTGCTGCTGGTCGATGACGAGGTCAACACCGGTGGCAGCGTGGTCAACGCGGTGCGCGTGCTGCGCGAAGGCGGCGCGCGCGATATCTACCTGGCGTTTACGCACGGCTTCCTGACGGAAAACTCGTGCAAGCGGTTAGGCGCGCTGGGTCTGGAAGAGATTATCTTCACCAACACGCTGCCGCTGCCGCCAGAGCGCGTGCTGCCCAACATGACTGTGCTCTCGGTAGGGCCGATGCTGGCCGAGGTCATCCGGCGCGCCCATCTCGGCCAGAGCGTGGGCGAGCTGTTCAACGAATAGCCAGGGCCAGCATCGATTGACCGGTCGATCAGTAGCCGCGAGTCGCTTCGTCCAGGATGGCGATCTCGTCGGCGGACAGTTTCACTTCGGTCGCGCCGGCCACTTCTTCGAGCTGGGCCACCGTGCGCGCGCCGATGATGGGCGAGGTGATGGCCGGTTGTTCCAGCAGCCAGGCCAGCGCCACCTGAGCCACTGGTACGCCGTGCCCGCTGGCGATGTCGCGCAGTTTGTCGAGCGCGTCGTAGGCGCGGTCGTCGTTGATGAGGCGCTGGATCAGCTCGCCGTCGGCGCGGGTGGTATCGGCCTGGCGGTTCTCGCGGGTGTATTTGCCGGTGAGGAAGCCAGCGGCCAGCGGGCTGTACGGAATCACGCCGATCTGCTGATCGACACAGGCCGCCGCCAGTTCGCGCTCGTATTCGTCGCGGTGGAACATGCTGTAATGCGGCTGGAGCGTGTCGTAACGGCTGATGTTCTTCACATCGCTGACCCACAGGCTTTTCATGAGCATCCAGGCGGGATGGTTGCTGGCACCCACATACAGCACTTTGCCCGCCCGCACCAGATCGTCCAGCGCGCGCAGCGTCTCGTCGTGCGGCGTGCGCGTGTCGTAGAAGTGCGTCTGGTACAGGTCGATATAGTCGGTGTCCAGACGGCGCAGGCTGTCCTCGACGGCGTGGACGATGTGATGGCGCGTGAGTCCGTCGCCGTTGGGGCCGGCCCACATCGGTCCGCGTACTTTGGTGGCGATGACCACCTCGCGGCGGTTTTTGGTTTTGAGCCATCTGCCGATGATCTCCTCAGAGACGCCACCAGGGTTGCCTTCCACCCAGCGCGAATAGATGTCGGCGGTATCCAGGAAGTTGATACCGGCGTCGAAGGCTGCGTCCATAATGGCGTGCGAGGTCGTCTCGTCCGCCGACCAGCCAAAGGTCATCGTTCCCAGGCACAGACGGCTGACCTGTAAACCTGTTCTTCCCAGCGATTGATATTGCATTGCGTCGTCCTTTTGTTATAGTTAATAGACTGCTTCAGCAGGCTGCATACCATGTGACCAGGATGAGCAACCGCCTGATGTCGGATCGACTCCCGTTCAGGGAACCACCCACCTGCCGATTATAACGACCCGGTGCGCCAGTGCCAGCGAATACAAAATCTAACAAGTCATTTACCTGCTTATGTTATGATAGTGTCGTTTCATCCCTGATTCGGAGTTTTTGCACTCTGTTGATGACACCAATCGAGGTCACATGTTTAAGAGCATAGTCAAAAAAGTAATCGGCGATCCTATCGAGCGCGCGCTGTCGAAATATCGAGAGACCGTCGAGCAGATCAACGCGCTGGAACCGGAGATGAAAAAGCTGGACGACGCCAGCTTTCCGGCTAAGACGGCGGCCTTTAAGCAGCGCCTGGCCGCAGGCGAGTCGCTCGACGATCTGCTGGTGGAAGCGTTCGCGCTGGTGCGCGAGGCTTCTGTCCGCACCATCGGCCTGCGTCATTTCGACGTGCAGATGATCGGTGGCATCGTGCTGCACCAGGGTCGCATCGCAGAGATGAAGACCGGTGAGGGTAAAACGCTGGTCGCCACGCTGCCCATGTACCTCAACGCGCTGACGGGGCGGGGTGTGCATCTGGTGACACCCAACGACTACCTGAGCAAGTACGGCCTGCAGACGATGGGGCCGGTTTATCACTTTCTGGGCGTGTCGTCGGCGGTGATTCAGAGTTCCGCCAGTGACCCGGACAGTGGCTCGTTCATCTTCGACCCGGAGTACGACGCCGATGACGACCGTTACCAGCATCTGCGCCCGGTGAAGCGGCGCGAGGCTTACGCGGCGGACATCACCTACGGGACCAACAACGAATTTGGCTTCGACTACCTGCGCGATAACATGGTCGTCGAGAAAGACCAGATCGGCCAGCGCGACAGCCTGTACTACGCCATCGTCGACGAGGTCGATAACATCCTGATCGACGAGGCACGCACGCCGCTGATTATCTCCGGCCCTGCCGATGCCCCGTCCGACAACTACTCCACGTTCGCTCGCATCGTCAAGACGCTCAAACCCAGTTCACCAGAGAGTATCGATGCCGAAGAACCCGACGGCGATTACGTTGTCGATATTAAGGACCGCACGGCTTACCTGACCGAAGCCGGTGTGGAGAAGGTCGAGCGTACGCTGGGCATCGACCAGCTTTACCATCCCGATCATGGCGAACTGATCCCTTACCTGGATAACTGTCTGCGCGCCCAGACGCTGTACTTCAACGATAAGGATTACGTCATCCAGAACGGCGAGATCATCATCGTCGATGAGTTCACTGGTCGTATGATGTATGGCCGGCGCTTCTCTGAGGGTCTGCACCAGGCCATCGAAGCCAAAGAGGGCGTGCAGATTCGCCGCGAGAACCTGACACTGGCGACGATTACCTTCCAGAACTTCTTCCGCATGTACGACAAGCTGGCCGGTATGACCGGTACCGCCCTCACCGAAGCTGAGGAGTTCGAGAAAATCTACAACCTGGAAGTGGTGGCCATCCCGACCAACGTGCCGGTGGCGCGCATCGACAACCAGGACCTGATCTATGCCAACGAGCCGGCTAAGTGGGTGGCGGTTGTCGACGAGATCAAAGCGCGCCAGCAGAAGGGACAACCGGTGCTGGTGGGTACTGTGGCCATCGAGACATCCGAACGCCTGAGCAAGCTGCTGCGCCGCGCTGGTGTCGAGCATGAAGTCCTCAACGCCAAGCAGCACGAACGCGAGGCGACTATCATCGCCCAGGCCGGGCGGCCCGGCGCGGTGACCATCGCCACCAACATGGCCGGTCGTGGTGTTGACATCATGCTGGGCGGCAATCCCGATGGCCAGGCGCGCGAGATTCTGCGCAAGCAGGGCGTGGACCTGGCGGAAGTCACGCCGGAGCAGTGGCGCGCCGCGCTGGAAGAAGCCCGCAAAATCTGCCAGGAAGATCGTAAGCGCGTGCTGGAAGCTGGCGGCCTGTACGTGCTGGGCACCGAGCGCCATGACGCCCGTCGTATCGACAACCAGCTTCGCGGTCGTTCTGGCCGCCAGGGCGACCCCGGCGAGTCGCGCTTTTTCCTCAGCCTTGAGGACGAACTCATGCGCCGGTTTGGCGGCGACCGCGTCAAGAACTTCATGTCGTGGGCCAAAATCCCGGAGGGCGAGCCGATTGAGCACGGCATGATTTCCAAGTCCATCGAGCAGGCTCAGGTGCGCGTGGAAGGCCATAACTTCGACATCCGCAAGAAGGTGCTGGAATACGACGACGTCGTGAACCGCCAGCGTGAGGTGATCTACGCCCAGCGCCGCGATCTGCTGGAAGCCGAAAACCTGCGCGAGCGTTACCTCGAAATCCTGGAAAAAGCGATCATCAGCACCATCGAGGAATACACGCCGGACGGCGGCTCCTGGGACATTGAGGCGCTGTACCGGCAGGCGTTCACCATATTCCCTGTGCCGGAAGATGTCACTATCGAACGGCTGGAAGCCATGTCGCTGGACGAGATCGAGGACACGCTGATCGAAGCTGCGCACCGCGCCTATGAGGCCAAAGCCGCCGAACTGGGCGAGCTGATGCCGCTGGCCGAGCGCCGGGTGATGCTGCGCGCCGTCGATATGCACTGGCAGCGCCACCTGACCGACCTCGACATGCTGCGCGAGGGCATCGGCCTGATGGCGGTCGCCCAGCGCGATCCGCTGGTGGAGTACAAGCGCGAGGCGTTCGCCATGTTCGACGACATGCGCGGGCGCATCAACACCCAGGCGGTGCAGGATATTTTCCGGGCGCAGGTCAATGTGGTGCAGCGCCCCGCTCGTCGTCAGATGCAGGCGGTTCGCCCTGGTGTCGATGCTGGCCCCAGCAAACCGGAGCCAGTGCGCAGCACCAGCAAGCTGGGCCGCAACGATCCATGCTGGTGTGGCAGTGGCAAGAAGTACAAGCACTGTCACTACAAACAGGACCGGGACAGCAAGACCGCCTGAGTTCAGAACCATCAGGCATATGCTGTCATCAGGGGGCGGTTGTCCGCTGGCACTCGCTCCCATTTCTCTCACAGGTTAACGCGATGTGTAGTGTAAGCAGCCTGCTGTCTGGCGGCCTGACACAAACAGCACGCCAGAGGCAGCGGGCCTATCAAGCGAAAGCGAGCAGTTAGCATATGGCGAGGTCAAGTTTGACTGGATCAACGCAAGACAAGATCGACGAGGCAATCCGTGATTTTCTGCGTAACAAAGTCAACTCGTTTATCAAGTGGGATCTGGTGCGATTTTTCCACGATAACCCCCACACGAGAGACACGGCAGAAAACATCGCTCGCTACACCGGGCGCGACGCTGCGGCCATTCGAGGGGAGCTAAACGATCTGGTCCATGTCAACGTACTGAACGCTACCGAGGTATCCGGACTGCTTATCTATGAACTGGCGCCCGACGACAAGACGCGCAAGATCATCGATCAGTTTATGGCGGCCTGCCACGACCGGCAGTTCCGCGTGAAAGCCATCCACCATCTGATCGAAGGCATGCGTTTTTCATCCGGGCAGGA
>CAZXCK010000088.1:0-18374 GCA_964639225.1 uncultured Anaerolineaceae bacterium | reverse complement strand
CTGCCACGACGTATCGGCCAGCACCACCAGCGGGAACTCTAAGCCCTTGCTGGCATGGACGCTCATCAGGCTGACGGCGTCCTCGACCTGGACCACCGCCTCGCCCTCGCGGACTTCGCGCTCGCTCAGGTCGCGCAGGTAAGCGGTGAACGCGCCCAGCGTCACCCTGCCGCTGCTGTGTGCTTTGTCCAGCAGCTTCTCGACGTTGCCGCGCCGCTGCGCGCCGTTGGGCAGCCCGGAGAGCACGGCCAGATAGCCGGTCTGTTCCAGGGCTTCGCGCAGTAGTTCGGCGATGGTGACGCGCCCGGCCAGTTCGCGCAGGTCCGCCAGGCAGTTATAGGCGAACGCCACCGGCGACCGTTCGCCGGCGGGCAGGTCATCCGGCGGTTCGGCCAGCGATTCCCACAACGTGCGGCGGGCGTCACCGGCGGGCAGGCGCAGCGCCAGCAAAGCGTCATCGCTGAGGTTGAACAGCGGCGAGCGCAGCGCCGCCGCCAGCGCCAGATCGTCCGCCGGGTTATAGACCGCGTGCAGCAGGTTGAGCAAATCCCACACTTCCTGCTGGCTGTAATAGCCCTGCCCGGCGATGGTCACAAATGGCAGACCCGCCGCCTTGAACACCGTCTCGTAGATGGCGATTTTGGTGCGTGACTGGAACAGCACGGCGATGTCGCCGTAGGTCAGCGGACGCAGCCCGCCCGCGTGCCGGTCGTGGATCAGCGTCTCCGCCGCGACCAGTTCGCGCAGGCGCGCCGCGATCTCGGCGGATTCCCAGGTGCGGCGCTCGTCGGCGCTCAGGTCGGCGTCGACGTTGGCGGCGTTCTTGCCGATGAGCAGCAGCTCGACGTGCGGGCTTTCGTGGGGCGCGTCGACACGGTGCGCCACCAGTTCGTCGCCTAACTCGACCTGGTAAGCCGCCACCGGACTCCGTTCGTCGCGCACCAGCAGCCGCCCAAACAGCCTATTGAAAAACGCCACCAGCGGCGCGTGGGTGCGGAACGACGTCGCCAACGGAATCTCCAGGCCGCCGCTGCCGGTGATCTGGTCGCGGACCGCGCCGAACACGCTCACATCCGCGCCGCGAAAGGCGTAAATGCTCTGCTTGGGGTCGCCGACGACAAACAGCGAGCCGGGGCGTTCCAGCCCGGCCAGCCCCTGCACGATACGCCACTGAGCCGCGTTGGTATCCTGGAATTCGTCCACCAGCAGATGGCGAAACTCGACGCCGCGATAGCGCGCCCGTACATGCACGTGCCGGTCGAGCAGGTCACTGGTCAGGCGTTCCAGGTCGTCGAAGTCGAGGGCGTCGCGGCGGTCTTTCTCGTGCTGGTAGGCAGCGCGCACGCGCCGGATCAGCGCCACCCACAGCGGAATCAGTTCGGCGGCGCGCTGGTCCAGCGGGTTGTCGGCGGGCGCGCCCGCACCGATGGCCTCAACCGCGTCCTTAGCCTTGTCCCGAATAACTTTGAGGGCGACGCGGGCATCTTCGAGCAGCGATTCGTCGGACCAGTTCGCTTTTTTGCCTTTGCCACTCAGGTTGATGGCGGCCAGGTCCAGCAGCGCCGGATGGACCGCACCGGTTCGCAGCCCTTCAAGGCAGCGGTGGCAGATGCGCCAGTTGTCGGCCAGTTTATCGTCAGGCGGCAGCGCCGCCATGATCGCGCCAACCAGCGACTCATCGACCCCGGCCAGCAGATCATCAGCGGCGGTACGGCACTGGTCGAGCCATGCCTGCTGCCAAGCCACCAGCAGATCGACGTCCGGCGGCAGATCGGGGCATTCGGCCAGCAGCGCCCGATCCTCGAGTACGGCGCGGATGTCGGCGGCGGGGTATTCGGCGAACAGGGCCAGTGCCGGGTGCCCCTCGGCGGCGATGCGCGCCAGTTCAGCGTCGATGACATCGGCCAGCAGCACCGGCGCTTCGGCTTCGTCGAGCACGGCGAACTCCGGGTCGATGCCGGCTTCGGCGGCGTTGGCCCGCAGAACCGCCGCGCACAGGCCGTGAATGGTGTCGATGCGGGCGCTATCCACCTGGGCCAGCAGCGCCGCCCAGCGTTCAGACTCCGGTGTACCGGCGGTGGTGGCCAGTCGCGCTTCGAGTTCGCGGCGGACGCGGTCGCGCATCTCACCGGCAGCCTTGCGCGTAAAGGTGATGGCGACCAGCGCGTTGAGCGGCCAGTCGGGATTCTTGGCCAGCAGCGCCAGATAACGCTCGACCAGCACGCGCGTCTTGCCGGAACCCGCCCCTGCGTTGACGATCAGGTTGCGGTCGGTGATGCGGACGGCCCGTTCCTGGTCGGGCGTGAAGCCTGACGTTGTGACGCCTGCCGTCATGAGGCCGACCCGATAATCACCCGCTCCGCCAGGAACTTGAGCAGCGGAATCTCCAGCCGCACGAAGTCGGTGAGCTGGTCAAACGAGACGCCGCGCGCCGTCCGCGAGAAGCGGTCCGGCGAGTAGACCATCGCCTGCCGCAGCGCCATCACCGTGCGGGCGACCATCTCAAGCACGGTGTCGGGGTCCAGCCGCACCTGGATATCCTCACCGAATACGCGCCGCCGCCGCGTGTAAAGCTCGTCGTCCAGGTAGTCCTGGTAAGCCTGGATGAACTCGATCACGTCGTCGGGGTCCACGTAACGCTCAAGCACGTTGAGCAGCATCTGCGTTTTGTCCATCACGTCCATATGATCGACGACATCCTGCACCAACCGGCTGAGCTGCGTCGGCGTCGGTTTGAAACGCGGGTCTTTGAGGCGGTTGGCCAGATCACGGTGCAGCGACTCGTCGCTGACGCGCACGAAGTAATATTCCAGCACCTGGTAGAAGCCCCAGAATTGCAGCACGGGAATCCGGCTGCTGCTGCCAAGCTGGTAAAACTGGATAACATCGGCGTTGAAGCTGGCCGGGGGCATGGGCAGCGTGTTGCCTTCGAATTCCGGGCCGAACTTGAAGCCATCGTCCTGCAGGCGGCGACGCGCCGGCCACTCCGACGCCAGCCCCACCGGCAGATGCTTGAGGTACGACAGCTCAAACAGGCAGTAGTCGATGATCTGCGACGACATGCGCAGCGCCGCCGCTGTCGATGGCTGCCCCATACGATGCACGCGGATGGTCGGCGGGCGGTAGAAACCCTCGCGGATGTCCAGCGGGCGCTCGCTGACCGGGGCGCGCGCCATGCGTTCCAGGCAGATGGACAGATACATCGGGTCGAAGCGGAAGAAGTTGACGAAGGCTGTCGAGGCCGCGCCGACGGTGGCGTACATCTCGTCGCCTTCGGGATCGCCGAAGACGAAGCCCAGTTCCAGCGGCGGCAGGTAACGCCAGCGGATGGGGTCCAGGGGATGTACAACATGCTCGCGGTAGTCCGGCGATACCAGACTACACTCGACCGGTCTGGCCTCGCCGCGTGTGCGCACATTGGAGCAGCTCGCGTAGTCGTCGATGTCGTCGCCGGTGACGACGAACGGTATGCCGTTGTAGCTGACGACAAATTCGGTGTCGGCCCGGTGTACGATCTCCAGACCGGCACGGGTGTAACCATCCATCAAAGCGGCTTTCGCCTGGTGAAAGTTCATGCTCTTGACTCCTGGTGGACTGGCTCCTTCCATCGGATTGTTCCTTTCCGGGCGGTTACGCCCGTCGCTGATTGCTGATGCGGCATAGCTGGGAAAACTCGCAGTAACTCACGCAGCGGCCCTGCTGGGGCCGGTTGGCGTGGGTGGCGAAATCGCCACGACGCGCCGCCGTGATATACCCCGCCAGATGCTGGCGCGCCATGGCGATCTCCTCCGGTTCGCCATCGCTGAAGGTCATGGCACCGCTGGTTTCGCGGCTGCCGATGTGCCAGAACAGCCCGCCGCCCACTCGCAGCGGTTCATCCATGCGGGCGGCCAGCGCGCGAATGGCTTCCAGGTAAACCATCATCTGGAAGTTGCGGCCCTCGGCCAGTTCCTTCACGTCGATTTTGGTCGAGCCGGATTTGTAATCGACGACGTACAGGCGGTCGCCCACGAGGTCGATGCGGTCGATGAAACCGCGCACGCGCAGCGAACCGGCTTCATCGCTTAAATGAACCGATACGGGTGTGCCCGGCGCTTGCCCGGCGAAGTAGCCGAACGCGGCTTCCAGTTGGTACGGCACGCGCGCATCACCGGAAGCCGCCAGCTTGTTGAGCGGGCTGTCGCTGAAGTCCTGCTCGACGAGCGCGCGCAGGCGGCGGCGGATGACCTGTTGCTCCTGGGGCCAGGTCGCCGACGGCCTGAAGCCAAAGCGCATCGGGGCATCGGCGAAAACATCATGGGCGGCGATCTCCAGTTGTTCCAGCGCCAGCTCCAGGTTGGCCGGGACGATGGGCAGCTCGCGCTCCTGAAAATAGCGGTACGTCTGCTCCAGGATGGCGTGATTGATGCTGCCGAACTGGGCCGCGTCCATGCCAATCTCCGGTTCGACCAGGCTCTCCAGGCCCAGCAGCCGCCCGGCGAAGAAACGAAAACCGCACACGCCGTAATCGTTGAGCTGGCTAGCACTCCACTGGCGCGACGGACCCAGCAGCGCGGCGACACGCTCGATGAGGTGCGGCTGGTTCAGCCTGCCGTTGTGCTGCGGATAGCGACTTGCACCGTCCAGGCGGTCGCGCTCGACGGCGGCGGCTTCGCGGATGTGCTGCCAGTAAGCCGGTTGGTGAACGCGCAGCCAGCGCGCAGCCGGTGAGTCGCTGGCGCTATCGGCAGCAACAGCGATGGCCGCCTCGGCGCGGGTGGCGACACCGGCGGCGGGCAGCGTCCGGCCGACTTTGAGCCGGTCGCGGGCGATGAGGGCGTCGCTGTCGGCGAAAACCGCTGTCACCGCCTGCCATAAGGCGCTGGCCGGCCACAGTTCGCCGTTGTCGAGCGTGGGCCGGGAGCAGATCAGCGTGTCGCGCGGCAGGCAGATCAGCTCATAGAACAGGCCGTCATCGGCGCTGCGCTCGGCCTGGCTGTCAAGCGTCAGCCCGGCGGCGCGCAGGGCGCGGCGCTCGCTGTCGAGGTAGAGCGGGTCTTCGGGCGTGCGGGTGGGAAATATGCCTTCGCTGAGGCCCAGAATAAAAACGTGGCGGTGCGGCAGTCCGCGCGCGTCAGTGGCCGATGTGACCAGCACGCGCCCGCTGTGGTCCGGGCGCGGATTGACGGCAGCGCGCCCGACAGCGGCCAGCAGCGCCGCCTGGAAATCGTCCCAGGTGAGGTCGGCGGCGGCGAACATACCCCGCGCCAGCGCCTCGGCGGCCAGCAAACCACGCAGCGCCCGCTTGAACTCCTGGGCGGCGGTGATGTCACGGGCAATCACAGGCAGCGGCGCGTGATCGTCGCGCAGGCAAGCCAGTAAATTCAGGCTGTAGGACGCGGCCTCGGCGAGTTCGTCCGGCTCCGGTTCCAGATGGGGATCAGCGCCCAGCAGCTTCTCCAACCAGGCGACGTAGGTCGCCATGTCGGCCTGTGGCGGCGGCGTGACGGCATCGAAGAAGTCGGCCAGCGCCACACGCAGATCGGCGAGCTGCTGCGCATCGGCGGTGGTTTCGACTGGCTCGCCGTCCTCATCGGCCAGCGGCTGACCGGCGAAAGCCAGCGTGTCGAGCCAGGCCTGCCGCCCACCAATCACCAGCATCTGGCGCGCCAGCCGGTCCAGCAGGTCGGCGGCAGCGGCATCTACGCCGGGCACTTTGAAATACGGTGAACGCAGCACGTCCAGCAGTTCGCGGCGGCGGAAGTCGATCTCGTGCAGGCGCAGCACGTCCAGCAGGGCGACGATGGCCGGGTTCTCGGCCAGGGGTTCGCCGTAATGCAGGGCCAAGGGCAGATTGTACTGGCGGCCCAGCGCGCTGAAATGCACACGGTAGCGCTCCCAGTCGCGCAGGACGATCAGGATATCGTCGGGGGTGGTACCATCGCCGGCCAGCAGCAGCCGTTTGACGTGGCGCAGCACCGCGCCGACCTCGGCTGCCGGGTCGGGCGCTTCCAGCAGCGCCAGACCGCCGGAACTGGGCACGGGCGGCCCCGGCTGGAATATGTCGGCCACCAGCCGCTGCAAATCGATGTGGCGAACGGCATCCATGCTGGCGGCAAGCGTCTCCTCGCGGTATGGGACACCGCGCCGGTCGAAGTGCCAGCGCAGGCGGTCCAGCGCCGCCGCGAAGCGTCTGCCGGCGGTGTGCTGGCGGGTGGGGATGGTCGTCAGCGTGACCAGCGACCCGGTCACCTGCGCCGACAGCTCGGCCAGCAGCGCCGCCTGGACCGGCGTAAACTGGTCGAAGCCATCGACGATGAGCCAGTCTACGGCGGTGACAATTTGGCGGTTGCGGTCCAGCGCCTCGACGGCCAGCCAGCCCTGCCCTTCGCGGTCGGCAAGCCTGTGCTCGATGAGCCGCTGCTGGTAAGCCCGGTAGATGAGCGCCAGATCGTGATCGCGGGGGGTGGCGGCGGCAGCGGCGAAATCTTCCGGCTGCACCTGATTCTGCTTCAGCTCGTCGATGAAATCGATGACGATGCGCGCCAGACCGGGCCGGTCGGCGATGGTGTGATACACCTCAAGCTGCGGGCGCAGGCTGCGCAGCAGCTCGCGCAGCAGAGCCAGACGCGCCGTCTCGGAGATGAGGCGCTGCGGCTGGCGGTCAAGGTCCAGCAGGCGCTGGTAGAGTTCGTAGAAGTTGAAGAACTCGACATTGAAGGCGATGCCGGTGCGCTGCACCAGGCGCTCGCGGAAGGCGTCCTGCTGGCGGCGCGAGGCCAGCAGCACCCACACCCGCGCCAGCGGCTGTTGAGCCAGCAGTGCGGTCAGCCGGTCGAGAACGACCTCGGTCTTACCGGCTCCCACCGGCGCCAGCAGAATATCGACACTCATGATGACACAACCTTAACCTCTGCTCTGGCGACGATCAGCCTTCATAGAGCATGGCTTCGATGCGCTGCACAGTCGTCGCGTTCAGGCGTTCGCCATTCAGGTAAAACTCGCGCAGGCGGGCGGGCAACTGCGACAGATGCACAACCGGCATCACCGGGTTTCTGAGCTGGAAGCGGGCCAGCGGCGGCTCCTGCGTGAAGACGACGACGCCGAAAATGGGTATGTCGTACAGCTCGGCCCGCGCCAGATACTCGCGCATGCTGCGCATGTCGTCGATCAGTTCCTCGGTGGGGCTGGTCAGGCGCATGGGCTGCCATCCCTGGCGGCTGCGGCGCAGCCATTTGGTAGCCTCGTTGAGGAATGTGCCCTGCATATCCACTGTGCGAAAGACCAGCACGCCCGCCGGGCCAACCAGCACGGCATCGACATAGCCCAGCCCGCGCCGGCTCAGGTTGCGGATGAAGATATAACGCGAGTCCAGGTGCGGGGCCAGCGCGCGCCCGGTCTGGCGGGCGGGTTCGTTCTCCCGGCGCCAGGTGACGGCCCGCACCGCCAGACCGACACCGACCAGACTCAGGATGACGCCGCCGTAAAAGAACAGGGCGCGCCCAGTGTCGAACAGGGCAAAAGCACCGCTGGAATTGGCCGTCAGTGGCACGACGTACAGCGCCAGCCCCACAATGGCGAAGAAAATCCCGGCGGAGACGGTGACAAAAGCCAGTTGGATGAGACGTCGTGCCCGCCGGGCCAACGCCTGGGCCGGCGCGACGTTGCGCAGAGAGTTCGTCATGGTGGGTTGTCCTGGTCTCAGTCCTTATCCGGTCTGGCCGTACTGTCTTTGCCGGGGCGTGTGTCGCGCTCACTGGCCTTAGCGGTAGACCTGCTATCGGATTTCGCAGTCGATGCGCTGCCAGATGTCCTGCTGCGTACCTTACGCCGTTTGATGATCCGGCGACGGGGTTTCGGCTGGGGTGGCGCGGCAGATTCGGTGACGGGCGATTTGTCATCAGCAGCGGGCGCTGACGGCGACTCGTCCAAACGCTGGGCGCGCCGCTTCGCCAGCACCGCCTCCAGAGACTGCTTTAACTCGGTGAACTTGGGCAGCGGCTTATAGATGAGCGCATCAGCGCCTGCCTGCTGCCTGATAGCCGCTTCGGCATCCGGAGCCAGTTTGTACGCGGTGATGAGCACAATCGCCATATCGCGCAGGACCGGGCTGTTGCGCAGACGCTCGCCGACCTGGTGGCCTTCGATGTCGCCCGGCAGGCGAATATCGAGAATTGCCAACTCTGGCAGTTCGCCCACAAAACGCTTATGGTCCACATCGTCGATCCAGGCGACGGCCTCTTCGCCATCGACGAACGCGACACCTTCGATTCCCCAGATGCCGAACATCGCCAGCAGAACATCGTAGATGTCCGGCTCGTCCTCGACAACCATCCAAGTCGACAAAACCGCGCCACCTTTCCTGTGGCCTGCCGCATGGTCAAACCACGTTCCAACTGCTCACATACCACCTTACAATGATAAGTTCATCGGGCGCATTAAGCAAACACAACACATCCAGATATTATGCACAATCGCCGCCGCCGTCCGTCAACTGTCTGCGTGATGATTTAAGCGTTATACTAGGGACATAATCTGACGGACCTTCTTTGATGATCAGGGGGCTAGCTTGATCTGGTTAATCGCCGAAGACGAAGCCGATATTCGTAACCTGGTTGCGATGATGTGCCAGGTGTGGGGTCACACCGCCCTGACGTTCGACAGCGGGCAGAAACTGTGGGACTGGCTGGACGAAGTGGAAGCCGGTAAACACAATGGCGCGCTGCCCGAATTCGCGCTGATGGACATTCGCATGCCGGGCAAGCGCGGCAACGAGATCGCGCGCCGGATGCGTGCCATACCAGCCCTGCAGAACATCGCCATCGTCATGATGACCGCCTTCGTAATGAGCGAGGACGAAATGGAGAAAATGCGCCGGGAATATGGCATCGACCACGTCATCAACAAACCGCTGCCGGATTTCGACCGGCTGCATGTGGTTCTGCACGACATCATCGAGCAGAAGCGGAAGCAGCAGAACCCATGAGCAGCCAGCCGCCGCCCCACGACCCGCAGGAAATCGGCGGTGTTATCCAGCGTGTCAACCAGCTTGGTGCCGCTACCGAGCGCCTTTTCAACCGTCTGTATGGCGGGCTGGTTCGTCGCGGTGACGACGAGGGCATCAGCCAGGCACGCCAGGATCGCCGGCGCGAGCTGCAAAACAAGATCGAGACGGCCCGGCGCGTGGGCGAGCAGAACAAACAACTGCGGCGCAACCTGGAAAAGCACGAGATCGAACTCGAACGCCTGCATGGGATGCTGGCGGCGCTGCCAGAGGGCGTCATTATGCAGGATATGGACGGCAAGCTGGTCTTCATGAACCGCGCCGCCCGCGAGCTTCTGGGCCGAGAAAACGAGGTCGTACAGGGCGAGCTGGGCAGCCTGTTCGACACCTACCGCGACGTCACCACGCTGGACAGCGAGATCGTGCCGCTGGGAGAGCCGGAGCGGGTGCGCGTGCGCAATCAGGTGCTGGGGGCACAGGTGGCTGCCGTCGCCAACAGCCAGGGTGAACGGCAGGGCACGATGATCGTGCTGCGCGATATCACCCGCGATGCCCTGGCCGACCGGCTGAAGGATCAGTTTGTCACCGCCATTTCGCACGAACTCAAAACCCCGATGACGGTCATCAAGGGGATGAGCGAGGTGCTGATGGGCAGCGAGCAGGATACCATGCCGGACCGGCGTCTGCTGGAAGCCCTCAGCCGCAACGTGGACATCCTCAACCGCATGGTCATTGAGTTGCTGGACGTCTCGGAGATGAGCGCGGGCACGTTCAGCATCCGTCACGACCCGGTTGAAATGGAGTCGCTGATCTGGAGTGTGGTCAACGGCGCAGCGCCGGAGATCAAGAGAAAGCGGCTGGAAATCATGGTGTTTGTGCGCGATGCCGACCGGCTCAACCTCAAGGGCGACGAACAGCATCTGCGCTGGGCGCTGGGTCACCTGGTGCAGAACGCCATCCACTATACCGAGTCCGGTGGTTATATTGTCGTCGCGGCCAGCCTGGCAGATGGCGACGCGCACAGCGTCGCGCTCGAAGTCGAGGACAGCGGCGTGGGCATCAGCGAGGCGGACATGCCGCATATCTTTGAGCGATTCTACCGGGGCAAGGCTCGCAACACCGCCGGTAAGCTGATCGACCCGCGAGGGCTGGGACAGGGCCTGTTTATCGCGCACACGGTCGCCGAGGCGCACGGCGGCTTCCTGACGGTGCGCAGCCTGGCAGGCGAAGGCAGCGTTTTCACGATGGTATTACCCATTTCATAACAAGGTTTACCTTGCAACGTTCGTGATCGAAGATAGAATCTTGCCAGTAACCGTCAAACGTATTCAGGAGAATTTTTGTGGGCGCAATAGGAGCATTTACATTTGTCCTGCACAGTCATCTACCGTATGCGCGGCTGGCCGGGCGCTGGCCACACGGGGAAGAATGGATCCACGAGGCAGCCAGCGAAACTTACATCCCCCTGCTGCAAACCCTCTACGACCTCAAGGAAGAAGGCGTCCGCTATAAGCTGACCGTAGGCATCACCCCGATTCTGGCCGAGCAGTTGGCCGACGCGCTGGTGCTGGACCACTTCGATCAGTTCCTGGATGAACGGATTGAAGCCGCGACCAAAGACATCGCCTATTTCGGCGACGAGAGCGCCACCGTCGAAAACGGCAGCACCCGCCCGCAGGCCGAGCCAGACAGCGACGATGCCGAGGACGACGAAGAATCGGGTATGGCGGCGCTCCCTGGCAGCGAACCGAACACCCCCGGCAGCGAGACCACCGCCGACCCGCATCTGCACTATCTGGCGGAGTGGTACAAAAACTGGTACCAGAGCATTAAAAAAGCCTTTAACCAGCGCTTCAACCGGGACATCATCGGAGCTTTTCGCCAGTTGCAGGACGAGGGCTACATCGAGATCACGACCAGCGCCGCCACACACGGTTATCTGCCGCTGCTGGGCCGCGACAGTTCGATCAACGCGCAGATCAAGACCGGCATCAGCAGCTACAAACGGATGTTCGGACGCGAGCCGCGCGGCATCTGGCTGCCGGAGTGCGCCTATCGCCCGGCCTATGTCAACCCCGATGGCAGCGTGCGCCCCGGCATCGAGAGCTACCTGGCCGAGAACGGCCTGAAGGTGTTCTTCAGCGAGACGCACACCATCACCGGCGGCGCACCGGTGGGCGTGGCGGCTGGCGATGTGATCGGCCCGTATGGCGACATCAAGCGGCGCTATGTGATCCCGGCATCGCCGACCTACCTCACACCCCGCCGCGACGTGACCACTTACCACCCGTATTATGTCAGCGAGACGGTGCAGGGACCAGAATCCGAGCAGCATTCCGGCGTGGCTGTCATTGGACGCAACAACCGCACCGGCCAGCAGGTGTGGAGCGCGGACTGGGGCTACCCTGGCGACTTCGATTACCGCGAATTCCACAAAAAGGCGGGCACCAGCGGCCTGCAATACTGGCGCGTTACAGGCGCTAAGACCGACCTGGCCCACAAGGATTACTACCACCCCGAATGGGCGGCTTACAAGGTGGAGCAGCACGCCGAACATTTCGCGCATCTGGTGGGCGATCTGCTGCGCGAGTACCACAACGACACCGCCGAATACGGCCTGATCTCGTCCAACTATGACACCGAGTTGTTCGGTCACTGGTGGTTCGAAGGCATCAACTGGCTGGGCAAGGTGCTGCGTCATCTGGCGAATAATCCCGACGTCGAACTGACAACGGCCAGCGACTTCGTGAGCGAGCACCCGCCCCGGCAGGTGCTGCATCTGCCGGAAAGCTCGTGGGGCGCGGGTGGCAATCACTTCACGTGGGACAACGGCGAAACCCGCTGGATGTGGCAGCCCATCCACGAGATGGAAGCGCGCATGGAAGCCCTGGCCAATCGCTATATCGACCCGACCCCGGACGAGGCGCAGATGCTGGCGCAGGCCGCGCGCGAGGTGCTGCTGGCGCAAAGCTCGGACTGGCCTTTCCTGGTGACGACCGGCCAGGCCCGCGAATACGCTATCCAGCGCTTCAGCCAGCACCTGGAACGCTTCAACAAGCTGGCTGACAAACTGGAATCCGGCCAGACAGACACCGAGCTGGCTGCCGAACTGTACGAACTGGATAAGGTGTTCCCGGACATCGACTATCGCGTTTTCCGCAAATAGAGGCAGTAAAACGGACAGGCCGGCGGCGAGACGATCCCCGCCGGCCTGTGCCTGTCCACGCATGCCCATTTTTTCGACACCCAACAATTCCCTGTTAGAATATAGGCTGGCTGGAAAGCGAATATACAGCACGGTCACGCTCCCATCACGCAAAGGAGCCGTCTATCTTGAAGGTGTTATTTGTCAGCACAGAGGCCGTCCCCTTCGCCAAAGTGGGTGGCATGGCCGATGTTGTCGGATCGCTGCCGCAGGCGCTGCGCCAACTGGGCGTGGACGCGCGCGTCATCATGCCGGGTTATGGCTTCATCAGCCACAATAAACACAACATCAGCCATCTGTTTAACTTCACCATGCCCCACCAGGAAGGCAACGCCGACGTGCGCGTGTATACCACCGTTCACGATGGCGTGCCCTACTATTTTGTGCAGTCCTGGCCGTACTTCGGCAGTGAGGAAACAGTCTACAGCGTCTGGGACTGGGACTCGCCGCGCTTTACGTTCTTTAACCAGCTCGTCATGGCGGCGATGTGGCAGCTCCACGTCCGCATGGACTGGTTCCCGGATGTGGCGCACGTCAACGACTGGCACAGCGGCCTGCTGCCGTTTCTCATCAAAGCCTACGAGCAAACACCCATCTGGCGCAATCTGGCGTCGCTGCTGAGTATTCACAACCTGGCCTACCAGGGCGAGCATGTGGGTGGCTGGCTGTGGAAGGCCGGCATTCCGGGGCGGCATCACCCGGAGCTGAACAGTCGCGGCCTCAACGACAACATGATGGCCATCGCCATCGCCTATTCGGACATCGTCTCCACCGTTAGCCCGCGCTACGCCATCGAGATTCAGTACCCGTATATGGGCTACGGCCTGGACGGCCTGATCCGCACGCGCGTCGCCGATTTGTATGGCATTCTCAACGGCATCGACACCGAGCTGTGGAATCCGGCCACCGATCCTCTGCTGGATAACAATTTCGACGTGGATAACTTCGTCACACAGCGACCGCCCAATAAGCGCGAATTGCAGGCCGGTCTGGGACTGCCACAACGAGCCGACGTGCCGGTGATCGGCGCGGTGAGCCGGTTGGTCTGGCAGAAGGGGTTTGATCTGGCGCTGCCTGCGCTGCGACGGCTGCTGCTGGATACTGACGCGCAGTTTATTCTGCTGGGGACCGGCGAACCCGAACTGGAAGAAGGCATGCGCCGCCTGTGCGGCGATTTCAACTGGCGGGCGCGCTGCCTGCTGCAATACGATGCGGCTGTGGCCCAGCACATCTACGCCGGCAGCGACCTGTTCCTGATGCCCAGCCACTTCGAGCCGTGCGGCATGAGCCAGATGATCGCCATGCGTTACGGCTCGCTGCCGCTGGTACGCGAAACGGGCGGCCTGGCCGACACGGTCGATAACTACGAC
Organism: uncultured Anaerolineaceae bacterium; assembly: GCA_964639225.1. Taxonomy (GTDB): domain Bacteria; phylum Chloroflexota; class Anaerolineae; order Aggregatilineales; family Phototrophicaceae; genus CAZXCK01. The sequence continues at coordinate 4,816 of CAZXCK010000088.1, read as the reverse complement.
AGCCTGGACGGTGAGCGCAGCACCGGTTTCGTCTTTAGCTGGCAGCAGCCCGACGCGGTGCTGGGAACGTTGCGCTGGGCGCTGGATGTCTATCGTCAGCGGCCAGACGTCTGGCAACGCATGCAGCGCAACGCGATGCAGCGCGACTTTAGCTGGGACGCCAGCGCCCATCATTATATTGATCTGTATGAAAAAGCTGTTTCCAAACGTTCGAAAAATCATTAGAGAGGACAAAACGCCGTGAGAGTCAAAGCCGTCATTCTGGCCGGTGGAGCCGGTACACGTCTGACCATCCTCACCCAGAAGCGAGCCAAGCCCGCCGTGCCCTTCGCCGGCAAGTACCGGATTATCGACTTCACCCTGAGCAACTGCGTCAACTCCAATATTTTCGATGTTCTCATTCTGACACAGTACCGCCCGCACAGCCTCAACGACCACATCGGGCGCGGGCGCCCCTGGGACCTGGACCGGTCGTTTACCGGCGGTGTCCAGATTTTGCAGCCGTTCAAGGGGTACTACGATACCGACTGGTACGCCGGAACCGCCGACGCCGTCATCCAGAACCTGAACTTCGTGCGGCACGGTCGCCCGGAGTATGTGCTGATCCTGTCTGGCGATCACATCTACGAGATGGACTACGACGTGCTGATCGAATTCCACCGCGAGAAGCGCGCCGACGCCACCGTGTGCACCATTCGCGTCCCTATCGAAGAAGCCAGCCGCTTCGGCATCCTGGACGTGGACGACGAGTATCGTGTGCGCGACTTCGTGGAGAAGCCGGCCAACCCGCCCGGCGACCTGGCCAGCATGGGTGTGTACGTTTTCAATTACACCGTACTGGAAGAGATGCTGCGGGTTGATCACGAGCGCAAGGACTCGCGCCACGACTTCGGCACAGACATCGTGCCTTACATGGTCGAGCAGAACATGGACGTCTTCGCCTACCCTTATGGCGGGTACTGGATCGACGTGGGGACCATCGACGCCTACTGGGAAGCCCACATGGACCTGCTGAACCAGCCGCCGTCGCTGAACCTTAACGACCGCACCTGGGTCATCCACACCCGCAGCGAAGAGCGCCCGCCGGTGCGTATACATTGCGACGCCAACATCCGCGACAGCCTGGTGTCGGATGGCGCGGTGGTCGCCGACGGCGCCATTATCGAGCGGTCAGTGATTTCGCCGGGAGTGCATGTCGGCCCGAACGCGGTCATCCGCGAGTCGATCATCCTCAACGACGCCTACATCGAGGCCGGGGCAGTGGTGGAACGCTGCATCCTGGACAAGATCAGCGTCATCGGCACGAACTCGCGTATCGGGCGCATCGACCAGGGCGCTACCGACCTGGGCATCACCTGCGTCGGCAAAAACACGCAGATTCCGCCGGGCTTCACCATAGGCCGCAACGTCGTTCTGGGGACGGACCTGCACCCGGAAGACTTCAGGAGCTTCGAAAACCAGTCCGTGTCGGACGGCAAGCGCGTCGGGATGTAGACAGCGGCCAACCGCCATCCAATCAAAAACGGCCCCGTCTCTGTGTGGAGCGGGGCCGCTGCGATTCAACCTGCAAGACAGACAATCTGTCAGGTGATGACGACCGAATTGTCACCGCTGAAGGGGTTCACTGAGTATTTATCAGCTTCCCAGTCGTTGTGCCATTCGCCGTCCACAAGATAACGGAACTGGTATTCCTGGCCCGGTTCCAGCTTGAGCGCCAGCTTATAGCGACCGTCTTTGAGCTTCTCCATAGGGTCCGACTGTTCGTTCCAATCGTTGAAGTCTCCAACCAGGTAGACAGACTTGGCTTCTGGCAGTTTGTGGGTATAAAAGGTCACTTTGACGACCTTACCCTTGCTCAGGCTGTCTTTTTTCAGCATGTGCGTCTCCTCAACACAGGTTCACAGTATCCGCCTGTAAGCAAGCATCCAGGCTGCGCCATTTTAACACAATTCGATAGAGTGGGAAGATGGTTTTAAGCCCTGCTGTCAGGATGCAATCGCGCGCCGAACAGTCGCAGAGCGTTCGCTCAGTATTGCCAACGTCACGAAAACTGCGCTATGCTTGTCTCGGTGGAATTCATAGGGGTCCATTTGAGCCGGAATCCGGCCTGGCCCGCTTGCAGCCACTCATCAGAAAAACGACTGGAGAAGCTACATGATAAAACCCGTCGCAACGATTAATGTAGTGCCGAACCTGCCAGAACCCATGCAGGCACTGTACAAACTGGCCTACAACTTGCGCTGGACCTGGGACAACGAGACCACTACGCTGTGGCGTCGTCTGGACCAGAAGCTGTGGGACAAGACAGGGCACAACCCCGTCTTGATGCTGGGCCTCATCAGCCAGGAACGCCTGGAGATGCTGCAAAAAGACCCGGCATTCATGGCACACCTCAACCGGGCCGAGGTCTCGTTCGAGGCGTACATGGCAGCCAAAGATACCTGGTATCGCCAGCATTACGGCCATCTGAAAACGCGCCCCACCATCGCTTATTTTTCGATGGAATTCGGCCTGACGGAATGCGTGCAGAATTATTCCGGCGGCCTGGGCGTCCTCAGCGGTGACCATCTCAAGAGTGCCAGCGACCTCGACCTGCCGCTGGTGGGGTTGGGTCTGCTGTACCAGGAAGGTTACTTCCAGCAGTACCTTAACGCCGATGGCTACCAGCAGGAAAACTACCCCATCAACGATTTCGCCAACCTGCCGCTGGAACTACAGCGAGACGCGGACGGCAAGCCCATCAAGATCGACGTGCCCATGCCGGGGCGCAAGCTCTACGCGCAGATATGGAAAATCCAGGTCGGGCGCATCCCGCTGTATCTGCTGGACAGCAACATCCCCGAAAACACACTGGAGGAAGATCGCAACCTCACCGACCGGCTGTACGGCGGCGACCGTCGCACGCGCATCCGCCAGGAAATCCTGATGGGCATCGGTGGCATCCGCGCGCTGGATGTGCTGGGACTGCGGCCCAACGTGTGCCACATGAACGAGGGGCACTCGGCTTTTCTGGCGCTGGAGCGCATCCGCCAGACGATGCGCGAGCAGAACCTGACCTTCAACCAGGCCCGCGAGGTCACCCGCGCCAGCCTGATCTTCACCACGCATACACCCGTGCCCGCCGGTCTGGAACGCTTCGGCTTCGACCTCATCGACGAGCACTTCACCGATTACTTCAGAGAGATGGGTCTGTCGCGCAAGGACTTCATCGACCTGGGCCGCGAGAACATGGGCGACTACGAACTGTTCTCGATGGCCGTGTTAGCACAGAACCTGTCGGCGATGGCCAACGGTGTCGCCAGGCTGCACGGCAAAGTTTCGCGCCATATGTGGCAGTGGATGTATCCGCGTGTACCGAGCAAGGAAATTCCGATCTCGTCGGTGACCAACGGCATCCATATGCAGAGCTGGGTCAGCGGCGAAATGGCCAGCCTGTTCGACCGCTATCTGCACCCGGCCTGGCGCACCGAAGAAGACAACCCGGACATCTGGGCCGAGGTGCAGAACATCCCCGACTCTGAGTTGTGGAGTACTCACGCCCGCCGCCGCGAACGGCTGGTGGCCTTCTGCCGGCGGCGGCTGCGGCGTCAGTTACAGCGACGCGGCGTTTCGCAGGCCGAGATCGACATGGCCGACGAGGTACTCAACCCGGACGCGCTGACCATCGGTTTTGCGCGGCGCTTCGCCACCTACAAACGCGCGACGCTGCTTTTCCAGGATGTGGAACGCCTCAAGCGACTGATCAACGACCCGGAGCGCCCGGTGCAATTCATCTTCGCTGGCAAAGCCCACCCGCACGATGAAGGCGGCAAGGCGCTTATCCGCGAGATTGTCCACACCTCACGCCTGCCGGAGTTCCGCCATAAGATCGTGTTCCTGGAGAACTACGATATGCACATCGCCCGCTATATGGTGCAGGGTGTGGACATCTGGCTCAACAACCCGCGCCGGCCCAAAGAGGCCAGCGGCACCAGCGGCATGAAGGTCATCTACAACGGCGGCCTCAATTGCAGCATCCTCGACGGCTGGTGGGACGAAGGCTACAGCCCGGAAGTTGGCTGGGCCATCGGCAGCGGCGAGGAATACGACGAAGATAACTGGGAACATCAGGACTACATCGAATCGCAGGCCATGTACAACGTGCTGGAACAGGACATTGTGCCCATGTTCTACAACCGCACTCAGGACACCCTGCCGCGCGAGTGGATCAGCAAGGTCAAAACGTCCATGCAGCGACTGGCGCCCTACTTCAACACGCGGCGCATGGTACGCGAATACGCCGAAGATTTCTATATGCCCACCTTCGAGCGGGTGACGCGCATGAGCGAGCCAGATGCGCAGACCGCCATCAAATTCGCTGAATGGCGCAGCCATCTCGAAAAAGTCTGGCATCAGGTGGCGATCCGCAAGGTGTCGCTGGTGAACGCTGGCAACGAGGTGAAGGTCGGCACTGAGATTCAGGTGCAGGCGGTCATCAACCTGGGTGATCTGACGCCGGACGATGTGGAAGTGCAGCTCTACTACGGGCCGCTCAACACGCGCGGCGAGATCGAGGACGAGGAAAGCGACAGTGTCGTGATGGAGTCAGCGAAAGCCAACGGCTCCAACGAGTACACCTACACCGGTAAGGTTCTCAATACCAGCAGCGGCGATCGCGGCCTGTCGGTGCGTGTCATGCCCCGCCACGAACTGCTGCCATCGGGCTTTTTGCCCAACCTGATTACCTGGGCTTAGTTTACTGCTCAACCGGAATCACGCCGGGGCCTGTCGGCAAAGACAGGCCCCGGTTTTTGTCTACGTGGTGAAGATATAGCGT
>CAZXCK010000087.1:8187-18513 GCA_964639225.1 uncultured Anaerolineaceae bacterium | reverse complement strand
TGACAGGCATTTCGTGCATGTTGGTCCTTCTCTACAACCGCTAACGTCATTCTTGCCCATTTCGTCGCCAGGCGACGAAATGCACGGGGGTCACGGGGGTTCCTAACCCCCGTGTGGGGTCCGGGGCAAAGCCCCGGCTGTTGTTTCCCCACGCCTCTAACAGATACGCGGCAACTGCTCCCCACTGAGCATGTCCACGTTGCGCGTCACACCGATGGCGCTGCGCAGCGTGACTCTGCCGGGCGTCTCGTCGGGTAGAACCGTGCCGATGACAGCCGCCGACTCGCCGCCGGGCGCGTGCTGCCGCAGGATTTCAAGCGTGCGATCGGCGTCGGCGGGATCGACGAAAGCGACAAAGCGCCCTTCATTAGCCACGTAGAGCGGGTCCAGCCCCAGAATTTCACAGGCGCCGCGCACGTCATCGCGCACGGAGACGCGCGTCTCGTCCAGGCGCACATGGACGTCAGCCGCCTCGGCGATTTCGATCAGCGCGCTGGACAGGCCGCCGCGCGTCAGGTCGCGCAGGCAGCGCACGCCAACCCCGGCGGCGATCAACTGCTGCACGGCTGCCGCCAGCGGCGCGGAGTCGCTCTCGATGTGGCTCTCGAATTCCAGCCCCTCGCGCGTCGCCATGATGGCGATGCCGTGCCGCCCGATGTCGCCGCTGAGAACGGCTACATCGCCGGGCCGCACCTGACGCGGGTCGATGTTCAGATCGTGCTCGATGACACCGATGCCCGCCGTGTTGATAAAGATGCCGTCACCCTTACCCCGGTCCACCACTTTGGTATCGCCGGTAACGATCTGCACGCCGGCGTTGTCGGCGGCCTGCCGCACCGACTGCACCACACGCCACAGCGTCTCCATCGGCAGTCCTTCCTCGATGATAAACGCCAGGCTCAGGTACAGCGGGCGCGCACCGCACATCGACAGGTCGTTGACTGTGCCGTGAACGGCCATGCTGCCGATGTCGCCGCCGGGGAAAAACAGCGGCTGCACCACATACGAGTCTGTCGTGAAAGCCAGCCGCCCATTCTCCATATGGAACATGGCCCCGTCATGGCGCGATTCGGCCAGCGGCCCGCCGAACGTGGGCGCGATCATGCGCTCGATGAGGTCGTGCATCAGTTTGCCGCCGCCACCGTGCGCCATCACCACATGCGGATAACGTGAGATCGGAATCGGGCAGGTCAGCGTAAAGTCGTCGGCCATCAGTTGGCATCCTCTTGTGTGACGGTCTGCGGCGTGCGCCGGTAGCGATAATAGGCCGCGCACGCCCCCTCGTTGGAGACCATCGTCGCGCCCAGCGGCTGCTCTGGCGTGCAGCGCGTGCCGAAGGCTGGGCACTCGTGCGGCTTCTTCAGCCCTTGCAGCACCAGCCCGCTGATGCACTCGCTGGATTCATCGACCGGGCCGGTCGCCAGATCAAAGCGCCGTTCGGCGTCATAGGCGGCGTATTCCGGCCGCAGGCCCAGCCCGCTGTGGGCGATCTCGCCGATGCCGCGCCATTTGCGCGGGACCACCTCGAACACCTCGGCGACGAGCTGCTGCGCCGGTAGATTGCCCTCGCGCTGGACGGCCCGGCTGTACTGGTTCTCGACCTCGGCGCGGCCTTCTTCAAGCTGTTTGACCGCCATATACACGCCCTGAAGAATATCCAGCGGCTCGAAGCCGGTGACGACGAACGGCACCTTATAGCGAGTCGCCAGCGGCTCGTATTCGCTGAAGCCGACCACTGTACACACATGACCCGCCGCCAGAAAGCCGTCCACGCGCCGCTCCGGCGATGACAGAATCGCCTCGATGGCGGGCGGCACCAGCACATGCGACACCAGCAGCGAGAAATTCTCCACACCCAGCCGCCGCGCCTGGTAGACGGCCATCGCGTTGGCCGGGGCGGTCGTCTCAAAACCAACGGCGAAGAACACCACCTGCCGGTCCGGGTTCTTCTGGGCGATTTTGACGGCGTCCAGCGGCGAATAGACCATGCGCACATCGCCGCCAGCGGCCTTCACCGACAGCAGATCGGTCCCACTGCCGGGCACGCGCAGCATGTCGCCAAAAGAGGTGAAGATCACCTCCGGGCGCGCCGCCAGTTCCAGCGCGCGGTCGATGAGTTCCACCGGCGTCACGCACACCGGACAGCCAGGACCGTGCAGCAGTGTGATCTCCGGCGGCAGCAGATCATCGACGCCAAACTTGACGATGGCGTGAGTCTGCCCGCCGCACACCTCCATCAGCGTCCAGGGCCGTGTGGTGATGCGCTGCAGCGCCTCGGCGAAATGGCGGGCGGCTTCGGGATCGCGGTATTCGTCAATGAAGCGCATCGTCGCCCTGGGCCTCCGTCTCTTCTAACTCGTCCAGTTCGCCGATCTGGCGCAGATACTCAAACACCTGGGCGGCTTCGTCCTCGTCCACGATGTTAAGCGCGAAGCCGACATGCACCAGCACATAATCCCCCACTTTGGCCTCTGGCACATAAGCCAGGTTGACCTCTTTGATGATGCCGCCAAAGCTCACCCGACCAGTGCGCATCAGCGGTTCGGCGTCTTCGATGCTTTCGATAATCCCCGGCACAGCTAAACACATCAGCTCTTCCCTCCAGTTACACGTTCAGTTTCACGGGCAGCGGCCACGATCTGCCCCAGAGCGATACCGCCATCGTTGGGCGGCACCAGACGCGGCCACAACGGGCGCAGACCTGCCGCCCGCAGCCATTTGATGGTCTGCGCCAGCAGGCGGCGATTCTGAAAGCAGCCGCCGCTTAAGGCGACAATCGGCTCGCCGATTCGCCGCGCCACGTCCACGATGAGCGCGGCCAGCGTATTATGAAAAATGGCCGCCATCACTTCTGGCGGTACGCCGCGCGCTTTGTCGGCCAGCAGCGCCTCGACCAGCGGACCCCAGTCGATGACCAGGACCGGCGCGGCATCACTTCCAGTATACTCACGATTGACCGAAAAAGGATACACCTCATCCGTCGCCACGCCATCGGCGGCGAACTCCAGCGCCATCGCCGCCTGCCCCTCGAAAGCCGCCCGCTGGCGCAGGTCAAGCAGGGCCGCCACTGCGTCGAACAGGCGACCGGCGCTGCTCGTCTGCGGCGCGTTGAGGCCGCGCTGGAGCATCTGGCGCAGCACGGCGCGCTCTTCGGTCGAAAAAGCGGCCAGCGCTGCCAGATCGTCACGCTCGAAGACCGTTTCGCCGTACAGCGCGTAGAGCAGCCCCAGCGCCGACCGGCGCGGCTCGCGGGCGACAGCGTCGCCGCCCGGCAGCGGAAACGTCCGCAGATGCCCCACCCGCTGGCAGCCATCGAGCGTCACACGCAGGAATTCCCCGCCCCAGACGGTGCCATCCGGGCCATAGCCGGTCCCATCCCAACTGACACCCAGCGCCGGACGCTCATCCAGGCCGTGCTCGGCGAGGCAGGCCAGGATGTGCGCCTCGTGATGCTGCACGCGCACCAGCGGCAGCCCCAGCGACTCGGCGTACTGCGTGGAGGCGTAATCCGGGTGCAGGTCACAGGCGACGGCGGACGGTTGAATCTGGTACAGGTCGCACAGGTCGCGGGCCGTGCGCGGCAGCACGTCGATGGCCTCGTAGGTGTCCAGGTCGCCGATGTGCTGGCTGATGAACACCTGCGTCCCGCTGGCGACGGCGACCGTGTTCTTCTGGTGGGCGCCCACCGCCAGCAGCGGCGGCAGCTCACGCCGGAGCGTCACCGGCAGCGGCGCATAACCGCGCGCCCGGCGCAGAATCACCGGCTCACCGGCGACCACCTGCACAATCGAGTCGTCGGCGTGGCGCGTGATGGGCCGGTTGTGGACCAGATAGGCATCGGCGATTCCGCCCAGCCGGGCCAGCGCCTGACTCTCGTCGATACAGATCGGCTCGTCAGAGCGGTTACCGCTGGTGGCGACCAGCGGAAAATCGAGCGCGGCCAGCAGCAGATGGTGCAGCGGCGTGTAGGGCAGCATCACACCCAGATACGGATTATCCGGCGCGACCTCTGCTGCTATTGTCAGCTCACGTACGTGACCTCGCAGCAAAACTATAGGTGCCGCTGGTGAGCGCAGCAGCGACTCCTCGACATCATCCACGCAGCACAGGGCGCGCGCCACATCCAGCGAGGGCAGCATCAGCGCGAAGGGCTTTTCCTCGCGACCTTTGCGCTGGCGCAGACGCCGCACAGCCTCGCCGTTGCGCGCATCAACCATCAGATGAAAGCCGCCCAGCCCCTTCACCGCTACAATCTGACCGGCACGCAAGGCGTCGGCGGCGGCTTCCAGCGCGCTCTGCTCGGTGAACTGCTGCGCGCCGTCCACATTCCACCACGCCAGCCGGGGGCCGCAAACCGAGCAGGCGTTGGGCTGCGCGTGAAAACGCCGGTCCAGCGGATCGTCGTATTCGGCGCGGCAGTCCGGGCACATGGGAAAGCCGCGCATCGTCGTCTGCGGACGGTCGTAAGGCAGCCCCTCGATAATTGTGTAGCGCGGGCCGCAGTTGGTGCAGTTGGTAAATGGGTAGCCATAACGCCGGTTGTCCGGGTCGAAGATGTCGGCGCGGCAGTCGTCGCAGGTAGCGACATCGGGCAGCACCAGCGCCGTACGCTGGCCGTCGCCGTCGCTGTGACGGATGCTGAAGCCAATTTCATTCAGGGCGTCGAGTACGGCCACGTCCAGCGTGTCGATGCGCGCCAGCGGCGGACGGTCGTCCTGCAGGCGCGTCAGGAACGCATCGAGCTGCGACGGCGTGCCCTCGATCTCGACGGTCACGCCCCGCGTCGAGTTGTTGACCCACCCGGCCAGATGCAGTTCGTGCGCCAGCCGGTAGACAAAGGGCCGGAAACCGACACCCTGTACCAGCCCGCGCACACTCACGCGCAGCCGGCGATGCTCAGCGGCGGGCGTCATGGCGCCGCCACCGCTTCGATTCTGAGGCGGATAGCGCCCGCCTGCCGGGGCCGGGCATAGGCGAATACTACGCGCTGTAGATTCTCGGCCTCAGGCACTGGCTCCAGGTGCGCGGCCACCTGCTGCGGGTCGAAGTGGACCGCCAGCGTTCCCTGCTGGCCGCGCAACAGCGCCCGTTCGGTCACAATCTCGACCTGCGCGCCGGTAATGAGCACCGTCTCCAGCATACCGGGCGCATCTTCAAACATCGCGCCGTCAATGACTTCGACCCAGCCGGGCGGACGTCGGTGCAGCGCGATCACCCGCCGCAGCGAGCGCAGTCCGGCCTCTGCCGGGTACACGTCCTTGAGTTCCAGCGCCAGCAGATCAAGCCCGCCGGTGACGCCGCGCTCAGTGACTTCGGCGCGGGCCTGCGCGCCCTCAAGCTGGCCCAGGCCATTGACCACCGGGACGCTGTGCGCCTGCCAGCCGGTGAGCGCCCCCGGCGGATCGGCGATGAGCATCTCGCCGCGCCAGTGAATCACAAAGCCGCCCACATCCAGATGCCCGCCCGCTTCGCCGTTGTGCCCGCCCTTGACGGCCAGCGCCAGCGCGTCGGCGTCGCGCGGGTCCAGCCGGGCGATCATCCAGGCGGTATCTGGCAGCCAGTCGTTGGCCTCGGCAGCGAACGCCGGTACCGAATCGCCAGCCGGTGCCCACAGCAGATCGCGCAGCCGCCAGGGCAGCAGATGGGCAGCGTCTACAGCGGGCTGGCCGCGCTGAATCTCCGCCAGCGCCAGCAGACCCGGCTGCTTCAGATGCCGTCCCAGCAAGGCCAGCAGACCGGGCCAGATGATGGCCTGCGTCTCCGTTCCGGCGAAACCGGGATACACGCCCGGCGTCAGCAGAGTCCGCACCGGGAACAGCGCGATCTCGCGCAGGTGATCGCCAGCCAGCCAATCGACGCGGCCAGCCGTGCGTGCCGCCAATAGCTGCGCCGCTGACGCAAAGCAACCGAAGCCCCGCGCCCACGTCTGCGGGCCGATGCACGCGCCACCATCCACATTAAAGTTCGCCAGGTAATCATCCAGCGGGCGCGCCGCCCGCGCCACGATCTCGGCCAGGTGGGCCGGGTCGGCCTCAGTGTGCAGAGCCGCGCTGAGAATCCCGGCGGCGCACACCGCGCCGGTTTCGGACGTGCCGGGTTCGTCCAGCCAGGGGAAGTCATGCCGCGTCAGGAATGGTTGCAGCAGCCGCCGGTCGATTTCATAGCGGATGCGCGGGCGCAGCGTGGAGTCCAGTTCGTCGCCCAGCAGCGCATCGAGTTCGGCCAGCGCCCAGCCGGTCAGCGCCGCCTGCTGGTCGATACGGGGACGGGTCACATCGGGCAGCGCGGAATCCGGGCCGGGCAGCGCCCAGGTCGATTCTTCGCAGATGGCCCATGCCAGATCGAGCAGCGGCGCGTGAAAACGCCCGTCGCGCTCCAGGCAGGCGGCCAGCGTCAGAGCGGCGAGCCAGCGGCGGCGCTCGACGGCGGCGCGCGTGTAGGCGTTAAGGTCACTCATGACCACAGACGCCAGCAGCGATGGGACCGGCTGCGCGGCGCACTCCTCGGCGCGCGCCAGCATCCCGGCGACGGCTGGCGCGCCCAGCCTCTCCCGGACAGCGTCCCAGGCGGCGCGGTCGGCGGCGGGCGCAAGCAGAGGCGCGGCACCAGCGGCCAGCGCCTTTTCGATGATGGATGGGGAATAACGACACAGCGACAAAGCGCATCCTTTCAAGCGAACAAACGAGGCCAATGGCCCCGTCAGTGATGTACGGCTGTCTGTCAACGGGGATTTAACCACACACCGATGGGGCCGGTCCAGTGCCGGCCCCACCAATAATGAGCGTTTATACCTTGACCCGGCCCATCGCAAACGACTCGCCGCGCGCCAACGCCTCGTAGTTGATCTCCAGCATGCTGCGCCGGTGGGCGGGGATGTGCCCCTTCAGCGCCTGGCGCACGGCTTCGACCGGCAGCACCGGACGGTAAGCCAGCGTCGCGCCCAGCAGCACGACGTTCGTCAGGCGAGGCTCGCCCAGTTCGTAAGCCATCGTCGTGGCGGGGACTTCCAGCACGTCGATGCCGGTGCGGGTCGCCTTCTCCTCGACCAGGGCGCTGTTGACCACCAGCAGACCGCCCTCGGCGACCAGTGGCTGGTACTTCTCGAACGACTGGATATTGAACACCACCGCGATCTGCGGGCGGCTGACAATCGGCGAGCCGATGGGCTTATCGCCGATGACGACGGTGCAGTGTGCCGTGCCGCCGCGCATCTCCGGCCCGTAGGACGGAATCCAGGTGACTTCAAGCCCCTCGTCCATCGCCGCATAAGCCAGAAGCTGACCGATGAACATCACGCCCTGACCACCAAAACCGGAAAAGATGAATGTCTCGTGCATCGCCATCCCCCTTAGAGCGTCTCAACGCCGTCAGCAACGCGATAATCGCCCAGCGGGAAGTAAGGCACCATGTGTTCCTCAATCCATGTGAGCGCGTTCTCTGGCGTCATGCCCCAGTTGGTCGGGCAGCTCGAAAGCAGCTCCACCATGCCGAAGCCTAACCCGGCCTGCTGCACCTTAAGCGCGGTGATGATCGCTTTTTTGGCTTTGCGAATGTTACGGACATCGTGCAGCGAGCGCCGCACCACATAGGCCGAACCCTGCATCTGTGCCAGCAGCTCGCTCACCCGCAGCGGATAGCCCACGTCGTCCACGTTGCGCCCAAAAGGCGAGGACGTGGTCTGCTGGCCCGGCAGTGACGTCGGGGCCATCTGCCCGCCGGTCATGCCGTAGATGGCATTATTGATAAAGATGGTGGTGATGCGGTCACCGCGCGCCGCCGTGTGCATGATCTCGGCCAGGCCAATAGAGGCCAGGTCGCCGTCGCCCTGGTAGGTGATAACGGTCGATTCCGGCTGTACTCGCTTGAGGCCCACCGCCATCGCCGGGGCGCGCCCATGTGCTGCACCGCAGCCATCAATATCGAAATAGTTGTAGGCGAACACCGAACATCCCACCGGCGCCACCAGGATCGCCTGCTCGCGCAGGCCCAGTTCGTCAATCGCCTCGGCCAGCAGTCGGTGCGCGATGCCGTGCGTGCAGCCGGGGCAGTAATGGGTGTAAACACCGGCCAGCGATTCGGGCCGCTCGTAGACTGTCTGTAAACCATCCGTAATATGGACGTCTGCCGTAACCATAATTTTATTATCCCTTCGCTACTCTACCGCCACGCCAGCCGGCAGTTTCTGGTATTCGCGGTCAATCGCGTCGACGATCTCCTCCGGCATGGGGACCACGCCCGCCATGCGCCCGTAGAAGTTCACCGGCACCCGGCCCGCCACCGCCAGCCGCACATCGTCGAGCATCTGCCCGGCGTTCATCTCGACGACCAGTATCGCCTGGACCTGTTCGGCCAGTTCGGCCAACCGCTCGGCAGGGAACGGCCACAGTGTCTGCGGACGCAGCAAACCGACCTTCTGGCCATGTTCGCGCGCCGTCTCGACGGCGGTATAGGCGATGCGTCCCGCCGTGCCAAAACCGACGACCAGCAGTTCGGCGTCGTCGGTGTCGTGTTCCACCCAGCGCTGCTCGGCGGCCTGGATGCGCGCCAGCCGCTCCTGGATGACCTGATTGGCGGTCTCGGCCTCTTCAGCCTGGAGATAAAGCGACGTTACCAGCCGCTTGTCGCGGCCTTTGGCCCCGGTCAGTGCCCAGTCGGGGCGCTCGGTGGGTAGTTCGCGCATGGGCGGCAGTTCCGCCGGTTCCATCATCTGCCCCACCAGACCGTCGGCCACGACAAACACGATATGGCGATAGTGGTCGGCCAGATCGAAGGCCAGCACCGTAAAATCAATCGCCTCCTGCACCGAAGCCGGAGCCAGCACAATCGGGTGATAGTCACCGTGCCCGGCGGAGCGCGTCACCTGGAAGTAATCGCCCTGAGCAGGCAGAATGTTGCCCAGCCCCGGCCCACCGCGCATGATATCAACGATGACACACGGCAGTTCTGAACCGGCGATATACGACAGCCCCTCCTGCATCAGGCTGATGCCCGGACTTGATGATGAGGTCATCACACGCGCGCCGGTACAGGCCGCGCCATACACCATGTTGATGGCGGCGACTTCGCTCTCCGACTGCAAAAAAGCGCGTTCGAGTTCAACCATGCGCTTCGACATGTGTTCCAGCAGTTCGGTCTGCGGGGTGATGGGATAGCCGAAATACGCCTCGACTCCGGCGCGGATGGCTGCCTCGGCGATGGCTACGTTACCCTTCAGCATCTCCTTCGCCATGATGACCCCCTTACACGGCACCGGCCACCCGGCGGGCGGCTGGCTCACGGAAAACGGTAATGCACACGTCCGGGCAGATCACTGTGCAGATTGCACAACCCGTACACTGCTCGTCCGGGTCCACTAATGCCGCCGGATGATAGCCTTTTGCGTTCAGTTTGGTGTCGTCAATACGAATAACGCCCTGCGGGCAGACAGCAGGGCACAGACCGCAGCCCTTGCAGCGATCCTGGTCGATGATGATTGTCCCTTTAGCCATAAATACCCTCTCTGTAAATTTCTATTTAACTATCTGTAATGAAAGCATATCGTACAAATTATACGAGCAGCAGTATAAATCGGCACGGATTCGGGTGTCACTTGTCACAAATGCAAAAGCGGCGCTCCACAGAGAGAACGCCGCCAGTCTGGGATGTGATAATCGCCCGTATCTCAGCCGGGGTTGCGTGGATCGACGAACGCCAGCGTATCGGTGGTGGCCTGGCTGAGATCGGCATAGACTCCGCGCAGGGCCGGGTCTGGCTGGGCCAGCGCCAGTTGATACATGGCTTCGTCGGTCATGCGGGTGAGTTCATCGCGGGGAATACGCGCGCGCCCCTCGGTGCGAAAGCGAAACGGACGGCCAAACGTCAGCCGGACGTTCGCCGGGCGCAGCCGCTTCCAACGCTGGAGCACATCCATACTGTCGCTGAGCGCCGCCGGGACGATCACCGCGTTGGAGCGCACCGCGACATACGTCATGCCCTCTTTGGGGCGGGCCAGCCCTTCCGGGTGGCGCGTGCCTTCCGGCGCGATGAGGATCAACTGGCCACTTTTGAGCAGTTCAATTGAGTTGGTCAGCGCGCGCCGGTCCACCGTGTCGCGGTCCACCGAGTATGCACCCCACAGGCGCACCAGCACCCCCAGAACCGGGTTGCGGGCGTTCTCGACTTTGGTCATGGGGATGACGAAACGGTTGGTCACCGCGCCCATGCATACCACCGGGTCGATGAGCGAGATATGGTTCATCATCAGGATGGCCGGGCCGCTGTCCGGGACGTTTTCCACGCCGCTGATCTCGGCCCGTGCCAGCAGCCGAAAGCCCACCGCGCGGATCA
>CAZXCK010000087.1:6786-8087 GCA_964639225.1 uncultured Anaerolineaceae bacterium | reverse complement strand
TTGGATTCCAGCACCTTGACGTAGCACGGAGCGGTTTTACCCTCTTCCAGGAATACGCCGTTCTGCCACTGTTCCAGCGTTTCCTCAGTCGGCTCGCCGTAAACGGTGACTTTGTAGGTCTTGGTGTGCTCGTAACGCGGATGCGCCAGGCGGTTGGTCAGGTCGCCGTCGTTGGTGAGGACCATCAGCCCCTCGCTCTCGGCGTCCAGGCGGCCAATGGTGAACAGATGCCCCTCGACCGGCAGCAGCTCGCGTACGGTCTGGCGATCGTCGTCTGGATTCTGCGCATTGGTGGACAGCACGTTGACCGGCTTGTAGAACACGTAATAACGCTTCTCGACATTGGCCGCGTTGATCTTCTGCCCGTCCACCTCGATGGTGTCGGCTTCAGCGTCGGCTTTGTCGCCCAGCGTGACGACCTGCCCGTTGACGCGCACCCGCCCCTGCTCGATGATCGCTTCGCAGGCCCGGCGGGAACCCAGTCCGGCCTGCGCCATCAGTTTCTGTACTCTCTCTTCCATCACGGTAACTTTCTGTTTCAGCTTGCGTGGACCGCACATTATAGCACAGTGGCAGGGGTCTTTAGAGGCCGTAAACGGCGGGGTCGGCAATTTCTGGCGTGCTTCTTACACTTTGGGCGTCACCCGATAAGCCAGCGGCATGCCGATCAGCAGGCGCGTCTGGGCATGCAGAACCGGCAGCGACACAAACAGCAGCGTGAGCATCGGCAGCAGCAGAAAGCCAAATGCCACCAGCAGCACCTCTGAAGGCGCGGCCCGCTGCTGGCGCGGCGGGCGTACGCGCACATCCAGCACCCAGAACACGACGCCCAGCAGCAGAATCACCAGAAACGACACATTGACGATGACAAACGGCGGCAGGCCAAAGGGGTCGTCAAACAGGCTTTCCAGCAGATCGGGGTTGAGCAGCAGCGGTAGTTGCGTCCCCAGCGTAACCATAATCCAGCCCGCGCCGGAATGCAGAATATCGTGCGCGACGCGCATCAGCAGCCGCAGCGACGGCCACCAGCCGGGGGTGGGCCGGTCGATCATGCGGGCGACCGTGTAGCCGATCTCCTTGCTGCCCCAGGCGTGCCGCAGCGACTGCCGGTAACGGTTGACGCACGCCCGCCAGAACGTCGGCCCGGTGACGGCGGTCGCCAGAAACGGCAGATAGACCGGCACCAGCGACAGATCGCCGTCCTGTTCGAAATACGTCTTGATGTACATATGCCACTCGTCGGCGATTACGTCCGGGTCCCAGTAATCGACCGTCTCCAACAGACGCAGACTCAGCGAATA
>CAZXCK010000087.1:0-6686 GCA_964639225.1 uncultured Anaerolineaceae bacterium | reverse complement strand
GTTGACCAGCTTGCGTTTGATCCAGCGCGCCGCCCAGGCCTGATTGGCGGATTTGCACTGCATCTCCCCTGGCAGACCGCTGGGATGCACCGTGAAATGAAAATGCCGGAAGCGCAGATCGAACTGTGCCTGAAGCGCCTCGGCTTTGCGGATGGAGTCGGCTTCGGCGGCTTCCATCGCCAGCACAACGGTAATCTGCTCCCGTGCCAGCGGCGAACGGGCGATGTGTTCCAGGCTGCGCGCCAGCACGTCGGTGGGTTCCTCGTAATTGGGGATAATAACCACATGCTGCACAGCTTCCCAGGGGAGCGCGTCGAGTCCGGCGTCGGCGATGTAACGGGCGTGCCAATCGGTATGTTCGGCCTCGCGGACGCGGCGCAGTCCGCGCACGTTGGCCAGCCCGGCGACAACAAAGCGCACTGCCGAGTAAAACACCAGCAGCGAAGCGACAGTCAGCAGCAAATACGGGAAAAACAGCGCCCCCAGCACACAAAACACCAGCACCACCCAGGCGATCAGGCCGGGGATAGCGTCCAGCAGGCGTTCCGGCAGGCGCGGGCGCGTGGTTTTGCCACGCAGCCAGCCCAGTCCCATCGATACATTGAAGCCCCGCTTATCGCCAGACTTATACGGCACGTTCTCACCTGACTTGGTCTACAGGATAGCCAACAGCATTCAGCGGGTCGAAGTCCGGCTTGCGCTGCCTTTCGTGCCTTTGACGCCTTTCAGGCCGCGTGAGGCGGTCAGTTCGATGAGGCTCGTCTGGTAGTTGTAAGTGTTGCGGCGTTTGTCGGCGTGGGCTTCCTGCGCCAGCCGGACCAGCCGCTCGACGACTTCGCCGTTGGTGAGGCCCGTCTCCTGCCACAGGTAAAATGCCAGCGAACCCGGCATGGTGTTGATCTCGTTGAGGCGAATATCGCCCTGTTCGACATTCACCAGGAAGTCGATGCGGGCCGTACCGCGCCCATCCACCGCTCTGAAGGCGTCCACGGCACAAGCGGCGATGCGCTGCGCCAGTTCGTCGCTGATGGGGGCCGGGATAACACGCTCGGCGCTTTTCATGCCTCCGCCACCGCGCATGTACTTCTCCTCATAGGTGAGGAATTCTTCCCACGAAACCGGCTGTTCCAGCACGGATGCCTCAATGTTGTTCCCATAGCCCATCACTGCGCAGTTGATCTCCACGCTGTCCGTCATGGCCGGTTCGACGACCACCCGCCGGTCAAAGCTGGCAGCGATGTCCAGCGCCATCGCCAGCATGGACTCGTCCCCGGCACGTCCTACGCCGATACTCGAACCCAGCGTGGCCGGTTTGACAAAAATCGGAAACGCCATGCTCGCGGTGATCTGCGCCAGCAGTTCGTCGCGCCGCGCCAGCCAGTCGGCGCGGGTGAACACCAGCCCCTCGACGATGGGCACGCCGTGATGCTTGAGCAGGTCTTTGGTAAAGCCCTTGTCGTTGGTCAGCGCGGAGCTGAAAACGCCACAGCCCACATACGGGATGTCGGCCAGCTCCAGCAAACCCTGAAGCGTGCCGTCCTCGCCGTGAGAGCCGTGAATGGCCGGGAAAACCACATCCAGCCGCCTGACTTCGTTCTTCTGCAGGCGACCGGTCACCGGGTTGATAATCAGCCCGTGATGCTGCACACTGGGCGAGATCACCGCGTTGGTGACTCCCCGGTAGCTGATGACTTCATCCTGAAAGTTCTTCAGTTCGGCCAGCGGTTCGCCGGTGTACCATTTGCCCTCGCGGCTGATGTAAATCGGCACGACTTCGAAGCGGTCGCGGTCGAAGGCCTGCATGATCTGATGGCCGGTCACAACCGATACGTCGTGCTCCACGCTGCGCCCGCCAAAAACAACCCCTACAACGGTTGTGCGATTTACGCTCACTCAAAGCTCCTTCATGTCTGGGTCTGTGAAACGACGCCTTTCCGGCGACCTGTCCGTATTCACAAGCTGCGAGTATAACATCTCTGACGCGCCGGGGCAGAGGATTGTGGACAATTGTCACCCCCCATCCCTGATTCGACAAGGTCCGCGCCTGCACAGCCTCAATACGTATCCGGCAGGTCATTGAGGAACAGCACCGTATCACCCGGCCTGAGCTGGTTCTGATACCAGTCCACCGCTTCGCGCAGTTCCTCGACCACTTGCAGTCGTTCCTGCGGGAAGCCCGCCGCCAGCAGTCCATCGTGGATGGGCTGTGTCTGCTGCGTGCCCACCAGAATGACGTCGGTTGCGTACTGCGGAATGATTTCGCCCAGGCGGCGGTTTTCGGTCTCGTGCAGGTCGCCCAGCTCGACCATCCCCGGCGTGATGACCAGCCGCCGCCCGCCGCCGTGCATACCCAGCACCTTCAGCGCGCTGACGACCCCCGCCGGGTTGGCGCTGTAAGCGTCGTTGATGATGGTGATACCCTGCGGAGTCGTCTGGCGGATGAGGCGGCTTTCCGCCGGGCGCAGTTGGCGCACGCGCAGCGCCACATCCTGCAGGCTCATACCCTGCTGCACGGCGACCGCTGTCGCCAGCAGAATGTTGGTCACGTTGTGCTCGCCGATCACCGGCGTCACGAAAAGCGCCTGCTCATTCGTCTGCCGGTCGTGGACCGTGAAACGCAGCCCGTCGAGCGACTCGACGATGTCGCTGGCGATAAAACGCGGACCGTCAGCAGGCGCGCTGGCCGGGTCGATCTGGCGGCTGACGGCGATGCGCGTTTTTGGGTGGCCGCGCTCGTACATGTCGCGGACGTAAGCGTTGTCCCAGTTGAACACGGCTATGCCGTCCGGTGGCAGCGCCCGCACAATCTCATATTTGGCGATGGCGATATTCTCCAGGCTGCCGAAGCGTTCCAGATGCTGCGGGCCGACCTCGGTGACGATGGAGATGTTCGGTGGCGTCAATCCACAGATGCGCTGAATCTCGCCGCGAATATAGGCGCCCATCTCCACCACGAAATACTCAATGCTGTAATCCTGCTTCAGATCGTTGTTGATCGCCAGGCACACGCCCATCATCGTGTTGTAGCTCTTGGGCGTGGCATAGGCCCGCCAGCGCCCGTTGAGAATCTCGGTCAGGAACGTCTTGGTGGTCGTCTTGCCATAGCTGCCGGTGATGCCCACCACCACCGGGCGCACGTCGGCCAGCACACCGCGCGCCGCCGCGATGAAGCGCCGCCGCAGCGCCGCCTCGACCGGCGTCATGCTCCAGTTGCCCAGCACCAGCCACAGCGGTCCCAGCAGATAGGCAACCAACGCGGCCAGCGAGAATCCCGCGAACTGCGCCCCGGCCTGATCGAAGCTGGTGGCGATCAGCCATCCTGCCAGCAGCGCCAGCGCCGCCCACACAAATGCTGCCGCCAGCAGTCGGGTGGCGCGGCCCGTGAGACGAAACGGCTTCTTGATCTCGCCCTCGTCCGGCGGCCACACAGCCACCAGCGCCGCCACCAGCGCGATCATGCCGGGCAGGGTTGACGCGCCAATCACAGCGGCCAGGCCAGCGCCGACCAGTCCCGCCGCCGCGTTCGGCGGCAGCAACCGGTCCCAGCGACGCAGCCACCAGCGCATGTAGCGCGCGCTCATATACTCTTCAATCTGGTAGAAGCGGGCCTGCCGGTAAACCCGGAACCAGATGCCCGCCAGCCACACCAGAACCACCACAACCCATAACATTTGCTGCAACATCAGTTTATGTCCTGAGCGATGTATCATTCCGTTGTACCCCAAACTGTAGCCGAAAGCCGCGCCCTCGCAAAGGTGGAAATCGACACAATCTGGCGTAAAGGCTGGTATAATCGCCGTGCGGCAGGCATCAATTACGAGAGGGATTCCCATGCGAATACGTGTGCAGGGTGGGCAGCCACTCAACGGAGAATACCGGCCATCAGGCAACGCCAACAGCGCCATCGCCATGATTGCCGCCTCGATGCTCACCGAAGAGCCGGTGACACTGCGCAATGTGCCCAGCACCACCAGCACCAGCGCTATGCTGGAAATCGCCGGTAGCCTGGGGGCGACGGTCACACACGAGAGCCGTACGCTGACCATCCACACACCGCAGATCGCCCGCCGCGAACTGACGCGCGACGAGACCGGCAGCGGCGTGGGCACACTGCTCTTCATGGCACCGATTCTGGTGCGGCGGCAGTATGTGCGCCTGGAACTCGATTTCCCGCTTAACCGCATTCGCACCCACCTGGAAGCCCTGCGCGACCTGGGCCTGGATGTCATCACCAGCGACGGCGCTGTTGAGGTGCGCGCCGTCCAGTGGGATTACCGCGACATCATTCTGACGCAGGCCAGCGTCACGGCGACCGCCATCGTGCTGATGCTGGCCGTCACTTTCGGCAAAGAGACGGTCATCACCAACGCCGCCTCAGAGCCGCACGTGCAGGAACTTGCCCGTATGCTGGAAGAGATGGGCGCGCAGATTCACGGCGTCGGGTCCAATGTGCTGCGCGTCTTCGGCGCTGATGCGCTGCATGGCGTCAGCGAGACGGTCGGCCCTGATCACATCGAAGCGGCCAGCGTGGCCGCCATCTGCGCCCTCAGCGGGGGCCGGGTGCAGCTCAACGATATTCGCGGCAGCGACCTGCGCATGATCGACAAGATTTACCAGCGCCTGGGCATCAAGCTGGACATCGACGACACCATGCTGTTTGTGCCGCGCCACGAAATCCTCACCGTATCCAACCGCGAGGAAGACGTGGACTCGTCCATCGAGACGTCGCCCTGGCCCGGCTTCCCGTCGGACCTGGTGGCGATCGCCACGGTGGTCGCCACGCAGGCACGCGGCACGTCACTCATTCACGAGAAGCTGTTCAACGACCGCCTGCTGTTCGTCGATAAGCTCAATTCGATGGGCGCGCAGATCGTCCTGTGCGACCCGCACCGGGCCATCGTCGTCGGGCCGAGTCCGCTGTACGCAATCTACATGGATTCGCCGGACGTGCGCACCGGCCTGGGCATGCTGGGCGCGGCCCTCATCGCGCGCGGCGAGTCGGTCATCGACAACGCGCAGGCGCTGCGGCGCAGCTTCGACGGTGTGGTGAGCAAGCTCAAGCTGCTGGGCGCGGCCATCACCATCGAAGACGCCGGCCTGAGCGGGTGAGCGCCATGTCTCACCATTCCGCACCGGAAATCCCTACCCAAATCGAGACGGTCGCCGGGCTGCGCGTGAATCACGCCTGCGCCGGGGATGGCTCGCCGCTGCTGCTGCTGCACGGGTGGGGCGTGGACCTGAGCCTGGTGTGGCCGCTGGCCCAGCGATTAATCCCGCGCGGTTACGCCTGCTATGCGCCCGACCTGCCCGGCTTCGGCGCCAGCGAAGCACCTCCGGACACCTGGGACGTCCACGATTACACTCGCTTTGTGCTGGCCTACATGGACGCGCACAACCTGGAACGGGTGAACCTGTTCGGCCATTCATTTGGCGGGCGACTGGGTCTGATTCTGGGCGCGGACCATCCACAGCGCATCGAGCGGATGGCGCTGGCCGGAGCTGCCGGCGTGCGGCCCCGGCCCTCGCTGGCCGCACGGACTCGCCTGCGCACCTACAAGGCCATCCGCGACGGCCTGCGCACAGTGGGCCTGGGCCAGTTCTCCGAGCGGCTGCGCGACTGGTATAATGGGCGCTATGGCTCTGCTGATTTTCAGAACGCCGGCGGCGTCATGCGCGAGACGTTCGTGCGTGTGGTCAACGAGGATTTGCAGGCTTACGCGGCGCGAGTCCAGCCTTCGACGCTGCTCTTCTGGGGCGAGAACGACACCGACACGCCGCTGTGGCAGGGTCAGCGTCTGGAGCATCTCATCCCGGATGCCGGTCTGGTGGTGTATCCCGGCGCTGGTCATTACAGCTACCTGGAAAATCTGGAGCAGACCGCCCGTGCGATGGATTATTTTTTCCGGCAGGCATAGAACAGGACGGTGACAATGCAGGAACTCTGGTCCACATTCATGAGCTGGCTGCCCTGGCTGTTTGTGCTGTTCTGCGTGCTACCGCTGGCGCTGATGGGCATCGGCCTGTATCTGCTGGTGCGCAGCCTGCGCCGCATGGCCGACCCCAACATCGAGCAGATCGACAAGCGCTACCAGAAGCTGCGCGCCGCCAGCCCCAACGCCAGCGATGACGCCCTCATGCGTAAAGTCATCCAGCGAGAAGCCATGCGCAGCGGCTTTGTCGGCGCTGTCACCGGCCTGGGTGGCTTCCTGACGCTGCCCATCGCCCTGCCACTGGATGTGCTGCTGTCGCTGCGCATCCAATCGACGATGGTGCAGTTCATCGCCACACAGCACGGGCATACGGCCATGGCCAGCACCGAGCGCCGCCTGTGGACCTATTTCATTCTCACCGGCGGACGCCGCATCAGCCAGATGACCACCCGCGCCACAATTAACGTCATGCTGCGCTTTATGGGGCGCTGGGCCGCCAAGCTGCTGCCGATAGCCGGGGCGGTCATCGGCTTTGTCATCAACTATTCGATGGCGCGCGCTGTCGGCAAAGCCGCCCTCATGCGCTACGCGGGGGAGGGCAAAACGCGCCCCGCCTGAGTCGCTATGAGGTGGACAGCCTTCTAACTGTCCCTACAAAATTGTTATGAGTTGTAGGATTGCGCTGTTGAAAAAGCGAACATAAACCTTGCCTTTTTCGGCGCTATGCGCCGAAATGCGCGGGGTCACGGGGTCCCC
>CAZXCK010000086.1:0-18533 GCA_964639225.1 uncultured Anaerolineaceae bacterium | reverse complement strand
ATCAGGTTGAAATTCTGGACCGCCTGCCCGGCGGCTCCCTTGCGCAGATTGTCGATGACGCTGGTGATGTGCAGATGCTGCGCCGTGACCGGCGTCAGGCTGATAGCGCAGGTGTTGTTGCGAATCACATGGCGCAGCGTCGCCTGCTGGCCGGGGGGCAGCACGCGGACCAGCGGCTCGGCGGCGTAGGTCTGCTCGTAAAGCGCCTGCGCTTCGTCGCTGGTGAAGCCGGCGCCCAGCGTGACATAGATGCTGCTCATCAGGCCGCGATCCACCGGCAGCAGATGCGGCGTGAAGATCAGCGGGCCGGTGCTGGCGTCCATTTTGGCCATTTCCTGCTCGATTTCGCCGACGTGACGGTGACTGCGTCCCGGCGCGTATGGCGAGAAGTTGCCGAACACCTCGACGAAATGGGTGTGGGGTTTGGGTTCGCGGCCCGCGCCAGAGACGCCGGACTTAGCATCGACGATGACCGGCGCGCCGTCCTGCAACAGGCCGTCGCGCAGCAGCGGATACAGTCCCAGCAGGGTGCAGGTGGGGTAGCAGCCGGGGACGGCGACCATAGCCGCCCCGGTCAGGCGCGCCCGGTTGACCTCGACCAGGCCGTAAGGGACGGGCAGCAGTTCCGGGCAGGGGTGGGGCGTGTCGTACCATGTCTCGTAGACCGCCGGTGAGTCCAGGCGCAGGTCTGCCGACAGGTCGAGGACTTTGACGCCGCTCGCCGCCGCTCTCGCCGCCACCGGTGCCGATGCCTTATGCGGCAGCGCCAGGAAGACAGCCTGTACCGCGCTGAGATCGGCCTCGGCGGGGGGAATATAGTGCAGATCGGTGCCGGGTACTGGCTGGCCAGCATACGTCCCCGATGTGGCGAAGACCAGCTCCACCTGGGGATGGCCGGTCAGGATTTCGATGAGGTCCAGGCCGGCATAGCCAGAAGCTCCGAATACGCCAGTGCGGATTGTGCTGTGTGTCATGGTCGTCCTGTCTGATTCAGCAAAAAGCCCCGACCTTGTGCTTGCAGGTCAGGGCGAAAACGTTCGGGATAGTTGGCGCGGTTCCCGTGCGCCAGTCAGCGCGAAGCTCCCTCCATGACCGGTGTGGTCTGTGGGCGACGGCTGCGACGGCGACGCGAGCAAATCATCATCATGTTGGGAAACCTCATGCCATCCAGCAGGCTCAACGACGTGCTGCGCATAAACATAGCGCGACTGCACTCCAATTGCCAACCACAATACACGATTTCGCGCATCAGAGAAGTAAGTTCATGCAGTTTGTCAGCGGATTTGTGCAAAGTGAACAGGGGGCGCGGGCGCATTCTTGAAGGAACATTTCATACGATATCCAAACCAACGTGCCAACTCTTCATCTGCTAACAATGTTATAATGTATTCAGACAAATCTCTATATTTTGTGCTCTTATTAAGACATATGGTACACGTCTTCTGTTACTATTAACAGTGTTGACAATATCATGCATGAATACTCGCTTTCCTATGCGCTGCTCCTCTTCATCGCGGCGGGTTTTTCGTCAGCAGCCGCAGTTCTGCTGTGGCGGCGGCGAGCTGTCCCCGGTGCGCTGCCGTTGTGTGTCTTTTTTGTCGCTCTGTTTGTGTGGTCCCTGACTTATGCATTTTACTGGCTGTCAACGGCCAGCGCGGTCCGGCTTTTCTGGCTGGACGTTACTTTTTTTGGCGTGGTGCTGACCTCACCTGCCGTCTTTTTGTTCACACTGTCTTACACGCAACGTGAACGCTGGATCACCAGAAATGTTGTCACCGTACTGGTGATTCCCCCGTTACTGACGCTAATTCTGCTGTGGACTGACCCCCTGCACGGCTGGTTTTTTGGTGGTCAGCGTAACGCTGACTCGAGCAACATTCTGAATGGCGGTCCGGCCTTCTGGGTTTACGTGGTTTATGCTTACGGTTTGCTGCTCATCAGCTATGGGCTGTTGCTGCGCTATTACCGGCGTCAGGCGAAGCCCTATCGGCAGCAGACGACCGTTGTGCTGGCGGCTTTCGCGCTGCCCTGGCTGGGGAACTTTGTCGGCCTTGCTGATGTGAGTCCGCTGCCCGACATCGACCTGACACCGCTGTTTTTTACGATGACGGGTCTGATGCTGGTCTATGCGCTGTTCTATAAGGAACTGTTCGATCTGGTGCCGGTGGCTCGTGACAAGGTCATGGAGACCATGCGCGAGCCGGTGTTTGTGGTCGATGAGCGGCAGCGCGTCGTCGATCTCAACCTGGCCGCACGCCGACTGCTGGATAAGATGCGCCCGCTCTCTGTTGGGGTCTATATCGGCCTGCCTGTTACGGATTTCTTCGCCGAATGGCCGCAGTGGATTGTCGCCAGCGACGAACACTCAGAAATGCAGCTTGAACTCGATGGCCAGACCCAGCATTACGAGCGTCTGCTCACGCCGCTGAGCGACAATCATGGCCTGCCACTGGGGCGCATTATGGTGCTCAACAACATCACCCGGCGCAAACAGGCGCTGCAGCGTGAACTCGACCTGACGCTGGAAAAGGAGCGCATGCGCCTGCTGGCGACCTTCATCCGGGGCGCTGGGCATGAGTTCAGGACACCGCTGACCATCATCAATTCGAGTGTTCATCTGATGGCTCGCACCGATGACGCCGCCCGGCGCGCTATCCGGGCCGAGCAGGTGATGCGGAACGTCCAGCGGATTACCCGGCTGATCGACATGATGATTACCACCGTTGATCTGGAAAGCCGGGACACACTCCAGCACGAGCCGGTGAACATCGCCCTTATTCTGGAAGATGTCTGCCATATGATGATCGACAAATACAACGACCAACCGCAGCTTATGTACGATATTGAACCGGGGCTGCCGCTGGTGCTGGGCAGCGCGGATTATCTGGGGCAGGCATTTGAGCTTTTGCTGGACAACGCTTTTTGCTTCACCCCGGACGATGGCATCGTTAACCTGGTGGCCTGGGCCGAGATGGGGGAAGTTCGGCTGCAAATCCGCGATACCGGGCCGGGTATACCCGCCGATATGCTGGCGAACGTCTTCACGATGTTCTGGCGGCAGGACGAAGCCCACACCACGCCTGGTTTTGGTCTGGGGCTGCCGATTACCCGGCGCATCGTCGAACTGCACAACGGTCACATCGACATCGACAGCCCGCCAGGCGAGGGGCTGCGCGTGCGCCTGTCTCTGCCCGCTCTGATCCCCGAGGCGATACCCGTCGTCTGACGGTGGCCTATTGTTGTCGTTTGTTCAGGTAACTTAATGCTCTGTTGACGCGACCCGCCCTAAACTGTAGTATGCAGTCGATTATCGTGCGGGTAGTTAACCATCATGATTGAAGCTAAAGCCCTGACCAAACGCTATGGCGTGCATCTGGCATTAGATGGCGTTTCCTTCAACGCGGCGCCGGGCGAAATTCTGGGCCTGCTGGGGCCGAATGGCGCTGGCAAGACCACCACCATGCGTATCCTCACCGGCTATATGCCACCCAGCAGCGGCACGGCGACCGTCGCCGGGTTTGACGTTCTCGACGACTCGATGGAGGTGCGGCGGCGCGTGGGCTATATGCCGGAGCGCGTGCCGATCTATCCTGATATGACGGTGCAGGGTTACGTCATGTTCTGGGCGCGGCTGCGCGGCGTGCGTAAGGCGAAGGCTCGCGTCGATGAGGTGCTGGAGCGCGTCCGGCTGACCGAGCGGCGCAACTCGCTGCTGCGCAATCTGTCGAAAGGGCTGGTGCAGCGGCTGGGACTGGCGCAGGCGCTGGTCCACGAGCCGGATGTCGTCATCCTCGACGAGCCGACCATCGGCATCGACCCGCAGCAGGTCATCGAGGTGCGCGAGTATGTGCGCCAGTTGGGCCGCGACCATACGGTGCTGTTCAGCACGCACATTCTTTCCGAAGCCGAGCAGGTGTGTGACCGGGTGGTTATCATTAATAAAGGGCGGCTGATGGCTGAGGGCAAGCCAGAGGCGCTGCGTCGCCAACTGGACCCCGGCGATCACATCTACGTCATGGTGCGCGGCGAGGTGAAGCGCGTGCGCGGCGTCCTGGAGCAGATCGCCGGTGTCGAGCGCGTCGAGACGAACGGCCCCGGCTTCAGTGTGCGCGCCAAAAAAGGGACCGATGTCCGCGCGCGCATCGCCGAAGGTGTGGCGGCGGCTAACCTGCCGTTGATAGAGATGCGTCCGGTCGCCATGACGCTTGAGGACATCTTCCTGGACATCGTGGGCAGAGAGGGATAAGCGATGTCTGTTTCCGGTATCTGGATTATCTTCCGTCGGGAAGTCTCGCAGTATTTCGCCTCGCCAGCGGCCTACATGATCGCCTTCGCTTTCTTTCTTGTAACCGGGCTTATCTTCAACAACGACATCACCGTGAGCCTGACGGTCAAACCGACCGACCCCGCCGCTGTGCCCATCTTCCTGTCGTTTGGGGTTATCTTCTTCGCGCCGCTGCTGACCATGCGCCTGCTGGCTGAAGAACAGCGCGAGCGCACAATGGAGCTGCTGCTCACGGCACCGGTGCGCGATGGCGACATCGTGCTGGGCAAATTCCTGAGCGCCTGGTTTTACTATTCGCTGCTGCTGGGCGTGACGTTCGTCGTCTACCAGGGGATTCTGATCGGCCTTGATACTTACACGCCCGATATCGGGCACGCGCTGGCGGCTTATATGGGCATCTGGTTGTACGGCGGCGCGGCGCTGGGCGTGGGCCTGATGTTCTCCGCCACCACCGAGAACCAGATCGTGGCCGCTTTCCTGAGCATGTCCACGCTGCTGCTGTTGTGGCTGGGCGACCTGGCCGGGCAGATCGTCGCCAGCGTGGAACTGGCCGAGTTCATTCGCAAGCTGACGCTGCAAGGGCACTTCTCGACCTCGTTCGCGTCGGGGCTGTTTCGGGCTGAGGATGCGGTGTTCTTCGCCGGCATCATGGCGGTGACGCTGTTTGTCACCATTCGGATTGTAGAATCGCGCAGGTGGCGCTGATGAGAGACGAACTGGTTATCACACGGAGCAACCTGGGACAGTTGGCCAGTTTTGTCGGCGTGGGCGCGCTGCTGATGGGCGGGCTGGGCTGGCTGTGGGCCGGCTGGCTGTCTTCCTATGTGCAGATCGCGCTGGTGATAGGCATCGTGGGGGTAGCGCTGTGGGTGGCGCTGACGCCACGCGAGTTTATTGATTTTGTCAGCGGACGGCGCGCGCGGCAGGGGACGGTGGCCGTGTTCTCGGTGCTGTTGTTTGTGGGCATCGTTGGCATGTTTTACATCTTCGTCGAACGGGCCGTCATCACGCTGGATATGACCGAAGCCGGTGATTTTACACTCAGCGCGGAGTCGAGGCGGGTGCTGGCCTCGCTGGATCGTGATATACGCATCACCGGCTTTTATTCGCCGGCGCGGGTGGCTACGCGCGAACTGGACGACCAGTTCTTCCGCCAGTACGAGATCGAATCGAACGGGCGCATTACTCGTGAGTACATCGACCCGGTCCGCCAGCCCGCCATTGCGACGGCCTTTCGTGCGCAGGACGGCGACGTGTTCATCTCGTTTGTGAACCCCGATGGCACGGTGGACATGAACAGCATTTCGTATGTGCCCATGATCGACCGCCAGGAGCGTGATATGACGCTGGCGATCTCCAGGCTGCTGGCGACTGGCACATTTTCCGTTTATTTCGACCTGAGCCTGGGCGAACTGGACCCTGGCGATATGTCGTCGCGCGGTATTTCCATCTTTACGCAGCTTCTACAGGCCAACGGTTTCAATACGCAGCCGCTGGACCTGGCGCAGCTCGCGGCGACTGACAGCCAGATTCCACTGGATGCTTCAGCGGTCATCATCGCCCGACCGCAGACCGAGATCACCCCGGCGATGGTGCGCGTGCTGGATGACTATCTGCGGCGGGGTGGGGGGCTGTTCCTGGCGGCGGATTACCCCGTCACGGCCATCGCCGAGGACAGCCCGTTCAATGACTATCTATGGAATGACTGGGGTATGCGGGTACTGGATGCGGTTGTCGTCGAACAGATCGCTACCGGACCCACGCCGCTGGATGTGGTGAGCGCGATCATTTATGACTCGGACATCAGCGCCAGCATCGACCCGGAATTTGACCTGGACAGCCGGACTCAGTTCCGCATCACGCGGTCCATCGCTATTGATGACGATCCGCCGGTGTTTAATGGCAGTGTCATCATGTCTTCGCCGGACAGCTTCGGCGAAACCGACCTGGATACGCTGGCCCGGACCAACGACTTTGGTTATGACGATGACGTGGACATCCCCGGGCCGCTGACGCTGGTCGCCTTCGGTTCCAACCCGGAGACGGGCGGGCGCGTGGTGGTCGTCGGCGACAGTGATTTCCTGACCGACGGCCAGATCGGCTCGCCCAGTGGCAACGCCTATCTGTCGATGAACATCATCGGCTGGCTTACCGAATACACCCAGAGCGTCAGCTTCGCGCCAACGGCAGGCGTGGGCAACGTGCCCTTTATCTTTGTCGATACGGCCACACTGGACCGCATCGTCTTTGGCACGCTGATTGTACTGCCCGGTGTGACTCTGCTGCTGGGGCTGGGTGTGTGGTTTGTGCGGAGGCGACGTTGAGACGGCAGCGCAGTCTGATTCTGCTGGGGATCGCCTTTGTGCTGATGTTCGCGGCGCTGGTGTGGCAGCAGCGCGAACAGGAACGGCAGGCCGCCGCGCCGACTCCGTTCCCAACGCCGCATCTGGATCGCGTGTTTCCGGAGCTGGAGGTGCTGGCGATTCAGGCGGTGCAGCTCGGCGTGCCGGGCATGGAGCGCACCCTCACGCTGGCCCGCGCTGAGGACGGCACCTGGAATGCGGTCGGCATAGACGGTGAACTGGACGCAGAGGCAGCGACGGCCATCGCCCGCACGCTGGCGCTGCTGCCCTACAGCCAGCGCTTCGACATCGACGACGACACCGACCTGAGACAGTTCGGTTTTCGGCCCGCTGGCGACTTTTTTATCCAGTTCATCACCGTTTTTGGCGATGAACATATCGTCGCTGTCGGCGAGCCGTCATTCGAAGGGCCGACCTATTACGCCCTGGTGGATGACCGTCCGCAGGTCTACCTGCTGGAGCGCGGGCCGGTCGATTTTCTGGTGAATCACTACATGGAACCCCCGGTGACGCGACCAGACCAATAAACTTGACAAGTTCGCAATACCAAGTTAACGTATACAAGGTCGCGATTGCGATTCTGATTACGTTGCCCTCCGTTTCCCCGTCCCTGTGGCGGGGTTTCTTGCCTAAGTCCGGGGAGGACGAGACTGTCACTCCTCACTTCTGGCCTCATTGGGTAGTTGTCAAAATCGGCAATCTGCGTCATAAACGGTATCTGCAAGACGAGTTCGACGAGGTTACGCCTTGCTAGTCAATTGGCAGGGCTTTACGTGTGCATATGGCTTTAATGGTACAAATGGCACAAATAACACAGAAAGACGAACTCCAGGCCAGTCTGGTCGCTAAGGGACGCCAGCAGGGATCGCTCACGTTTGACGATATCCTGGCTGTATTCCCTGACATCGAGAACGATGTCATGCTGCTGGATGAGGTCATGGACAACCTGTTGGAAGCCGGTATCGATGTGGTGTCCGCCGACAATCAAGAGGATGCCGACCTGCCCAAGAACCTGTCCCCCGACCTGCCCGACGAGGCCGAGTCGGTGGATGTGGACCTGGCAGAAGCCGAAGATGAGGACGAGCACGAAGGTCCTAACGGCAACCTGGCCTATATCGATATCGACATCGCCAATGACGCTGGCTACAGCCAGGCGCTGGATACAGACGATGTGGTTGGTCTGTACCTTAAGGAAGCGGGGCGCGTACCGCTGCTGACCGCCGCCGAAGAGGTATCGTTGGCCAAGCGTATGGAAGCCGCCGAAATTGCGCGCGAAGAACTGGAAGCGCGCCGCGAGCAGCTCAGTCCGGATGACATCTACGATCTGCAGGATATCATCGACGATGGCGAACGCGCGCAGGAGCATCTGATTCGGGCTAACGCCCGGCTGGTGATCAGCGTGGCCAAGAAGTACATCGGGCGTGGCGTGCCGTTCCTGGACCTGATCCAGGAAGGCAATATCGGCCTGATTCGCGCCACCAACAAGTTTGAGTACCAGCGTGGGCATAAGTTCAGCACCTATGCGACCTGGTGGATTCGGCAGGCGGTGAGCCGTGCTGTCGCCGACCAGGGCCGCACGATTCGCGTACCCGTTCACATGGGCGACCAGCTCAACCGGCTGCGCCGGGTGCAGCTCCAACTGCTGCAGGAACTGGGCCGCGAGCCGACGATGGACGAAATGGCGGTCGGCATGCAGACCTCGCCCGACAAGGTGGAGACCCTGCTGGAGATCGCCCGCCGCCCGGTCAGCCTGGAGACGCCCATCGACGAGGACGGCGACTCCACCTTCGGCGATTTCGTCGAGGATGTGAACAGCCCGGCCCCGGCGGAAGAAGTGGCCACGCATCTGCTGGGCGAACAGCTTCAGCAGGCGCTCGACCGGCTGCCACCACGCGAAGCACAGATTCTGCGGCTGCGTTATGGCCTGGAAGATGGGCGCGTATACACGCTGGAAGAAGTCGGCCAGACGATCGGCGTCACCCGTGAGCGCGTGCGCCAGCTTGAAGCACAGGCGCTCAACCGGCTGCGCCAGTCGTCCGCGCACATTATCCTGCGGGACTACCTGTACGGGGAGTAGACGCCGTGAGTTCACCGGCGCGCAAGTCCAGGGGGCTGGGGAGTGGTATCTGGCTGTGGGCTGGCCTGCTGCTGATTGTGGGGCTGGTGCTGCTGCTGGACAACTTCCTGCTGCTCGGCGATTTTAATGCGGTGTCGCTGCTGCCGCTGCTGCTGGTCGTCGTCGGCGCGCAGATTCTGCTGCGTGGCGATGTCGTCCCCAGCACGGAAGCGCGCACGTTTGGCATCACACGCGGCAGCGTGGAATCCGGCACGCTGGAGGTCAGCAGCGGCGCGGTCGATGTCGAGGTGCGCGCATTACAGCGTGACGGTCGCCTGATCGCCGGTCAGTATGCGGCGCAGTCCCGGCCATATCTCAACGTGCAGAATAACTACGCCCATCTGAAGATGGAGCGTGCCGCCACGCCCTGGTTCACCTTTGCCGACTGGCAGGTGGGCCTGGCGCGTGATCTGCCCTGGCAGTTACTGGTGAGTACCTCGCTGGGGCAGGTGAACGTCGATTGCTCCGGTCTGATCCTTCAGGATGCGGTGCTGGCGACCGGCTTCGGTCACATTCGGTTTATCAGTCCCAGCGAGGCGCTGGGGCCGGTGTATCTGCGCTCGACTCTGGGTAATATCTACGTGGTTACGCCCCCCGGCTACCGGACTCAGGTCACTGTCCAGGGCAGCCGCCTGTTCTCGACGCGGGTGGATGCCCGGCGCTACGAAGCAGTCGGCGCGGGCGTTTACGTGGCCTGCGACGCCACCGAAGATGCTCCGCTGGTTGAGATTGTCGTCAGCGGGACATTCGGGGATGCCTACCTCGCCTGAGGAAAGTTCGCCTTAACCATGTCGGATTCGTTTAGCTTCATCATTCGTGATGGTCATAAAAGCGATTTGCCCGCCTGTCTTGAGCTGGACTGCCACTACGAGACGCAGCACGTGTGGCGTATGAGCTTCCAGCCGGACTCCGGCGAGCGCTGTGTGACGTTCAACACCGAACGTCTGCCGCGCGATATGGATGTCGAGTATCCGATTTCTGAGTGGCGGCTGCGGCTGGCGCTGCCGGCGACCCAGTGCTTTCTGGTGGCGGTGGGCCGCGACGATCCGCGCACGCTTGGTTTCCTGACCATGCGCCAGGATTTTACGCATCGCATCGCGCTGGTGCAGGATGTTGTCGTGTCGCGCCCGTTTCGGCGGCGGCGTATCGGCACGCGACTGCTGCGCGTGGCTCGTCAGTGGGCGCAGGAACGCAACCTGAACCAGTTTATGGTCGAAACGCAGACCAAAAACTACCCTGGCATTCAGTTCTGCCAGCGCGCCGGGCTGGTGTTCTGCGGCTTCAACGACCAGTATTTTGATAATCAGGACATCGCAGTTTTCTTCGGCCAGCCGCTTCGCTGAAAGCGCTGGCTGGATGGTGGATTGACGAATAGTGGAAAGCCTACGCTCGTTTCTCGATCTAACAAACGAGACGCTGGCCGCGACGCTGGTGGTGGTCTCGTCCTCTCTGCTGCTCTACAACCTCTCACGCAATTTTTACAACCGGGTTGCCCGTGTTTCGGCGATTGTGCTGGCCTGTGTGACGATGGCCTACGTCAGCGATGTGCTGATCTCGATGGGGCCGGGGCCGGGTACGTTCGAGGCGCTGCTGCGCATGCAGTGGGTGGGCGTGGCTTTCGTCCCGGCGGCGACCTTTCACCTGTCCGACGCGCTGCTGGCGACTACTGGCCTGCCATCGCGCGGGCGGCGGCGGCGCATTATCCGCATTTTATACGTCATTGGTGCGCTGTTTCTGCTGCTGGTGGCCTTCAGTGACAGCATCGTCCGCGCCTATCAGTACGAGGGGCGTGTCTCGCTCCAGGCGGAGCCGTTATTCGCCGTTTATATGCTGTACTTCGTACTGGTGAATGTGATCGCCTTCCTCAACGTGGAGCGCGCCCGCCAGCGCTGCCTGACGCGCGGCACTCAGCGCCGTATGGCTTATCTTCAGGTGCTGCTGCTGACGCCCAGTTTGGGCATTTTCCCCTACGCGGTGCTGCTCAACCCAGCGGCGGAGTTTTCGCTGGGCGCTTTGATTCTGGTCAATGTGGCCAATGTGCTGATTATTTTCATGCTGTTGTTTCTGGCGTATCCACTGTCGTTCTTCGGTTCGGAGATTCCCGACCGGCTGGTGAAGGCCGAACTGCTGCGCTTTATGCTGCGCGGCCCGGCGACCGGTCTGCTGGCGCTGGTGACAATTCTCTACACCGTGCCCGCTTCGGAAGTGATGAGCGTGCCGGGCGAGATGTTTATGCCGTTCGCGGTGGTGGCGGTGATTCTGCTGTGGCAGTGGACGGTGCATCTGGTCGTTCCCTGGCTGGAAAAGCGCCTCATCTACGCTGAAGAGGACGACGACCAGATCAGCAAGTTGCAGCAGCTCAGCGACCGTCTGCTGACACGTGCCGACCTGGAGCAGCTCATCGAGGCCAACCTGGAGGCGACCTGCGACTATCTGCGCCTGCAGCGGGCGTTCATTGTGGCGCTGCCACAGACGACGGGGGCCGACCTGGCGGTGATCGTTGGCTCGCTGGAACTGACGCCTGAAGTCGTGGAGCAGGATGCCGCCCCGGTGATCGACACCTTTACCCCAGCCGCTGGCGATCTGCGGCTGTACGTGTGGGAGAATTTCCACATCATGCCGCTGTACAGCGCGCGCACACTGACCGCCAGTGGTCAGATGCTGCTGATCGGCGTGATGGGCATCGAGTCCCCGGCGGCGGACTGGAGTCCCTCACCGGATGAGCAGCAGATGCTTCAGGTGTTCGTGCAGCGCGCCCAGCAGACCCTGGACGACATTCTGCTGCAAACCGAGGTCTACGGAGCGCTGGAAGGGCTGTTGCCACAGTTGACGATTACGCGCTCACGAGCCGCCGAGGTCGAATACCGACCGGGACGGCAGCCCGTACTCAGGCCGGTTAAGTTACCGGACCGAGGGCAGGTCGTCGAGCAGGTGCAGGCCGCACTGCGCCATTACTGGGGTGGGCCGGGCCTCACCAGCAGCCGCCTGCTCGAACTGAACGTGGTGCGGCAGGCGCTTCAGGAAAACGAGAATAACCCCGTGCGCGCGCTTCGCGCTGTGCTGCAGATGGCTATCGACAAACAGTGCCCTGAGGGCGAGCGCGACATGAAAAGCCCGGAATGGACGCTGTACAACATCCTCACGCTGCGTTTCATCGAAAAGCGCAAGGTCCGCGAGACGGCGCGCCGCCTCTACATGAGCGAAGCCAACCTCTACCGCAAGCAGAATGTCGCCATCGAAGCCGTCGCCGATGTCATCCTGGAAATGGAACGCGACATCATCAACGGTGAAACTGCCCGCGAATAACCGGCCCCGCTGGTGTAATGCAAAAAAGTGACATAATTCACAAGGCACAAAGTGCATTGGAGCGTGTACAATAAAGATGTTTGCAGTAGTGGCTTTATCAGCCGGCGCTGGTCCGCCCGGCTGCGTGAATCGACCGGGTTGTAAGGGGAGTTATACAAGGGGGCACTTTGCGCGATGCGATAGAGACACCGGTAACGGTGCCTGAAAAACTGCGGATTGTATTGAATACCCTAGAACGATGTAACACAGGATTTTTTGGGGGAGTAATGATATGTCTACAAGAGATTTACAGCGGCACGATCTGAAACCACCGCCACCCAGTGTTGACGAAGGCTACTGGTCATCGCTTCTGAAAGAGGATGACGCGCCCGAACCACCCGTTGACGAAGAATTCCATGATCTTGATGCGCACGAAGAGGATTTCGAAGACCTGGACGGCCCCTATGGAACACAGGGCAGCCAGCGCACCGCCTCGGATGCCGATTGGGAACTGATCGGACGGATTCACGATGACGACGAGGTGATCGAGCTGGCGGTGGTGGGTTACAATCGCGGTGGCCTGCTGGTGGAATGGCGCACTCTGCGCGGATTTGTGCCCGCCAGCCAGTTGATGGATTTCCCGGCGACGTCGAACAGCGTCGTCCGGCGCAATGCGCTGCTGGACCGTGTTGGCCAGCGGCTTCGTCTGCGCGTGATTGAACTGAGCGTGGAGAAGAACCGTCTCATTCTGTCGGAGCGGGCGGCGCAGGCGCGTCCCGGTGAACGGGCCAACATCCTCACCAACCTGGAACCGGGCGACGTCGTCACCGGGCGCATCACCAACCTGTGCGATTTTGGCGCGTTTGTCGACCTGGGTGGGCTGGAGGGTCTGATCCACATCAGCGAACTGAGTTGGGGGCGGGTGGGGCATCCGTCGCATATGCTCAACCGGGGACAGGAGGTTGATGCTTACGTGCTGGGCGTAGACCAGGGCGCGGGACGCATCGCGCTCAGTCTCAAGCGGCTGCGTCCCGACCCCTGGCAGACGGTCGATCAGCGTTACGAGATGGGCGAGATCGTCGAGGGTGTCATCACCAATGTGGTCGATTTTGGCGCGTTTGCCTGCATCGAGGAAGGGCTGGAAGGTCTGATCCACGTCTCAGAGCTGGCCGAGGGCCAGTTCCTGCACCCGCGTAATGTCGTCACCGAGGGCCAGTACGTGCGCGCGCGCATTCTGAGCATTAACGGTTCGGAGCGCCGGCTGGGTCTCAGTCTGCGACTGGCGAATTGAGGCCGATCCACTCCAATGCAACCCCATGAGGCCCCGTATGGGGTCTCTTTTCTGGGCAATGACCTGAGCCTGGTGGCGACACCTGGCAGCAGTGCCTGATTGCTCACCATCATGTGGTTTAATACAGCGATGCCAGTCTGACCGGTGACACGCTGATCTACAGGGCATTTGCAAAGTCGTCTTTTGACTTTTGGGGCGCGGCCCGCCGGGGGCGCTGCCCCGGTTACCCCCGCCACTTTTGGAAAAGTGGACAAAACTTTGCCTTTTTCGGCGCTTTGCGCCGAAAAGTAAAGGCGAGCGCCAGGGTGGAACCCTCGCCAAAAGATTCTGGGACTTTGCAAAAGTCCTGCTCTGATCTACAGCCCAGGTATCTATTTGTCCATTATGCAGCCAGTTCCGGCCAACCAACATTTTACATTTCGGTTGCGCTGCTGTAGACTCTGCCTTCATAAAAACAGCGAAGTTCTCTGACCCTTGCTTCTCATAATACATGCTCAGGAGTCGATTTTCGATGGCTAAACGGAGTAAGAGTACGCCCAAAGGTGCGGCGCGGTCACAGCAGGGCGCGAAGCCAAAAACCAGCGCCACCCCACGCGCCGAAAAACCCACTTCCGAGGCTGGCAGCAGCCA
The DNA here is from genome assembly GCA_964639225.1 of uncultured Anaerolineaceae bacterium. Lineage (GTDB taxonomy): Bacteria > Chloroflexota > Anaerolineae > Aggregatilineales > Phototrophicaceae > CAZXCK01. Next base: position 4,563 of record CAZXCK010000086.1, on the reverse strand, counting down.
GGCTGCGCGCACGCGGTCTCGCCGCCACGAACGTGAGATCAAACGGCGGCAGCAGCGCTTCATCGCCATCGCCATCGGCGTGGCGGTCGTGGTCGTGATTTTCGTCGCCGTGCTGATTCTGCGCAATCTGCCGGCGGAGGCGCCCATACCACCGGACACACTCGACCGCTACGATGGTCTCCCGCGCACAGTCAGCGACCGGGGTTTTCCGGTGCTGGGCAATCCGAACGCGCCAGTGCGCGTGGAGGAGTTCTCCAGCTTTTCCTGCCCGGCCTGCGCTGACTTCCACGAAGATATCATGGATGACATCGTCGAGCGCGTCGAGGCCGGTATCATCTCCTATACCTTCGTTCCGCTGATTAACATCGGCAGCGTACCCAACTCCGAAGGGGCCACACAGGCCGCCCTGTGCGCCGGCGAACAGGGTCTGTTTTTTGAGTATGGCGATACACTGTTCTCGTGGCAGGGGCAGTTTGGCAACCGGGCCTTCACCCAGCAGCGCCTGAATACCGGCGTCGACAACTTCGGGCTGAACACCGGACGTTACTCAGACTGTACCGGCAGCTCACGCATCGGCGATGTGATCAGCGCTGCCGCCGCCGACGCCCGCGAGCGTGGTGTCAACTCCACGCCGACGACCTTCGTCAACGGTATCGAAGTCCAGCCAGCGAGCAGCGTCGAAGCGCTGCTGGCGGCCATCGATACCGCGCTGGAAGCCAGTGGTCTGGAGCCGGTCCCACTGCAGCCCGCGCCGGCTGACGAGCCAGACACTGAGGTCACGCCAGAGGTCGAGGCGTCACCTGACGCTGAAGAGACGCCAGCAGTCGAAGCGGAGCCGGAATCCGCCGAAGACAGCGAAACACAGGAGGGCACACCGGAACCCGGTCAATAACGCACCGGACCACGCATCCGGCACGCTGATTTTGCGCAGAACACGATCAACGACGAGCCTGGGCCGCAAACCCGGCCAGGAAGCGATGCACAGCGACCGCCACCAGGCGCGCTGTGCGCCCATCGATATCGTGCAGCGGGTTGACTTCGGTGAACTCGACCAGGCGCGTGCGCGAATCGCTGCCAGCCAGCAGCGCCAGATCGGTCAGATCGTCCGCCGACAGCCCCACCGGACTCGGCGCGCTGACTCCTGGCGCGTCGGCGGCACGGACAGCGTCCAGGTCAAAGCCCCAGAAGATCGCCTGAGCGCGGCTGTCAGCCAGCGCGCGCCGCACCGGCGTCGTCACACCGATCTCGCGCAGCAGGTCCAGGCTGTAAAGGTGCGCGCCCTGCTCCAGCAGATAGTCATGATACTCCGGCGAATTGGCGTGGAGTTGATGGCCGATCTCGAAGAACTGGTCGCCCTGGATATGCCCTTCATCCAGTAGCTGGCGATACGGCGTGCCGCTGTTGCGCGGTGAATCGGCGCGTACGTCGAAATGTGCGTCGATATTGAACGCCAGTACCGGGCCAGCCACCTGCGCCAGCGCCGAGCAGTCCGGGTAGGAAATGTCGTTGCCGCCGCCCAGCACCATCAGACGCTTGCCAGCGGCCAGCACCTGACGCACGATCGCCGCATGGGCTTCGTGCGTCGCTTCCAGCGATGCGCCCAGCCGGGTGTCGCCCAGGTCGAATACGCGCAGCCCAACCAGCCCCAGCGGCGATAACCGGTACAGCGCCTGCCGGATAGCCGCCGGGGCCAGCGCCGCGCCAGGCCGTCCCATATTGCGGCGCACGCCCTCGTCCTGCGGGCAGCCGAGGATAACCACCTGCGCATCCTCGTATCTGGGGGGATGGCGGGTCACAATTTCGCCCAACCGTATGTCGTTGGGATCATCGCGGATGTAGAACAGGTCCGGGGCGGGGCGCTCAGTAGCGGCAAATATGTCCAGAGTCTCGTTGGTCATCGGTACTGCCTTTCTGTGTTTATGGCATCCGAATCTGGTCAGCCTGTGCCTGGAGCCGGTCCAGCGCCGCCAGCAGATCGCCAGCGGAGTCCAGCCCGGCGCAGTTGGCGCGCGCGTTGAGGCTCGAAATACGGACCGCCGTCTGCGCCAGCGATGCCGCCGCCAGCGCGTCGTTGCGGGCGCTCTTCAGGCCCGTCTCCATCAATTCGAGAGCCAGCGTCTGCACGCGCAGCGCCTGCCCGGCAGTGCGTAGCGGAATCTCGACCGCGTGATGGGTGGCGCGCTCGATGGCCGTTTGCCGGGTTGGGTCATCAGCGGGCAGACGGCGCGCCGCCAGAATGTCATCAAAGGCATCAGCATCCGCCTGAACGGCAGCTTGTAGCTCAGCTCGCAGCGAGTCGGCCTCGGCGGCGATCTGCCGCAAGCGGTCCGCCACATCGGTATAGCGCGGTTTGCTGGCCGTCAGCCGGGCGACCATCGCCACCAGCGCGGCGGCCATCGCCCCGCCATAGGCCACCGCCGACCCGCCCGCCGGTGTCGGTGACGGCTGGGCCAGCGCGTCCAGCAGATCGGGGGCGCTCGTCGTGTGCTGTGAGGCGTGGCGCTGCGCCAGCGCGATTTCCAGCACGCGCTCCGGGCCAAAGTCGTCCAGTTGCAGATACCAGCCCGCGCTGTCGATAAGCGCCGCCTGCGGCACCATGCCGATCAGCTCGCAGCGAGCCACGCCGACGCCGTAGCGCGCCGCTTCCAGGCGCACCAGCTCCAGCGCGCGGTGAATGGGTGTGTGGCTGAAATCGGTCAGATTCATAGAGACCTGCGCCCGCCCTTCCACCAGCAGCCCCAGCGCCTTGACACCGCGCAGGCCACCGGACGAATGGCGCACCGCCTCGGCGATGGCCTGCGCAATCTCAACCGAGTCGGTCGTCAGGTAGGCGTTGAAGGCCACCAGGAAGTCGCGCGCGCCGATGGCGACGGCTCCGGCTGGCCCCACCCGCGCCGGGCCGAAATCCGGGGCGCGGTCAGGGTCGCTGGCGATAGTGTCGCGCAGCAGCTCGTAACCGCCGCGCCGCACATCCGCCAGGTTCTGGCGCAGCGGGCGCGTGGCTGCCGCCTCATACAGATACACCGGCAGTCCCAGTTCGTCGCCCACACGCTGACCCAGTTGGCGGGCCAGCGCGGCGCAGTCGGCCAGGGTCGCGCCATGCAACGGAACAAACGGCACCACGTCCGCCGCGCCGATACGCGGATGCTGCCCCTGGTGCGTGCTCAAGTCGATGCGCGCCGCCGCCCGCTGGATACCACGAAACGCGGCTTCAACAACTGCGGCGGGTGAGCCAACAAACGTCACCACCGAGCGATTGTGATCGGCGTCGCTCTCGTACGCCAGTACGTCAATGTCGGTCACACTGGCGATAGCCGCCACAATCTCAGCGACGACCTCGGTCCGCCGCCCCTCGGAGAAATTCGGCACGCACTCGATCAGCGGACCGTCCATCGTCAGCCCGCCGGGTTGGTCCGGTGCGCCTCGACCGCGCTCACCAGCCAGTCGATCCACGCATCGACGCCCTCGCCGCTGACACACGAAAGCGGGAAGGTGGTCAGGTCGGCGTTGAGCGCGGCCACGCCCTTCTGGAAGAAGTCCATGTTGAAGGGTACATACGGCAGCAGATCGATCTTGTTGATAATCAGCGTCTGTACGTTGTGATACATGCCCGGATACTTGTACGGCTTATCGTCGCCTTCGGGGATGGACGCCACCAGCACGTTACGATGTGTGCCCAGCTTCCAGCCCGCCGGGCACACCAGATTGCCCACGTTCTCCACCACCAGCAGATCAACTTCGCTCAGGTCCAGTTGGTCGAGCGCCATGCCGATCATGTGCGCCTCAAGGTGGCAGTTGCCGCCGGTGTTGATCTGCACCGAGGCGGCCCCGGCTTTTTCGGTGCGCTCGGCGTCGATGCTGGTGGCGGCGGTATCGCCTTCGATAACCGCCACACGCAGCCGTCCACGCAGCCGCTGGATGGTCTGCTCCAGCAGGCTGGTCTTGCCCGCGCCCGGCGAGGCCATCAGGTTGATGCCGTACACACCGGCTTCGTCCAGGCGGCGGCGGTTCTTGACGGCGATCTCGTCATTTGCGCTCAGAATGTTCTCGACAATCGGAATCTGTTTGACCATATTCGATCAGCCTTTCGTCTCTTCGTCTGCTTCGTCCGTCTCGACGTTGATACTGTCCACGTAGAATTCTTCCCCGGCGACAATCTTCACATCGACGCCGCCGCACTGCGGACAGGTAAAATCCATCCCTTCCAGGCGATACTGCTGGCCGCAGTTGTCGCAGCGCGCTTCCGCCGGTATGCGCTCAAAGTGCAGCGTGGCCCCTTTGGCGATGGTCCCATCACTGATGATGTCCCAGTAGAACTGAATCGCGTCGTCCACAAACGACGACAACTGGCCAATCACCAGGTAAATATCGGTGATGCGCCGCGCCTCGGCGCTTTCGGCGTGCCGCAGCGCGATTTCGAGCACGCTCTGCGTGACAGGCATTTCGTGCATGTTGGTCCTTCTCTGCTAGCAAATATCTATCCCCGCGTCCTTTCATCGCCGTGCGATGAAAAGCACAGGGTCAAGGGAGCCTCGCTCCCTTGCGGGGGTGTGGGGGCAGCGC
>CAZXCK010000085.1:9928-18541 GCA_964639225.1 uncultured Anaerolineaceae bacterium | reverse complement strand
CCACTTTTTCGATGGTGCCAGCAAAATGCAAGGGGGTTCTGATGGGTAGCGGCGGCCACAATCGCAAGCCGACCAAGCAGAAAATCCTGCAAGGCACTTTTCGGAAGCATCGGGAACCTGAAAACGAGCCGGCTCCAGCACCCGTGAACGAGATACCACGGGCTCCCTCGCACCTCAATCGGTGGGGTAAGCGCAAATGGAAAGAGCTTGCTCCGCTTTTGCAGTATGACGGCCTTCTCACCAGCATCGACTTCACTTCACTCGAGCTCGTCTGCGGTGCCTACGGCACGTGGAGGGAAATGCTCGAGGCGATCTACCACTACACCGACGAGGACGGGAAACGGCACCGGCGCACCATGGCGCAGTACCTCGTGGGCCGCAACTCGCAAACGGCACCGGAGCTCGCGGCAATGCACAAGGCAGAGCAGCTCTACAAGAGCCTCATCGCTGAGTTCGGTCTTTCCCCGGCGGCGCGCGGTCGGATCAACGTGCCGAAGCCGGCGGCGGAGAAGGATCCGATGGAGGCGTTGCTCAATGAGGCGTAGCGGTGCGACATGGGCAGTGCTGCTCGTTCTGGCGGCGGTCACAGCAATGAGTAGCGACTACACGGCAGAACAGTACATCGACGACGTCACATCCGGTCGCCAGATGGTCGGAAAGTACACTCGTCTTGCGGTTGAGCGACACATGCATGACCTCGAGCGCGCGGAGAACGACCCAGAGTTCACCTACTACTTCGACGAAGAGCATGCACGGCGTGTCATCGACTTCAAGCAGCAGCTTCGGCACACAACCGGCGAGTGGGCGAACCCGAAGCTCCATGATACGCATTTGCGTCTCGAGCCGTGGCAACAGTTCAAAGACTGGGTGCTGTTCGGCTGGCGCCGCGCGGACGGATACCGCCGGTTCACGAAAGCCTACATCACCGTCGCGCGAAAGAACGGCAAGACCACCGATGCCGCGGCGACCGCAAACTACTGCTTTCACGGGGACCGACCGCGCGAGTTCGGGCCGCAAGTCTACATGGTCGGCCCGAAGAAAGAGCAGGGAAAGATCGCCTGGGATGAGGCGCGCCGGCAGATCCAGCACCACCCGATTCTTAAGGGCCGCTCCCGAGTGTACAAGCAGGGCTCGGTCGTGACGCTCTATGACGATGACGCGGCGAAGATGACGATATGGGGCCGCGATGCCGAGACGCAAGACGGCTTCAATCCTTCGTTCGCCCTCGTGGACGAGGCACACCTCTACCCTGGCAATGAGTCCATGGAGGTTATCGAGTCCGGCATGGGCGCTCGTCGGCAGCCGATTGTCTACATCATCACCACGGCCGGGGTCAACATAAACTCCCCGGTGCGCCAGGAGGAGCATGAGCTCGCGTTGCGCACCCTCGAAGGCTCGGTGGATCCGGTCCCCGAGCAGTTCTTTGCGCTCATCTACCAGCTCGACGAAGATGACGAGTGGACGAACGAGGCGGTCTGGCCGAAGGCGAATCCGAACATCGGCGTATCGGTCTCGTGGGACTACCTCAGAGAGCGCATGCACGACGCGCTCCGGGTGCCGAGCCGGCAGAATCTCATCAAAACGAAGAATCTCAATATGTGGACGCAGGCTGAAACCCGATGGATTGGCGATGAGCAGTGGATGCGCTGCGCGGATCCGGTCGAGGAGGCTTCCCTCGCCGGGCGCACCTGCTATGTGGGCCTCGACCTCTCCGCCTCGCAGGACATCACCTCTTACGCGCTCATCTTTCCGCCGCAAGACACCGGCGGCCGCTATCAGATCATCTGGCGATACTTCATCCCCGGCGACCTTGTCATCGAGAAAGAACGCTCTGACAAGGTGCCCTACAGCTATTGGGTGCAGCAAGGCATTGTGCGAACGACGCCGGGGGACGTTATCGACTACGACCACATCGAGCAATCACTCCTCGAGGATGCAGAAACCTTCGATATCGCAGAGATCGCCTACGACCCCTGGAAAGCACAGGAAATCGTGAATCACCTCACCGATGGCGGTTTCACGATGGTCCCGGTGTATCAGCGTTACTCCGGCATGGCAACGCCTACGGATACCTTCGAGAAAAAGGTGCTGGGCGCAGAACTCGCTCACGGCGGGGATCCGGTCGCGCGGTGGATGATGAGCTGTACCGAGGTGAAGTCAGATCGGCAGGGCAACATCATGCCGATGAAGCCAGAGCGGCAAAAGACCGGGAAGCGCATCGATGGAATTGTGGCGGCCATCATGGGCCTCGATCGTGCAGTGCGGCATGAAGACAACCACGCACCGGAGATCCTCGCCATATGAAACTACGACGACGCATCGGTGCATTCCTCAACCCACCGCAAGCGAAGACCAGCGAGGAAATACTTCGGGAAGTGTCGGAATACAACCGCGGAGCAGCCGGAGCGCCGGTCACGGAAACCACGGCGATGTCTGTCTCCGCGTTCTACGCCGGCGTACGGGTGCTCGCCGAGTCAATCGCAAGCCTTCCCCTGCAGCTCTACCGCAGGACAGAGGACGGGAAAGAGGTAGCACGGGACAACCGGCTATATCGCACGCTGCACGAGCAGCCGAATAGCTGGCAGACGAGCTTTGAGTTCCGCGAGCTCATGATGTACTGGATACTTCTCCGCGGCAATGCGTATGCCTACATCACGAGCGGCTCCCGCGGCATTGAACTCCTCCCAATTGACCCTGACCGGATTGACGCGGAGCAGCTCGACAACTATCGCATTCTCTACCGGTTCTACCCCGACAAGAACAGAGCGACCGCGCAGCCGCGCATCATTCGCCAAGACCAGATGCTCCACATCCGGTTCATGTCCGAGGACGGCATCGAAGGGAAGTCCGTGCTGAAGCACCAGCGTGAGACGCTTTCCGGCTCCATCGCAATGACCGAGCACGGGAACCGGCTCTTCTCCAATGGTGCGACACCTGGCGTTGTGCTCTCGACTGATCAGAAACTCAACAAAGAGACCGTGGACAGATTGCGCGCGCAGTGGGAAGAGACCCACGCCGGGGCGCTGAATGCGCACAAGACGGCCGTCCTCGAGCAGGGCCTCGACGCAACGAAGCTTACGATGAACTCAGACGATGCGCAGTGGCTCGAAAGCCGCAAGTTCTCCCGCTCTGAGATAGCGGGCATCCTGCGCATACCACCGCACATGCTCGGAGACCTCGAGCGTTCCACGTTCTCCAACATCGAGCACCAAGGGCTTGAGTTTGTCGTTCACAGCCTCCGTCCGTGGCTCGTGCGATGGGAACAGGCGCTACAACGCGACCTCATCCGCGACCCGGAGCTCTTCGCGCGGTTCAACGTCGACGGGCTCGTCCGCGGCGACCTCAAAAGCCGCTATGAGGCATACGCAATCGGCCGGAATTGGGGATGGCTCAGTGTGAACGACATCCGCGACCGCGAGGACATGAACCCGATTGAAGAGGGTGATGAATACCTGCGGCCGCTCAACATGGACCCAATTGGCAATGAAGCGCCGGAGGCGCGGGAGACGGGCAGCGATGCCGTATCCGAATGAACACGCATGCAGACTCGAGAGCCCAGATAAGTACGACTCAATCCGCCGCGAGAACTGCGCCGAGCGTGACGACGGACGCTGCATCGATGTGCTCTACGGCATTCTCGACGGGGAGTCAGAGCGCCAAGCACTGCGCTACCCGAAGGACACGTGGAACGAATCCGACGCCCGCGCACATTGCCGTGATGAAGGCGGGACCTTCGAGCCGGCGCGAGAGGAGAGGGACCAGATGAATAGGCGATGGTACGAAATCAACGCGCAAGATGAAAACGTCGAGGTGATGATCTTCGACGAGATAGGGCTGTGGGGTATCCGCGCCGAGGACTTCCGCCGGGAGTTCGACCGCTCAGTGGCGAACGCTTCGAGCATCAACGTCGTGGTGAACTCCCCAGGTGGGGACGTCTTCGACGGGGTGGCGATGTATAACACCATCGCGCGATACCGAGAGCGGACCACAGTCGAGGTTGCGGGCGTTGCAGCGTCCATCGCATCCATCATCGCACTTGCAGGGGACCGGATGGTCATGGACACCGGTACGTTCTTCATGATCCACAATCCCTGGGCCTTTGCTCTCGGCACGGCCGGAGACCTCCGGCAGCGCGCCGACACTCTTGACGCTGTGCGCGATGAGATGATCGGCATTTACCAGGAGCGCAGCAACCTCGACCGCGATGCCATTCTCGAGGCGATGGAGGCGGAGACGTGGTACAACCCCGACCAGGCGTACCAGGCGGGATTCGCGCAGGAAATAACGACACGGGAAGATGAGCAAATCGCTGCGCGCAGCTTCGATTGGCGCACCTACGGCTACAGGCGCGTGCCACAGCCGCTGTGGGAAGCGCGCCGGCGCAATGTCGTCCCGAAGACTGAACGAGACCTTGAGGAGAGCCTTGTGGCTCTCGGATATAGCAAACGACAAGCAGAGCGGATCGTATCAGACGGCTACCGGTCCCTGCAGGGGGAGCCTGCAGAGGACGAGGCGCAGGGGGACCCTGCGGCTATCCGCGAGATCGGAGACGCACTGCAGTCACAACTGGAGGTTTTCTATGGCTGATTCTCTCAGCGACATCAAAGCTCTCATCGAAGAGCAGGGCAAAGCATGGAAGGCGTTCCGCGACACAAACGACGAACGACTGCAGAAGCTCGAAGCCGGGCAGACTGCGGTTGCTGAGCTCGAGACGAAGCTCGAGCGTGTCAACGCGGATCTCGACAAGACCCAGGAGCAGCTCTCCGCGGTACAGACCGAGCAGGAGAAGGCATCTCTTGGCGGCGGCGGGCGCGTGTCTCGACCGGAGCAGCAGGCGTTCGCAGCGTTCATGCGCACCGGCGATGAGGCATCGCTGAAGGCCGCGGCAAGCGTGCAGTCAGACCCTGATGGCGGATGGCTTGTCCCTGACAACATCCGACAGACAGTCGACCGGGTGGCAGGCGACCAGATTGCCATGCGCCGTGTGGCCGGTATCCAGCAGATTTCCCAGGGCACGAGCTACACCGAACTCGTCACGAAGACCGGCGCAGCCGCCGCGTTTGTCGGCGAGACCGCAAGCCGCTCCGAGACCGACTCGCCGGAACTCGCTAAGGTAGAGACCGTCGCGCACGAAATCTACGCGGCGCCGCGTGCAACCCAGCGGTTGCTCGACGACTCTTTCGTGGACATCGAGCAGTGGCTCGCCTCCGAGGTCGGCATCGCCTTTGCGGAGACCGAGGGCGAGGCGTTCATCACCGGTAGCGGCGTTGAGGAGCCGATGGGCATTCTCAGCTACAGCACCGTGGCGAACGCAAGCTACGCATGGGGCTCCTTGGGCTTCGTGACAACCGGCAAGGCTGCGGATTGGGCGGACAGCGACCCCGAGGACGCAATCGTGGACCTCGTCTACGCGCTGAAATCCGCGTACCGCAACGGCGCATCGTTCATCATGAACCGCGCGACCCTCGGCGGAATCCGCAAGTTCAAGACCACCATGGGATATCTGTGGCAGCCGTCGATGCAGGCGGGCGAACCGTCGCTGCTGCTCGGCTACCCGGTGTACGAAGACGACAACATGCAGGACGTAGCCAGCGCTGACAACTTCTCGGTCGCGTTCGGCAACTTCGCCCGTGGGTATCGCATTGTCGATCACGTCAACATGCGGCTGCTGCGCGACCCGTACTCGAACAAGCCCTACGTCACCTTCTACACCACGAAGCGTGTTGGTGGCCAGGTGCGGAACTTCGAGGCTATCAAGCTGCTCAAGACCGCAGCGTAAGGAGGCCATGAATGAGAGACCTGTATAACAACATTGAAGTCGTCGAGGCCATCGCGCCGGAAGCGCTCGACGATGACAACACCCCTGCAGCAATTGACCTGCAGGGGTACGGTTCGGCGGATGTCGTCATTCATGTGGGCGTCGGAGGTATCACCTTCGACGACACCGACAAGGTGGAGTTCAAGCTCACCCACTCCGATGATGACTCGACCTATACGGCCGTGGACGTCGATGACGTGCAGGGGCTCGACAGCGTCGGCACCGGCGGAATCATCTACGACCTCACCGCCGAGCACGCCGCGGCGACCGTGACGGAGGTCGGGTATGTCGGCGGCAAGCGCTATCTGAAACTGCTTGCGGACTTCGACGGCACGCACGGCACGGCGACCCCGATGTCGGCAGTGGTCGTGAAGGGTCGGCCCGCACAGGCGAGCTGATAATGGTGGGCGGGGCGCAGTGCTCCGCCCACTTCTAACTGAAGGACTGGAAGATGGCACTTGAAAGCTACGCGCTCGTGACATGGGCTACGGTAAAGGACCAACTCAACCTCGAGGATTCCGAACAGACACGAGCGGAGCTTGTCATAAATGCGGCGAGTGAGACGGCAAACCGGTATGCACAACGCACACTCGGAGCCGCCGACTACACCGAGGACATAGACGGCACAGGCACCCGCTCAGTTTTCGTTGCACAGTTTCCGGTGAATAGCTTGACGGCCGTATACCTGGACTCCGACCGAGCGTTCGGCTCTGACACTGAGGTCACCGACTACGTCCTCTACAGCGATATCGGAAAGCTCACGCGGCCAGAGGCGTATTGGACGAAGGGCGTGCAAAACGTCCGCGTTGAGTATAACGCCGGCTACGCGAGTGTTCCAGCAGAGATTCAACTGGCCGTGCTTGAGGTGGTTGCCTACAACTGGCGCCGGATCGCAAGCCAGTCAATAGGAGTGCGCAGCATGTCCGGAGAGGGTGTGCAAACGGAGTTCGAGCTCACCGTGCCAACGAACGCACAGCGCGTGTTCGAGAGCTATCGGAGGCGCTACATATGATGCGCCTGAACATCACCGTAGAGGACAACGTTTCTCCGCGGCTCAGAGCTTTCGGAGACCAGGCGCCCAAAATGCTCATGAAGGTGCTCCGCCGGGTGGGAAGTCGCTTTCGCAGCCACATGCGGCGAAACTACCTCCGCGGGCAAATGCTCGGGCGTCGGAGCGGGACGTTGTACAAGAGCGTGCGGGTGCGCAGCAAGAAGCGCCGGAACCTCGTGGAGATTCGTCCCTACTCACCGCTTGCGAACATCTATCACAGCGGACAACCAATCAAGATTCGGCCGAAGGATGCGAAGGTGCTCCGGTGGTTCGGTCCGGGCGGGGAGCCACAGTTTGCCAAAGAGGTCACGCTGCGCCCGAGGCCGTTTGTCACGCGCGCCTATCAGAGCTTCCGGTGGAATCAAGAGATGTTCAACGCGACCTCGTGGATCATAAATCGTGAGATCCGAAAGCGTTTCAGGGAGTCGCAATAATGGCCACCGGACCGCAGAAACAGGCCGTGCTCGACATCAAGGCATTCATCGACTCAAACCTCTCCGGTTACGTGAACGCGCGAAACTCGGAGCTCACCGTGCCGACCTCAGTCCTCGGCGAGCGCAATGCCTTCGGGCTGCAGCGGTATCCGGCGGCAATGTTTGTCCCCGGGCCGGTCTATCCGGACTTCTCTGGCAACTACGGGTATGAGGCGGAGCTCGAGCTCTACCTCGGGATTGCCATTACGAATCAGAACCCGGAGACGCTTGTGTTGCGCCTCTGGGACTACATCGACGGGGTCATTGACCTCGTGATGAAGAACCCGACCCTCGGCGGTGTGTGCATCGATAGCATGGTCGAGGATGTGGACCCCATCTACGGGGACCCGCAAGCAAAAAACGTAGGGCTCGCAGTATGCACGCTGGGAGCCACAATCGAAGTCATAACTTCGTAGTAGGGAGGGGCTACCATGCCAAACGTCAGAAACGTTCAAGTATCCATTGGCGGGGCAGAGACCACGTCTGGAACAGCGGTTGCGCGCACCGCGCTTGTCCCGATTCGGGGCATGCCGAGCGTCACCAAGACCGCAGAGAAGGAGGTCGACCCTGCTATTGTCGGGCAGAACATGGACGCCGGCGAGTTCTCTGTCGCCTACAACGTCGAGGGGCAACTGCCGGTGACGCCGCGACCCTCGGCCGCGCTCGGCATGCTCATGAACGGGCTCCTCGGGGAGGAGGAAGCGTCACCGCCGCAGGTGGCCGCGTGTGTGCGCATCCGCTATGCTGGAACTGAGGCGAGCGCGAAGATATCGGCGAGCACCTCAGCCGACACGCTTACCTCCGAAGTAGGAGACAAAGGCTCAGAGGCCGGGGACACGAACTTCGGGACCTCCGGAGACATCGACCTCACAGACCTTGCCACGGACACGGTCGGAGAGCTCGTCACGGTCATTGACGGCTACGACGATTATGAGGCCGAAAAGGTCTTCGGCTCTGACGCCACGGACGCCGGCGACATCATCGACATCACCGAAAGCCAGGGCAAGAACAAGTGGGTCTACATTTGGTTCACCTCCGCAGATAGTGGCTTCTACAAGCACGAGTGGCAGGTAGACCTCACCTCAACCGAGCGGCCGACCTACAGCCTGCAGATAGACAACATGCACGACAATTTTCTCTACGACGGGGTCGCGGTCAGTAACATGTCACTCTCCGCCGCGCTCAAAGGTCTCGTTGAGATGGATTTCAACGTCCTCGGCTTCCAGGAAGCGACCGGAGAGACGGAGTATTCTGGGTCAGACCTCGAGAGC
>CAZXCK010000085.1:0-9918 GCA_964639225.1 uncultured Anaerolineaceae bacterium | reverse complement strand
GACTTCTCATTCCTTCGCAATGTCTCAATGTCGATGAGCAACAACCCCAATACCGAAGGCTACGGCATGGGGAGCCTCTACCGGCAGTACCACGAGAAGGGCAAGTTCGACTGTACCGGCGATATCCAGATCCGCCACGACTCAAACGTCTACGCGCTCCGCGCGAAAGTCTTTGACGACTCGCAAGTCGCGCTGACCCTCGAGTTCGAGCCGAACAGTGAGCTTGCGACCGGATACCCGGGCCTCATCATCATCGAGCTCCCGGCAGTGCAGCTTTCCGACTATCAGCCCACGGAGAACGGCGACCAGATTGACGCATCGGTCACCTACCGCGCGGTCAACCCCGGCGGTCTCTACGACCCGGCAGTGCGGGTCACGATGATCACCGACGACTCGGCCGTCTACAACTAAGAGGAGTAGCTATGGGATGGAAAGCTGAAGCGCGGCGCACTCTGGTAGGGCCGAAGTCATATCTGGAAACCCTCCCCGATCCCAATTCAGGTGAGCGCACCTACTGGATTCGCCCGCGCAAGTGGAGCATCGAAGCAGCGGACAAGATTCGCGCCAAGGAGCATGAGCTCAAGAAGTCCCTCGGGAAAGAGGGGCTCGCGCTCATAACCCGCCGGCAGGACGTGATGCAGAAAATCACCGAGGCCAAGGACCGCGGAGAAAGCATCACCGACGCGGACATCATGCACATGCTCTCTCCCGAGGAGCTCGAGGCGCTTGTCACGGGGACCGCTCCGCAGGACCAGGCGGAGCTCGTCAAGCTGCAGATATTCCACGGGGTCTACGACCACAACCTCGACGATGAGAACGGCGAGGTCATCAAGATTACCGAGGACGATGTGGGGGACTTCCTCGAGTTCCCCGATGTGGCAACGGAGATTGTCGGCATCGTCCGAGGGTGGAATCGCCCTTTAGCAGACGGGAGGTCCGCCACATCCGAGACGTCACCGAGTGGCGCTTCAACCGACAGCGATTCGAGCCAGACGGACCCGACCTCCCAGACGGAACAAACCCCTACCGACTCCTCGAAGAGTGGGGGCCCTGGGTAGATGAGTGCGTGATACTGCTCGACGGCGACGGGACGTTCCGGCATTGGAAGTTTCCCGGCGCCTACGCTGAGCAGCCATGGTGGGATATGCAGGTGTTTCGGCAGGTGCAATTGAGATGGAACGAGCTTCAGAATAAGAGGCTCCAGGAGATGGCAAAGCGTGGCACGAGTACGCGACACAGTCGTTAGAATCCGCGGTGAAGAAACAGTCTCCAAAGCATCGAAAGGCGCCCGCCAGTCTCTCGACAGCCTCGATAAGCGCGCTGCTGAGTCGAACCGCAAAGGCGCGGCAAACTGGAAGTCGCTTGCCACGAAAGCCGGCATCTACGGTGCGGCCATTGGCGCAGTAGTGCTCGGGGTCAAGAACCTCATATCAGCGTATGCCGAGCAGGAGGCCGCAGAGCGCGGGCTTGCGGCGGCCGCGCGTAACAACCCCTACCTCGACCCCGGCGCGGTTGAGCGCATCAAGGACTTTGCCTCGGCGCTTCAGCAGACCTCTGTCATGGGCGATGAGGTGGCACTCGGATTTGCGAAGATTGCCGCAGCCTCCGGGCGCACTGAGGGGGAGATTCAAGGTCTCCTTCAGGCAACCGTTGACACCGCAGCCGCGCTTGATATCTCACTCGACACCGCATTTCAGCAGCTCAACAAGACGTTCGGCGGGACGGCGGGGGAGCTCGGCGAGCTCATCCCGGCGCTCAAAAACCTCACCTCCGAGCAGTTGGCCGCAGGCGAGGCGGTGGATATCGCGCGTGAGCAGTTCGCGGGGATGGCGGAGGAGATGCGAGACACCACTCAGGGGCGCATGATGTCTTTCACGAACGCCTGGGGCGACCTCAAAGAGGCCATGGGCGGTTTCGCTGATGTCGTTGTCGCGCCTATCCTTGCCGGGCTCACCTCGATAGTGGAGTCGTTCAACTTTGCTACCGGGGCCATTCGAGACTTCATCGAGCGACGGAAGGACATGAAGGCTCTCGAGGAGGGCACAGCGAGCGGGGCACAGGCACGGCGCGCGTTGGAGGCGCAGCTCTCGCAGATTACCGAGGAGATAGCACAGAGAGAGCGTGAGCTCGAGGTCGCTCGCCAAGAAGTGGCGGCGGCACTCGTCGGCATGGGGATTGAGCGTGGCACCGCGCAGTTTCGCCAAGCGATGGAAGAGGAGATAGCACCCTACGAGGCGGCGCTCGAGCAGGCAATCCGGCATCAATCGAGCACCGCACAACGCCTGAACGCTCTCGTCGCGGAGGCGACCGCAGCGGGAGCCGCGGGTGGTGGTGAGACGCCCCTCAGTGCCGATCAGAAACGCATACAGGAAACCGTCGCAAACATCCGCGAAGCCTTCGAGCAGCTCGAGCAACAGGCTGCGGTCCC
The DNA here is from genome assembly GCA_964639225.1 of uncultured Anaerolineaceae bacterium. Lineage (GTDB taxonomy): Bacteria > Chloroflexota > Anaerolineae > Aggregatilineales > Phototrophicaceae > CAZXCK01. The sequence goes on along the minus strand of CAZXCK010000085.1, from coordinate 7,490 downwards.
AGGCCGGGAGATGGACCTCTTCGCCGAGAAGCAGCGTGTCTTAAACAGCGCAATTGACAGCCTCATCGAGGATAACTTCACCGTATCGGGTGGCGGGCTTCAGTACATCTTCGAGCTCTTCGGACAGTACCTCGAGGAGGCTGGGGAGTCGGTCGCACGCTTCGGCGGCACGCTCGATAAGGGGCCGCAGCGCCTCGCGGGGTCCGCTCCCGTGGCCGGCGCCGCCTTCGGTGGAAGTCTTGCCCCGGAGGGGCCCCAGACGCTTGTATCGGGCTCAATAGGCGGGGCGGATAGTACCGGGCTCTTCGACAACCTCATGAGCTTCATCGAGGACGCGGCCGGGCAGTTTGGAAGCCTCATCGGCTCTCTCTCACAGGTCCAGGCGGTGATAGACCCGATAAGCACCATCCTCAAGTCTGCCCTCGAGACGCTCGGACCCATGATAGAGGAGACGCTACAGCCGCTCGTGGATATCCTCACCATCATCGGCCAGGTACTCGGCACTCTCCTTATGCCGTACTTCGAGCTCCTCAGCCGCTACACGAAGGAGCTCGGAAAAGCCTTCGTGTGGCTCCATGACAATGTCATACGCCCGGTGGGGAACTTCTTTATCTCGACGTTCGAGACCGTGGCGAACTTCTTCATCAAGATTGTCCGCGGCATCATCAACGCGATAAATAAGATTCCCGGTGTCAACATCGACAAGCCGAAGAAGGTCTCGTTCGACCGCATCGAAGAGATCGGCGCGATAGGCAACGTCTCAGATACTGACACCGATACCGGAGGCACGGACACATCAGTCTACGGCGGGAGCACCACTGTGCGGCAACCGCCGGACATCTACGTTTACCAATACTTCAATGGAAACGTAGTCGGGGTCGGCGGCATGCAGGCTGTCGGCGAGTACGTGGTCGGCGCCATCCAGGCATACGCAGGCGCCGGCGGTGATGTGACATGGGAGGAGACGTAAGTGGCGCTCGCGACCCCGATTTCGACAGCCTTTGAAACCGCTCTCGCCGACCGCACAAGCCCGAAGTGGTGGCGGCTTCTCGTGGACACCGACGAGGACACCGTGCTCGAGGACGTAACCGACAAGCTCGTTGGCGGCCTCACCGTCACCCGCAGGAAAGGCGGGGCAAGTGGCGAAGGCGTCTCAAACTCGGCGCAGGCGAAGCTCCGAAACTCTGACGGCTCACTCGCCGAGGGAGATTGGGCTGGGCTTCCGGCAGCCGTTGAAGCGAAGGTGGGGGCCTCGAGCGAGTACATCCGTGTGTTTACCGGGTGGGTCTCCTCCGGGGGCCTGAAGCGCACGCAGACCTACCTCACCTCCGATGAGATAACCCTCGAGCTTGTGGACGCGGTGGAGCGAGCAGCGACGCGGCGCAAGGTCGACCCCACCATCTACATCAACCACACCATCTGCGACACGACAACGACCAGCAACTCCCTCGTGCACAAGATAGCAGCCGCGATGGGTCTCGACGCCGCCGACCTCGATGTTGAGGGGCTCGCCTACACAAAGGACTATCTCGCAGTTGGAGAGAACGCGACCGCGTGGAGTGAGCTGAAGCTCATCGCCGCGCAGTATCTCGGGTTTCTTACCTTCAGATATGACGGCAAGCTCCGGCTGCACTCGAAACTGCAGACCGGATACACCGCGCCCACCGCAGAGTGGACGCTCGACAGCACGAACGTGCACAGCATCGCCGCCGTGCAGATCCCCGTGCAGTGCAACCGCGTGAAGACCGAGTTCGAGAGCTACCGACAGCTCGACGAGCGCGTGGTCTACAAGAGCACCGAGGGCTACGACACCGCCACCGGACAAACGGATATTGCAGTGGCGGCCGGCGCCTACTGGCCGGGAACCTCCGCCGGGAGCAAGGCGCAGCTACAGTACCGCGACCCGAAGTCAGGCGAACAGTGGCCGCTCGCCATCAACATCCAGACCCCGACTATCAACACCACCGGCAGCGGCGCTGATATCGAGTACACCGGCGGAACTCTCGAGCTTGTATCCTTCAACGGCTCGACCTCAGCGACCCGGCAACTACCGGACCGTTCAGAGATTATCCTCCGAAACGCCGGCGGCTCTACCTGCACAATCACGAAGCTCACCATTCGGGGCGAGCCTCTGCGGGTGCAGAAACAGATACAGGTTGAGGCTATCGACGCGACGGTCTCAAACGATTGGGAGTACGTCGACAAGTCCATCAACGGGAAGTACGCCGCAACCGAGACACAGGCGTGGCTTACATGCCGATGGTGGCGCGATTGGGGCGAGGTGCCGCGGCGGCGCTATGAGCTCAAGACTGACTTCCTCCCTCAGCTCCAGGAGGGCTGCGTCGTCCAGTTCAACCACCCCACCAATGCCGCAGCGAGCGGGGAGTACACCGTTGACTCTGTGGAGCACCCGGCCGTGTCGGCGCCGATAGACCGCCGGCAGTATTCCACTCTCACGCTCACAGAGATTGAAGCGTTCGACGATACGGGCTCCCCCGACGATGTGGTAGAGGACCACCCCGGCGAGGCGGCCCCGGAGGAGCAAGACGATACCGCGACCTTCGACGACCTGAACGACGGGTGGGATAAGGGCAGCGGGACAACCACTCCCACGGCTCCGACGGCAGAGGCGCGGGCGTACTTCAAGGCAATCTCTGTGACATGGTCGAAGCAGGTATCGCTCACGAACTTCGACCATTACGAAGTACAGGTGTCAGATGATGATGCGACGTGGTACGCGCTTCGCTTCGACGGCACCGACTGGAAGGCGGGCGTCGGCGGGCTCACCGAGACGACGGACGAGGTCATCATCCATCAGAACATCCCGCCGGGCGGCACAGACGATGAGCCGACCGGACGAACGCTCTACTACCGCGTGCGCCAGGAGACGAAGGACGGAACGACAAGCGCGTGGTCGAGCTCGGTGAGTGCAACTACAACCGGCATCGACACCGTGGACATTCAGCCGGATGCGATTACCGCCCCGAAGATTCTCGCAGGCGCCGTCACCGCGGACAAGGTCTCCGCGGCGTTCCTGAACGCCGTCATAGCGGAGATCACCGGGCAGCTCGAGGTCACCTCCGAGGGCCTCGTCGGCCACGTCTCAGATTCAGCCCGCGTGCTCATTACCGGAACGAAGCTCTCGTTTCAGTTGGATATTGCGGGCTCATGGGTAGACCGTATCACCCTCGGCGGCAACCCCGACGCGACGCTCCCGGACCTCATTCGGGCGCAGGGGCTTGTGAAAACGGGCGCAAGTGTTGACGGCCTCGACGTAGGCGACGCGGCTCCGGCCGGGTCCACGCGCTTTGACTTCGACAACGACTATCTCGATGAGGACGATACCGACCCGTGGGATACCAAGACGGCGCTTGCCTTCACAACCAATTCCCGCTTCGGCTCGCACGCTCTCACCACCGGCTCAGCAGACGGGCGCCTCGTGGACAACGACGCACAAGGCATCGCGCTTGACACCGACTTCTCTATTGCCGCGTGGACGTATGCGGCGTCGCTGCCGGGGAGCGCGCAGATCATTGCACGCTTGCACGGTGTGCCGTCTTGGACAGATGTAGCAGCGACGTTCGCGTCGCCTGATAGCACACTCACGGGCCTGGCCTATGACGCGGCAACCGGCAACCTGATATCGGTAGACGCTGGAACGAAGCTCATTTACATCCACGACGGTATATCTGCGACAACATCCTCGTCATTCGCTATTCCCGGGGGGTCAAACTTCGCATCCGGGCTTGCGGTAGATCCGGCGACCGGGAACCTGTTGAGCAACGATTACGGCACGGACTTGATCTACGTGCACGATGGCATAAGCTCAACAGTGCTCAGTACCATTACGGCACCGGAGACATCAGTCCAGGGCATTGCCGTTGACCCCTTCACCGGAAACCTCATCTGTTCAGCCAGCGGGTCCAACACCATCTACGTACACAGCGGGCTGACAAGCACAGTATCGTCGAGCTTCACCGTTGCGGCGGGAGGCGAAAGCTGCGAGGTCGACCCATATACCGGAGACCTTGTCGTGCTTGATTATAGCGGCGAGAAGATACGGGTGTATGAGGGGATTTCCTCGACGCTGAAGGCGCAATTCGATACACCGAACCCGTCCGCGTATGGCACGACACTGCCACGCGGACTCACCTTCAACATCGAGACCGGCGATTTGATAGTCGGCGACCGCTACAACGACGAGATCCACCGACTCGGCATCCTCCTCGTGACCGTCAGCCACGACGGCTCCAACAACCTCGAACTTGAGTGGGACGGCCCGGACGCGCAAGTCACCCGCACCGCCGCCATAACCGCAGGGTGGACGTACTTCTCGGTTCACTTCGATACCTCGGCGGACGAGATAGCAATAGTCGTCGACGACTCGCTACAGACCGCACTCGATGTGTCGGCGGATACCGCGCTCACGCACGGGATGGCACTTGAGCTGCTCTTGCCGTCCACCGACTACCGCCTCGACGACCTCCTTGTGATGCCTGCGGCCCTGCTTTCGACCACCGAGAGCATCGCGCACTACAACGGGGGCTATGCGTGGGCTGAGAGCGACTTCGACAAGGACCTCTACTACGTCGCCCGGTCAACAGGGGTGCATCGGTTCATTGGCGATGTTGTGATGGGAGACCTTCCGACTGCGAGTGCGGGGCTTCCGGTAGGGGCTCTATGGAATGACGCGGGAACGGTGAAAGTGGTGACGTAATGAATGAGGAGGGGAATATGAAATGGATGCTAACTGTGATGCTTGCGCTCGTCACGATAGTCGGGCTTTCGTCGTGCATGGACCCGACGCTTGCCGACAACACATTCTCGTGGAACGTCGAAGCCGATGGGCCGTGGACGCTGCGCATAGACGCTGAGTACTCAGACGGGTGGAAGACCCACCTCATCGGCGGGGATGGAAACGAGGCGTTTGACCTCCGGGGGATTATCGGAGTCGAGCAGCTACAGTGGTCGGCGTCGTTCACCCGGGACGTTCGAGCGAGCATCGTCTACGACGGAGAGGTCGTCCACGACGGGCGGCTATCTGCGGGGGAGCACATATCGTGGCCGTGAGCTGCGAGAGGGCCAGCACTGAGCACCGAGGAGGGAGGCTGTGGCCGAGGACCATGACGAGCATGAGCGCATCTACAAGCAGAATGCGGACCAGTACGCGAAGATTCACGAGAACTCCCGCCGGCTGTCCTCCCTGGAGGCGGACATGGGTCAGTTGAAGGCTGATCTTATCGGCGTGACCGGGCAGAACGGGCTCCGCGGGGAGTTTCGCGCGCACAAGCGGGAGAACGACGAGCAGATGAAAGCGCTCATGCGCTCGGTTGACGAGCTGCAGGGGCGCATCGGCGCGTGGTTCAAGTGGGCGATCGGGACAGTGATTGCCGCAGCCGGCGTCATTGTCGCACTTACGGGGGTGGTGTGAACACTATGATATTCCCGGTGAAGCGTGGAGAGATAACGACCCCGTTCGACCAGCCGCGGCCGCTCTCAGTACCGAAAGAGCGCCGCACGCACCCGCACGGGGCGATAGATATAGCGGCACCCGTTGGCACGGCGATACGGGCCCCGGAGGACGGGACGCTGTACTATTTCTGCGCCGTGCGCTCATCTCTCGCGCGCACAATGGCAGAGCTCGAGCTCCTCGGGCCCTTCGATATGAGCGGTCACCACTACTTCTACGACACCTACGGCGCGCTCATCATCATCATCGGGGACTCCGGCAACACCCATGTGATGTGCCATAGCTACCTCAATCAGCTCTACAACCAGGCGCCAATGCGCGTGCGGTGGACCTATACCGAGAGCGCAGAGCAGGAGCGGTGGCCGCTCATGGCGTGGCATACCTTCGAGGACCCGACCCCGGTACAGCGGGGCCAAGTGGTCGGGAGTGTGGGGAGCGCCGGGTTCTCGACAGGAGCCCACGCGCACTACGAGATCCACCGGGGGACCACGTGGAACCCGCATGCTGAGCGGGTACGCCCGGAAACATTCTGGCCGGAGCTCGTGCGATGACGCTGAAGGATGCGACGAAGGTTGTGCTTATGGCTCCGGTCCCGTGGTTTGCCATCCTCGCCACGGTTGCCTATGCGCAAGGGCGCACTGCGGGGCTCGGAACCATCGCTGCGGCGTTTGCGGCTATCTACGGACCGGCGCTCGGCGCATTTGTCACCGGCACGAGCATAAAGCGGGGCCAGGAGCTCCGCGGGCAGAGAGGAGGGGAGTGAGTTGAGATGTCGAAGCTTCATACGTTCGCTATTGGTCTCGGGCTTGGTGCTGCTGTTGTCCTTATCGCCGGCTACTTTCTCCTCGGGGCAGTCCTCGGGGTGGGGGGAACAGCGCGAGATGTTGCTCACGCAATTGAGGATAGCGAGCGCCGAGCTCGAGAGAGCGAGCGAGAGCTTGAACGCATTGCAGGCGACACTCGCCTCCTCGCGCGAGACCTCCGCGGCGCTGAGCAACTCGCTCTCCGAGCAGCGCGAAGAGCTGACAGCGCTCTCCGGCGAAACAGAGAGCTTGCGCGAGCGGTTGACCGCCTCACGGGAGACCTCGGAGAGGCTACAGGCCAGGGTGGAGCGGCTGCAGGAGCGGTTGCGAGAGCTCACCGAGCAGTTGGACGAGCTCTCCTCATCGTACGAGGAATACCGCCGCCGGACGACACTGCGGACGATTAGAGCCGGGGCGGGGGGAGTGGTCGTTGGGATAGTCATTGGAGGTGTGGCCGCAACACTCATTCGCGGCACGATAAACAGGTAGAGACGGAGGAGAAAGGACTATGAGCGCAAAGATGAAGAAAGTATTGAACCGTGGAGGGCTTATCGCTCTCATCGTAGGGGCCGTGGCAATCGTCGTCGGTGGAGGAGACGCGCAGAGCGCGCTCGACACCGCAGGCACAGCCGTGACCATCGCGGGGACCGTGGCGGTGTTCATCCGTGAGCTCCTCAATTGAGCGGGGATGGCGCGTGATGAAAACGCTATTGATCGTGGCGGTCGCACTATTCGCGGCCGCCGCATGCCTGGCACAGCCGGCGGATGTGGATGTCACCTTCTCGGGTGACGTTCCGCAGATCGTAGTTTGGGAGGAAGTGACCACCGACGTGAACGGTCAACCGCTCATCGAGGGGGACGTGGTCACCTACGAAGTGTTTCGAAAGCACAGCGTATCTGGCAATGAGGTGTCGCTCGGGGTGGTGACTGCGCCGGAGATGACGGTGGACTTGTCCTCGGTGCCGCGCGGGTACTACTACATCGGGGTTCGGTCGGTAGGCGAGAATGCGGAGGGTGCGACAGAGTATTCTGATATCGCATGGTCAAACGACTTGGCCGCTGTGGACCCTACGACACCTTTTGCCTATCTCGTCAAGGGCCGCTTATTCCCGGTCGCCCCGACGGGCTTGCAGACAGTGACACCATAACGGAGGAGTAGACTATGGCAATATCGAATTACTTAGCAGACGCGACCTTAAATCACGTCTATCGCAACA
>CAZXCK010000084.1:7561-18618 GCA_964639225.1 uncultured Anaerolineaceae bacterium | reverse complement strand
GGTGGGTGGCGGTGGTGAAGTTGTGGGAGGTCATGGTGGGGCCTCCTGGGGTTGACGGGGTCCTGCAGGGATTCTGGATACCTCGTTCAGGAGTTATGACCGTTGTTACGGTGCCGGTCGGGTCGAGGGTTGCATGTTCTGTGGCATGGTCCGCCTGTCCACGGATTCGCCGTTTCGTCACGGCTGCCACGGCGATCAGGACGCAGGGGCTGGCGTGCCATCCATCACCCGTCGTGCGAATCAACCCCCGGGCGCCACGGGGATCGCCCCGAGAGCAGCAAGCCACTTTCTCGATACTACGACCGGCCACTCGCTGGATTGTCCTCAAAACTACCAACGAAGCTGGCTGATGGTTGCGCAATACGAGCCCTGTTGTGGTCGCACGCTCAAGCTATCGCAACACCGTGCCGAAGACAGGGCCAGCGCGGCTGCGCCCGTATTCAAAAATCGTAGAGCGTTGCCCTGAACGCAGGAGAAGCCCATGCTTAACCTCATACCAGTAATTCTGTTGAGTCTGTTTCTATTCTTCGTCACCCGTCAACTGCTCAATAACTACCGTGTCAATCGTGTCATCTACAGCGATCACGGCAGGCGGTATCTACACAACCTCGAACAAACCGGAATCGCAGTGGGTCAGAACGACCTCGATCGACTGGCCGCACTCGTGGTCGAGCGTGAAGAGATGCAGAAGGCTGCTCGGGAGGCGGGATACGACCTCGACCTTATCGATGGGAGTTTCCGATCGCGATTCGGTATGAATCCCAACAAATTGCTTGAACGAAGCTTAGCGAAGCCAAGCAGGGCCCCAACCGCACCTTCTGAACCTGGACGATCCGTCGACGGTGCCGACAAGAAGTGGTCGCCGGAGCTGATTGAAGAACTACACACCTATGGACGGAACGGGGTCGAGTTCCTGAGGAAGACCATGGAGGACATGCGCCCCGAACTACGGTCCACCCAAGACGATGTGCGGTTGCGCCTACAGTACTTCGTCCACGCCCATGTTCTCGTCTGGTTCACGATCTCTCTCGCGATTCCAGTCGAGTTCGGAGTGAAGTTCTGGAACGCGCACCTGGAACTTCTGCGAAAAGACCTGGTGGACCAAGGATTCGATGCGAGGACTGTCGATGGCCTCGAACCAGCAATGCGCAGGATCTGGCTGCGATACGCCAAGTCGAGTGAGCGCGGTGGCAATCCATCGACCGCGCACTACCGGATCATCCTAGAGGACTTCTTGGGCTCACCTGAAGACACTGTTGCGATGACCGCCGTGGCCTCTGTTGTGAGTGAGATCATGATTCCATGCCGACGTGCACTCGAGCGCGATCTGCCCGAACTGGTTTCACGTCAGCCTCGGTAGTTCACGGTTTCTATCAGATATCGAACGAGCACGATCGAGGGACGCGGATCCTCTTCAGGATCTTGCCAGGTGCTCGGCAGTTTGAGGACGAGCCCGCAACACACACTCACCGTCGCAGATACCGCCGAATCAACGTCCGGGTCTCGATCAACTCGCGCTCCTGCCTTGCCATGAGCGCCTCGAGAAAGTGATCGGCCTCCATCTGCTCGATCTTCTCCGCTCGTCGACGAAGGCGCTCGGCCCGTTTCTCCGCTTGACTCGGCCGAAGTTCCGGATGCCTCCTGTAATGCTCTTCCAGTGCAGCATCGACCCTGGCATCCGCTTTCCTCTGGCGTTCTTCCTGGAGTCTCCGGCTCGCCTCCTGCTGGTCCGGGAACTCGCGGACCATCGCCAGGTCCTTCTCGATCTCGCTCAACTGGTCATTCCAGAAGCGGCCTCCGTGGATCTTCATGCGAATCCAGTTGTCGACACCCCGGATCCCGCCCTCATGGTTCACCACCACGGAGTCCGGCAACCTTCCCAGATGCGCCAGGACCAGGAGAAGGGCTGCACCAAGAACAACCTGACGCTTCTTGATCGTCATGATGCTCGCTCCTTGCCCACCACGATCACGGACCCGTCGCAACTCGCCCGGCCATCATCCAGCAGGATCGAGATCGCAGCGTTCAGGCGCTTCTCGACGATGCGGCCCATCCGTTCGCAACCGAGGATCCGGGCGGTCTCCCGCGCGACCTCTCGCCGGGGCGCGCTGACGCAGTTCTTCAGCAACGAGAACGCCGCGTTCGCCATCTCGGGCAACGGCACGTCTCCCAGGTCCCGGCGACCAAGGGGATCGTGATTCGGCACGCGGAACTCTGCATACGTCCCGGGATCCAGGTCCGCAGGCCAATAAGAGACATCACCCGCGATCTCGTGTCGGTTGACCGCACGTGCAGCGATCGCACGCACCCGCCGCTTCACCTTCGCGCTCGCCCGATCGAAGCCCCAGCAAGACGAGACCCGGCGCGATAGAAGGTCCCCACCGATCGGCCCCTCCTCTTCGACCACCTCGATGATCCGCTTCCGGATCGCGCCATTGCTCTTCGCATCATGGAAGTCTTCCTGCACGCCCAGCCTTGGCGTTCTGCGGGTGGCCGTGTACGGCTTGTTCCGCGCGACTGCTGTCCCCCTCGGTCGCCGGGTCGCGGTCTCCGCGGACGCTCCCGGCGCGCGGGCGATCATCCTGCGTTCCAGGTGCCGGGGTTTCTCCTCGGCTGGCGCCGGGGATTTCGCTGGCACCGTCGTCGGCGGAGGCCCACTTGTCAGTCGATGTAACAGTCCGTCGATCTTCTCGACCTGTGCATCCGGATCCACCCACCAGTCGCTCGACCAGATGCGCGCGATTTCCCAGCCCAGTCCCCGCAGAACAGATTCCCGGATCGCGTCTCGGTCGCGGGCGGTGCGGGATCGGTGATAGGTGGCACCATCACACTCGACCCCCAGCACGTACCGACCGGGAGCGCGCGGATCGACGACTGCGAGATCGACCCGATAACCCGCACAACCAACCTGTGTGGCGACGGTCCAGCCCTTGCGCCGGATGGCCTCGCACACCGCCTGTTCGAACGGCGAATCGAAGGCGTCGTGACCGTCTCCTGGATCGATCAACTCTGGCAACGCGGCGATGCCGCGTTCCGCATACTCGAGGAAGTGCTTCAGGTCCCTTGCCCCCTGGCCTCGTACACGGCCGAGATCGATGTGGTCCGCGCGCAGCGTCGAGAACACAAGAAGCTCCTTGCGAGCTCTCGTGATCGCCACGTTGAGGCGCCGCTCGCCGCCGTCTCTGCCGAGGGGCCCGAAGTTCATGTAGACGCGACCATGTCGGTCCGGTCCATAACAGACCGAGAACACGATCACGTCGCGCTCATCTCCCTGGACGTTCTCGAGGTTCTTGACGAACAAGAACTCTCCATCGCTCCCTTCGAGTAGCGCATCGAGTTCCGGATCGTTCGTTCTCTCCTTGTCGAGCAGGTCCTCGATGAGATCCTGCTGAGCCTTGCTGAACGTGACGACGCCGATGCTCTCGCCGGCTGCGCTTGGACCACGAACGCGACCGAGAACCTCGGCCACGACGGCCTCGGCCTCGGCACGGTTCGTCGAGGATCCTCCGCGGTCGTAGATGCCGTCGGCGACGTGCCGCCACTTGACGCCGATGCCATCGGTGATGGGTGATGGGAAGATGTGCAATCGGTTGTCGTAATACTTCCCGTTACTGAACGCGATCAGCGTCTCGTGGCGACTCCGGTAATGCCAGTCGAGCTTGAGGTAGGGGATCTGGGCACTGATGCAGTCGTTGAGGACGCTCTCGAGATCCTCGACCTCGAGATTGTCGTTGTCATCGTCGTCCTCCCCCACGCGCTCGAAGAAGCTCGTCGGAGGAAGCTGCTTCGGATCGCCAACGATCACTGCCTGCTTCGCGCGTGCAATCGCGCCCACCGCATCCCAGACCGGGATCTGGGATGCCTCGTCGAATACGACGAGATCGAATGAGGGCATCCTGGGCGAGAGATACTGCGCAACCGACATCGGGCTCATCAACAGGCAGGGCTTCAATCTCGGCAGCAAGTTGGGGATTTCTCCAAAGAGTCGCCGGACCGGCTTGTGCCTCCGCCGCTTCTGGAGTTCGTGGTTGAGGATCCCGAACTCGGACTGACGGGTAGCCCCTGCGGCCTCCGGAGCACGGTCGAGCAGGCGTGTCCGGACGACATCTCGCGCCAGCTCCATCATCTTCTCATCGACATCTCGAAACGCCATGATGTCGCGTTCGTGCTCGTGAGACGAGAATTCCGCGAGGACCGGCTCTCGCGCCTGGATCCGCTTCAGCCACCACTCCAGGTAGCTTCGATCGAGCACATTCTTCAGCGAGTGGCCCTGGATTCCCGCTTGCTCGTAACGCAGCACGAGCGGCTCTAATCCGGCCGCGGCCGCTTCTGAGCGCCGCATCATCCAGTGGCACCAGTCGCGCAATCCGGGAACGGCACCTTGCCACCTGGCGATGATCCGCGTCGCGCGCTCCAGAGCGGCCTCATCGGAGTCTCGCCCCCAGGCTGCATCCGCATCGAGGTCCAGGAGGCTCGTGAAGCAGTCTCGCTGCTCGAGATACTCGTTCAATGCATCGATGAACTCGACCAGCACCTGTCCGATGTCCGCCTCTGGCTTCAACAGCGCGCGGCCCTCGCTGGCGAGCTTGCCCCACTTCTCTCTCAGGTATTCCGCCTCGTTGAAGTCCTCGCCAGTGAGTTCGAGGACCAGCGCACGGAGTCGGTCGGCCCAGTGCCTGAGGGTATCCACGCCGTCCCAGTGTGCCTCGCCCTCCTCCCAGAAGCTGCCCAGCACCTCCCGGGCCTCGGCCGAGGCGGCCTCGAGCTCTCGCTGCTCGGACTGGAGCATCGCGATGCTCTCGAGGTCCTTCGCCATGGATTCTGCTCCGGGCGATTTCGTGCTCAGCGCGTGGTTCTTCAGCGAGGACCAGACCTTCCGACGCTTCCACCAGGACGCCGGCCAGCGAGAGCGTGAAGCCTGCCAGAGTATCGCCTGGAGCGGCTCGACAGGCAGGACGAAGACATCGGGCCGATATCGCTGCCGGATCTCGTCTCGCAGGCGATCACGATTCCTTCCCCGGCGCACCCAGTCTTCGACCCGGCCCTTGATCAACTCCCAGTCCGGACTGACCAGGATCCCCAGTGGCGGTGCCGGCGACTCGAGGAGCAGACGTGCGATGTCTCGCATGGCCGCGAGGACCCGGTGGCTCGCGTCCTCTCCCGGTAGCCCGAGAGTGTGCGCGATGTCATCCCGGGCGCTCGTTAGCCGGGACCGCGCCTCCTCGAGACGCTTCAGCCTGCCCTCGACCTCTCCTTGCAGATCCAGGCTCCAGCGTTGCGCCCGGACATGACGCCATGGGTTACTCGCGAGATCACCGCAGACTCGACCGCTGGTTTCCACCCGGTCGACCAGATCCCGGAGATCTGCCAGACGGCCCCGGTCGACCTCTTCGAGCGCTTCCCAGCGGACCGGCACGGCTGGAACGTCCCGCAGACCGATGAGCTCCGAGGTTGCCCTGAATGGCGTATAGCCGCAGGCGTGAGGTTTGTGCAGCAACCCGACGTACCGGTTGAGCTTGTCGCGATAACCCTCCAGGCGCCTGGCCTGCTGCGCCCACTCCTGGTCGACGCCGTGATCCTCGACTCGCAGGACGTCGCCGAGTTGCCGCAGGACATCCAGTTTCTTCGTCTTGTTCGAATGCAGCTCGAGGCAGAATTCACCCAGCCCGACGTTCTTCAACCGCCGATACACGACATCGAGTGCTGCCATCTTCTCGGAGACGAACAAGACCGTCTTCCCGAGAGCGAGGCACTGGGCGATCATGTTGGTGATCGTCTGTGACTTCCCCGTCCCCGGGGGCCCCTCGAGCACGAACGTCTTACCGTCGGCCGCGCTGTACACGGCGCTGAGCTGAGAGGAGTCGGCAGGCAGCGGACAGAGGCAGTCGACCGGAAGGCGCTCGCGGTCAAGTTGATCCGGCCGCGGAAATTCTCCCTGATCCGGGTATCGCTCGGTTGGTCGGTTGACGAGGTGGTCGACGAGAGGGTTCTCGAGCAGATCCTCCAGGCGGTCGGACAGATCTCGCCACATGAGATGCTTGGAGAACGTGAACAACCCGAGACGAACATCCTCGCGTACTTCCCAGCGGTCGATGTCACGTACGGCCTTGCGGAATGCCTTCAGGACCGCCCGCACGTCGATCCCCGTATCGTCCTGGGGCAGTGGGTCGAGTCCGTCGATCGTGATGCCGTGGTCACGCCGCAACATCTCCTGGAGGGTCACGTTCACCTGGGGCTCATCGTCCGTGAGCTTCAGGCTGTACCCCTCCCGGACCGACTTGCGCGTCAGTTCAACGGGCAAGAGGAGGACCGGCGCTCGCCGACACTGATCACTTTGCTCCTTCTCGTACCAGTCGAGAATCCCGAGAGCGAGATAGAGAGAGTTCGATCCTCCTTCCTCGAGGGCCGTCCTGGCGGCCCGATAGATCTCGGTCAACTGGCCGATCAAGCTCTTCTCGGTCAGATCGACACATAGCCGCCCATTGCCCAGCATGCCATGCAGGACGGCCGTTCTCGCCTCGCTTCCGGTGCGTCGTTCGAAGTCTCGCGCGTCCCGGGGATCGCCATCACGGAATTCCGGAGGCAGGACCTCCAGTCGAAACGTCTGGCCGCTGGACAGCAGGTCTTCGAGCCTGGCGATGTCGGAGCAGACGATGGGCAGGGACTTCTTGGTATCCTTGAAGCTTAGGAGACGATTGCGAAGTGTCATGTCCAGGAGCTTCTTCTTCCACCGATCGACACGCGTTTGTGGCGTCTCTGGCACCGGCGGCTCTCCGGGCCTCTCCTCTTCGGGCTCGGGGTATGATCCCATGGGACCAGCCGGCGTCGCCGGTGGCCGCTGCGGTGAGGGCGCATCGTCGAGGCAATTCGCTTCCTCGGGCAAGGGCTTGACCTGGCCGATCCGGGCCCTCTGGACGTCCAGCACGCAGAGGAAGTTCTCGTCATCCTCCAGGTACCGCTTTGCTTCCCGTACCGCCCGGATGAAGTCGGGCGCCTGCTTTGCCGTGGTCAGTACGGGATCGAAGGCGACCAGGCTCCCGCTTGTCAGTCGCTTACGGGCTCGCTGGCAATCGGTCTCGATCGATCTGGAGAATGTCTCGGGCCCGACCCAGACTCCCGAGAAGGCATGGCCATCGACGATGAAGACGAGTGCGTGCAATCCGGCCTGTTCGAGACAGGCCGCCGCGAGGAGTGATAGATCGAGGCAGGTGCCCATCCGGGAACTTGCGATTCTCCGGGGCAGACGGATGCGCTGACCGTCCGCCTCGAAGGTCGGAGGAGGGTTGACGTACGTCAGTGCCATCTGCTGGATCGCGACATAGATCGCAGCGGCCATGGTCTTGACGCGCCGCGGATCCCCCGTCTGGTAGCCCGACAGGGAAGAGTCCTGCGTCCATGCATCGAGGACCTGAGCCGCATTTCGCAGGATCTCGTCGACGTACGGATCATTGGGCAGGATGAACGCTGCCAGCATCTCCGGAACCTGCTCGAGTCCCGCCCACTGATCCCTGGCGAGCAGTTCGACGGCCACATCCCGGGACGCGAGCAACGCCCCGTGCTCGTCGCGCAGATCGAGACGCAGGCGCCCCCCGAGTCGCTCCGTCAGCCTCCACAGGTAGTCCGGCGAGAGGTCCAGGTCCCGGTCCCGGATCTGACAGGAATCACCGGCCGCGAGCGAGTCGATGCAGATCTCGACCGGTGGAGCGAACTCCGGCTCGCATGAGATGAGCAGCTGGAGGTCTCTCAACGCCGAGCCGCCGGCATTGTAGATCTCGATCAGCCGGATGACCCGGATGTTGTTCTGTTGCTGCGCGAGATTGATTCGAGGATCGAGATCGATCTCGATCGAAGCGGCGTTGCTGGTCTCGAATGGCATGTGCTCCCCCGGACTCACTCGCGATCGCGAGCATCGTGTTGCTCAGGCTGTCATACATGGTCGAAGGAGGCGATGACGACCGAGGTCCTCATCCCCGGCCGGCTGTCCATTACCGGCAGACCACGTCCATGAGGGACTCTCCGATGGTCCCCGGGATGATGCTGGTCCACTCCTGCAGATATGTCGGGACGTCGCCTCCGGAGACCGTGTCGTTGCCGTGGCGCTTGTCGGCGTACTGCATGCAGATCTTCCGATCGCGGCAGTTGATCCGACATTTCATGATGACTCGGTCGTACCGGAGGCCATCATCGTCGTACTGGACCTCATCGAAGATCTGGGGCGTCCATACGGTCGCGTACCGGCTGCTCATCTCCAGGGAGGCCGTGTCGTAATAGATCGGTGCACCATCAACGAAGCTGAAGCGCACCCAGCGGTCGGCGAGTGGCGGATCTCGCTCAGGCTCGGAACGATGCTCATCCAAGGAGAGCGTGTAACGGCCGCGTCCTGCCCCGTAGGCCTGGACCATGATGTGATAGGTTCCCGCCGCGGGGAGCGTCCCCGTGAGTCTCGAGTTCGTTCCTTCCCCTCCGTCGTCGTCTCCCGCTCGCCATTCGTCGTCGCTGTACATGCCTTCGTCCCGGATGATCTGCAGCATGGTGTCGAAGTCAGAGGAGTTGACGCGCACGTCCACGGGCGTGTTCGGCGGGGCGATGAAGGTGTAGATGTCGGTGGGGCCATCCAGGTCCAGGTCCTCGGCGTCGAGGCGGCCCGAGTAATCCCGGCCGATGGCGACCGTGTCCGCGGTCACGAATGCCGCGACTACCTGGAGCGCTGACTCGAACGCGGCTGCGAACTCCTCATCAAGCAGCATCGGATCCGGGAACGGGGTCCGGCTTCGCTCCTGCTGGAGAAGCCGACGGAGCTCTCCGGTTGGCACGGCGAAGTTCAGGTTCTGGCCTTCAGACAGCATCGCCACGACCACACCCAGAACTTCCCCATCCCCATTGACCACGGGGCCACCAGAGGACCCGGGCGAGATGGGAGCCGTGATCTGCAGTCGGGGTCGCCCATCCGTGTCGCGCAGGGCCGAGACAATTCCCGTCGACACGGTTCCCTCCAGGCCCATGGGCGCTCCGAAGACCCAGATGTCCTCGCCGGCTTCTGGAGCGCTCGACGCGATGGACAGTCCTTCTTGGTTCAGTCCGGGAATCGAGAGGACAGCGAGGTCGTTGTCGATGTCCGAGAGCACGGCGAAGGGCGCCGTACCGAGCAGGTCGCCGCCCTGGTCGTAGACCTCGACCCAGGTCGCACCGGCGACCACGTGAAGGTTCGTGACGATCTCGCCATTGCCGATGCAGAAGCCGCTTCCCTGACCAACCCGATCACCGGCTTCATCGTGGACACTGAGCGTGACGACCCGGGGTAGAGTCTCGCGTACCAACCGGTTCGCCCCCGTGGCGACGCGCGGCGAGCTGGCGAGGATCAGGCTCAACGTGACAAGAGCAAGTACGGGGGACCTGGTGGATGTGGCCATGGCGAGAACTCCCGATGTCAGATACCGATTCGACGCGTGCCCTTCGAACGAAGAGACCGCCCCGGCATGTCGTCGCAGAACGTGGATTGATGTTTAGTGTGTTCTGAGTATTCGAGGGAAACCTGCGCCATTGGCCAGATTCCAGCCCCGGATGGCCACAATGCTGCGCAAAAACGAAATTCTGATGCCACTCTTCGCCTCCCCCGACTGGAGGAGACGATCATAGCACATGACAAGACATCAAGTCAACCCGGCCCGAGGGCGCACCGGCTACTCGTTCTCCGTCAGATGCGCCAACTCTCCTTGACCGCCGCCAGCAACTTCGCCTCCCGATCATGGAACCGACCGTCTGCACAGGCGACGTTCACGCAGTTTTCGTGGATCTCATGTAGCTCAGAGCCCGGGAGCGCGTCTCCGAGGACCCGACAGACCATCTCCAGCGAGTCCGCACGGCTGGCGTTGTCTCGAAGCGAGTCGAAATGGGCGGCGGCCTCCTTCAACGCCGCGTCGACCGCCCCGTCATCGGAACCGGCCCGCTCACGGAGAATCCGCCGGATGGCCGTCTTCTCGGCCGGGTCGAGGTCGCCATCGATGGCGCCGAAGAACAGGAACAGATAGGCCTCGTAAGCGAGGCGGCAGGCCTGGTCGCCACCTGGTGCATCTCCCCACTGCATGTTTGACCTTTCGACAGCTGGCGCAAAAAGAAGCGAGATGGCAAGCATAGCTGACCTCACCTGGAGCCGTCAACCTGCTATTGTGCTGCAAGAATTGACTTTATAGGAAAATGAAATTCTCTGAAATTTCTACTTGCCAAGCGCCACTGACGAATGTATTCTCTACTCGTCAGTCGTCATTGACTTGTGTCCGGAAGGTTGATCATGGAAACCAAGAACTCAACCCCCGAGCGCACCTACAAGATGTCGGAACTGGTGGAGCTCTCCGGCATCAGCGAGCGGAGCATCCGGCACTACATCAACATCGGCATGGTCGAGAAGGCCCTCACCCGTGGCGCCGGCGCCGTATACGGCCAGCAGACCCTGGACAAGCTGATCGCGATCAACAAGCTCAAGCAGGTGTTCATCCACCAGCTCGACCGGCGGCTCTCGCTCAAGGAGATCGACTACGCGCTGCAGAGCAAGGGCTTCTCCGACCGCTGGCGCGAGGTCCTCGGCGCAGACGAATCCGCCATCGCCCAGAACTGGGGTGACCAGCTGGCCGACCTGATCGGCGAACGCACCATCCCCTTCACGCCCTCCGAGGAGACCCCGGAGCTCGCCAGAGCCATCAACCAGGCCATCGCCTTCCTGACCAGCGGCGAGTTCATGGACCTGCCCGGCGACATCCACAAGCGCATCCAGGCCGGACACCTGGAGATCAACATCCACGTGCCCGGCGATCACGAGGCCCGCAAGGACCTCGCACAGCAGGCGCGGCAACTCGCGGCGCTTCTCTCGCATTCCGGAAAGGAGGAACCTCCGAGCATCTGACCGGCCCCGTCCGGGCGGTGCCCCGTGAGAACGGCGGCACGCCAGCCGGATCAAGAGAACCGTGATCGAACATCCAGCCATGGGGAGAAAGGGCAATGGAGCACGACGAACAACGCAGCACGGGCCTCGATGACTATGAACGGGCGATCTTCGCAGCACT
>CAZXCK010000084.1:0-7461 GCA_964639225.1 uncultured Anaerolineaceae bacterium | reverse complement strand
AGGAGTCCTGGAAGGTCGAGGCCAGGAAACGTCTCCTGCAGCAGGCCTCGCTCTCCATCAAGGCCCTGGTCGCGCTCCGGAACGCAAGCTGAACGGAGAGGAACTGTCATGCAGATCCAGAACAACCTGCGCCCGCTGTTGGTCCGCTACCGCAATGGATATCGACAGTTCTACGACTGGGCCCGATGCCGCTGGGAGTTCGTCCATCGCCGCGTGATCGAGAAGGCCACCGGCATGATTCCGCGGGGATATGAGGTCCACCACATCGACGGCGACAAGCTGAACAACCGGCTGAGCAACCTCGCCATCCTCTCCAGGTCCGCTCACCGGGCGCTCCACCGCCTGTGGCGGTCGGGAAAGCGACGCGCACTGGCCATGATGGATGGCCTTCGCCGGACCAGTTCGGCTCCGCAGTCACCCCCGCGCCAGTCCCCTCCCCCCCGATCACCGGTCCCAGCTCCGAGCCCATCCTCGGCGAGCCCGGCTGCCGGGATCGCCAGCGCCTCGCTCTCGCACCGCCCGACCATAGCCGCCCTGGGCGCGCTCATCGCGTCTCGTGCAGCCAGATCGGTCGCCCTCCCCTCTGGCGACGGCTGCTGTCCACGCTGCAGTGGCTCCGGCTATCTGCCCGAGTACTCCCACCACCACGGCGGGGTCTGCTTCCGCTGCGGCGGCGACGGGGGTGGCGCAGATTGCCATCAGGGTCCCCATGAAGGCCCGTACGGGGTCGTCGACGATGACCACCTCGACGTCGAGGACCTACTCCAGGCCCTGGAACTCGACGACCACCGCTTCGCCGCTCGTTTCGACGATCCAGATCCCGACTTCACCACCAGCTTCGATTCACGATGGGACCACCTGGATGGCCCCGCCCACGACCGCTACAGCAGCTACGACAGGTACGACAGGTACGACAGTTACAGCAGCTACGACTCGTGGGATTGAGGCCTCGCGTAGTCACCTGCCACGAACAACCCACAGAGAGGGAGTCCAACCATGAGCGAATCGCAACACATTCCCGGTCTGCGCCGCGAGGGTCGTCCGCTTCCCGTCTTCGTCCTGGCCGACGTCTCGTCGAGCATGCAGGGCGACAAGATTCGCGCCCTGAACACCGGCCTCGGCGAGATGCTCGAGGTGCTGCGCGATTTCGACAACCCGTCCGTGGAGCTGAAGCTCTGCGTGATCACCTTCGGCGGATCGGTGGAGGTCTCAGTACCGCTGGAGAGCCCTGACAGGGTCCAGCTCATGCCCCTCGAGTGCGGTGGCATGACGCCCATGGGCGGGGCCTTCCGGCTGGTGCATCGCATGATCAAGGACCAGAGCATCGTCCCCCACAACGCATTCGCCCCCACCATCGCCCTGCTGACCGATGGCATGCCCAACGACGACTGGCAGCGCCCCATGCAGGAACTCCTCACCGACGACCGCACTCGCAAGGCGACGCGGTTCGCCATGGCCATCGGCGACGACGCACACGAGCACATGCTGCGCCAGTTCCTGGACAACCCCGAGATCAGCGTCTTCCGGTCCAGCGAGCCGGAGAAGATCCGCAGCTTCCTCCGTCAGGTCTCGCTGTACAGCGTGAAGCGTGCGAAGTCCAACCCGGCGCAGACCCCGCCACCCCCCGACTTCGATGACCTCGACGACATCCTCTTCGAGGACTGATCCGGCATGGCGATGCAACCAGGAAGCAAGGTCGCGATCGCTTCACGCGCGTCGATCGTCGGGCGCAAGGAACCGGGTGGCGTCAACCAGGACGCCGCCAGGTTCCGGGAATCCCCGACCGGTAGCATCATCGCCGCCGTGGGAGACGGCGTCGGTTCCCTCGCCGAATCCCACGTCTTCTCCGCGGCGGCCACCCAGGCGGTGCTCGAATCCCTCGCGGAGGTCGAGGAGATCCTGCGCGGCCAGGAGGAGGCCAGCGAGGTCGGCCTCGTCACCATCGAGAACCGCCTCCACTCGACCATCCGCGAGCGCGTCCGGGACGCCCTGCTCGAGCTTGATGGGCGCGAGGGCGCCACGACGCTGCTCTACGTGATCCTGCATGGGGAGCGTCTCTACTGGTCCATGGTCGGAGACGGCGCCATCGCGATCCTGCCACGCGATGGCGGACGGGTGCTTCTCGAGCAGATGGAGGGTCGCGAGTTCGGATACACCGACGTCGTGGAGCCCCGGAACATGACCAGCCCCCGCTGGTGCACGGGCTGGGACCAGATCGATGCGGTCTCCATGATCGCGCTGATGACCGACGGCGTCTCTGACGCCATGGAGGAGGATGCCACCGTCTTCTTGCGGTTCCTCGACGATCAGCTCGCCGGACTGTCGAGCGCCGCGGGCTCGGCCCGGCTCGAGAGCCTCCTGCGGCAGTTTCCCGCGGCCCACGGGGACGACAAATCCCTGGTCACCATCCGCATGGTCTCCCGTGGTATCATCAATGACGACTCCCCGTCGGAGACGGGGTCGGAGGGGGAGGACCTCTGATGGGAAAGACGCTATCGAGCGCCAGTGGCGAACGCTATGTCATCGAGGAGCGCATCGCCGAGGGAGCCCAGGGCATGGTGGCCCGTGCCCGGCACGTCGGCACGGGCGACCCGGTGGCCGTCAAGATCCTCAACCGGATGCGGCCCGACGAATCGCGCGATACCCGGCGGCGCCTGAGCGCCATCCTCGGCAAGCGGGCCGAGTTGCCGCAGGACTTCGTCCTTCCACACGACATCATCGAGAGTCCGCGCCTGGGTTACGTGATGTCGCTGGTGGAAGGGATGCAACCCCTGGAGAAGCTCCTCTCCCGCGCGCGGAGCCTGGAATCGTTCCCCATCGAACGCCGCCTGCAGGCCTGCTACCGCCTCGCCACGGCGTTCCGGTCGCTCCACACGCGCGGCATGTACTACGCGGACATCAGCTGGGCGAACGTGCTGGTGGACCCGGACACGGGCAGGATCCGGATCATCGACAACGATAACCTCGACCCCGGAGGTCGCGGGAAGGCCACGATCCTGGGCACGCCGTGGTTCATCGCGCCCGAGCTGGTCGCAGGAAAGAAGGCGTCGCCAGATCAGTACACGGACTACCACTCCCTGGCGACCCTCATCTACTACCTCCTGGTCTCGGATCATCCGCTGATCGGAGACCGCGTCGCCGCCGACACCCAGGAGATGGAGCAGGTCTGGCTCGGCGAGAAGGCGCTCTTCACCCATCACCCGCGCGACCATGGCAACCGGAGCACGTATGGCGACGGCTTCCTCGGTCTCCCCGAACGCCTCCGGTCACTCTTCCACAAGGCCTTCGTCGGCGGGCTCCATGACCCCGCCCAGCGTGTCCCCGACGGCCGCTGGTGCCGCGCGATCATGAACACCATCGATGAGATGGTGAAGTGCCCGAGTTGCGGCGCATCGCAGTACCCGAGCGAGGATCCGCGCCCAGCCTGTCCCGCCTGCAAGGTCCAGCCCCGAGAGCCCTACCTCTTCCTGGAGTTCCGGCAGGGCCGCTCGACGGTCAGGAAGGCCGTGCGTCACGGCGTGAAGATCGGCGGCCACCTGTGGCGGCCGGAGACGGATCTCGACCGCAGCGCGCAGCATGTCATGGCCAGGATCTTCCGTCACGAGGAGCACGGCCTGTCGCTGTGCAACGTAGGCCACCACTCCATCCACGCCCGCTACAAGGGGAACCAGTACGACCTGGAACCGGGCAAGAACATCAAGCTGGTCACCGGCCTGACCCTGGACTGGGGCCCCGGCACCTACCCTGCAACCGTCGCCTGATTCGCGAGCAAGCCCCGGAGGACTAGAGATGCTGGCCCGACTGAACGTGATCCTGGGATTCCTGATGTGCGTCCCCCTGTTCTATCTCGACCTCTCGTTGCCATGGACCACGGTGGGCGTGGTGGTGCTGATCGGCCTGATCTCGGTGGGACGCGTGGCCGCCGGCAAGGTGGGCCACGTCGCGGAGGTGGCGGACTCTCTGTATTTCCTCGGGTTCTCCATCACCCTGCTCTCGCTGTTCGTCGCGTTCTACAGGCTGAGCATCAGCGCCATCGACTACGAACGGGCCGATCAGGCCATGCTCGCGCTGTTCGGCGTGATCGGCAGTGGACTGAGCACCACCATCGCCGGCGTGCTGATGCGCGAACTTGTGTACCTGGCGGGAGCCAGGCGCGAGACCATCGACATTGGTGAGGTGACCTCCGAGGAGTTGCGCAGCGTGGTGGATCGGCTGAACGCCGCGCTGCGGATCGGCGAGGAGGCCGTGGAGGTCTCGCGGGTCGCCGCAGGCAGCGCCGATCGCTACCGTGAGACTTTTGACACGTACTCGGAGACGCTCTCGGGATACTCGGAGCACCTCTCCACCTTCCAGCGCGATGTGCTCGCGCCCATGACCGGGATGAAGGGCGAGGTAGAAGCCACGCTGGCGGATATCGCGAGTCAGCTCCGCTCGGCGAACACCGTGTTCGCGGAATCGTCCCGGCACATGGAGGGCACGGGCCAGCAGGTGGCCCAGCTCGGCGACCAGGTGGAGAAGCTCAACGCCACCATGTCCGGGCCGACTGCAAACCTGGCCCAGGCCCTCGACGCCGCGAATCAGGCCCTGGTGCAGCTCTCCGGGCGCTACGACGCGCTCTCCTCCGCGCTGTCCCGCGACTTCCGCGATCTCGACGCCATTGCCGATGCCCTGCCAAGAATCGCCAGCGGACTGCAGGATGCGCGGAAGGGGTCCAGCGAACTCCAGGGCGCAAGCCGCTCCTTCGATCAGCTCCGCCAGGCCATCGAGCGGCTCGGGCAGACTGCCCCGGCAGTCCTGGACCGGCTCGAGCGGGGAGGCGAGAAGGCCGCAAGCGGCCTTGACCAGCTCAACCGGACCCAGCGACAACTCACCCAGGCGATCGCCGACGACATCGCGCAGATCAGCGCCGTCGCCGGAAATCTACCGGACGAGAAGAAATGGAAGGCCCTGGACTACCTGGCTGACTCGCTACCCGGGCTCAACGCGAGCCTGCAGAGTTCCGGGAAGATCTATCGTGGGGCCGGCATCCGCCTGGAGAACGCGAGCCAGACGTTCGAGGAAACCCAGGCGCTCCTGCGGGATCTGGCCGAGGCGATGAATGCGCGTGCCATGGACATCCTGGATGGGCAGAGCGCACCGGGTGGGAACGGGGGGAATGGCGATGCAGGGAACCCCCAGCCGCGCAACGTGTCAACCGGCTCGGCAGCCAGTCAGGCCGGTGGGTCCCGCGGCTCCATGAGCGGACCGGCGAGTGACAACTCATCGCCCGCCGGCTCCGGTGATGGGACGCAGCCAGCGACACATCGAGAGCGGCCCCCGTCTCGACCCGGGGAGGTGACTGAGCGCCGTGGCGAATCCTCCGTTGATCCGGGGCAGCCAGCCGGTCGCGTCAGAACACCGCGCCGACCGGTGGCCGCACCAGCCCCGGCAACTCCTCCGCCCAGCGACGAGGTGATCATCCCGAAACCCCGGAATATCCTCGTCCGCGGGATGATAAAGGTCTTCAGGAGGCGCTCGTGAGTCGCCGTACCGTGCAGTTCAGCTTCTTCGAGGTCACCTGGGTGATCATCGGGTTCCTGCTCATCGCGATCTTCTTCCTGTTGCAGCAGATCCGCGAGACTCCGCCCTACATCGTCCTGTCGGAGACCGAGGAGGCGTACCGGTTCGAGTCCGGATCCTTCGAGCTCTCGCCCGAGTACATGGCGGCACTCGAGCGCGAGGTGGTTCCGCGGATCTCCGAGATGGCGCACAGCTACAAGTGCGACGTGATCCAGGTGATCGGCCACACCGACGGCGTGGGTATGAAGTACCGCAGCTCGAACCTCGATGAGTCCGTGATGCCTCATCTCCACGGAATCGGCCAGGACGAGGAGCCGTTGCCCGGCAGCAACATCGACCTGGGCATGTTGCGAGCCATCGCGGTGGCGAGGTTCCTCGAGTCGCGCCTGGCCGAGGTCGAGGAGATCAGGCACGTCCTGCCCTACTCCGCGGGTCCGATCATCGGGACCGATGGGGGTATCCGGAAGGAAACCGGCCCCTTCGACGATCGGGATGCCCGGCGGGTGGAGTTGAGGCTGACGGTCAGCGGGGATCCGGTGGCGGGTCGCTCGTGAAGGGCGCGCGCCTAGCTCGCAGACCGCGACTCTCGTGACTGGTTGCACCGGGCCCCGTCCAGCTCGGTTGCTGCCAGCGTCACCAGCTCCCTCATCCCCTGACAATCATGCTCATTGTGCGAGAGGAGCCTGGTCCATTTCCCCTTGGCACCGCGGTCAACGCGTCGTACTCGCCTCGCCTGGCGAGCATGTCGCGCACGTGGCGGATCCTCTGGGTCGATTGGCGCTCGCCGAGGTGGGCGGGGCGTTCGTAGCCGATGAACGCCAGATAGCTCTTCAGGTCCCGGCAATTCACGTTGGCGTCGCGACGGCACCGGTTCTTCCATCGTCTGGCGATCATCCGCGCATCTCGGTAGTACCCGGAGACATCCACCAACTTGACCGCGCCGCCTCGGCCAGGGAACGGTCGAAGACCACCTGCTCGAATTCGCCTCCGACCAGTATGCCCAGAAGCGCCGGCGGCTGGTCCTGGAAGCCCTCGAAGTCGATGTAGATCGCGTCACGGGCCGCCCGCCACCTCGCGCAGTGGCACCTGAGAGGCCATGAAGGACGGCCAAACCGCATAGTGCTGGACCTCGAGATGATACCCGGTGCCGTCGTTGCAGACCACGAACGATTCCGCCTCATCCGTGCCGTTTCGCACGGAGTAGTGGCCTCCGCTTGAAGACTCAGACCAACCGATCCCGGAGAATCCGGGCTGGTTCGTCAGGGCAAGACGCGGAGGATCAGACAGGAAGAAGTATTCTCGTCAGCTGGACTTCGCCCGCTCTAACGGGTCCCCGGATCGCACCACTGCTCCCGCGGATCGTCATCGCCATGTCCGGAAAGGCCGGGACGCCCGCCCAGGACCTCCTGGAGCTCGAAGAGCCCCTGCTCCCAGAACTGGTCCGGGTCGACGACGAGGACCCGGAAGCCCAGCGCGGCGAGCCGCTCGAGGATCTCCGGCGGGATCTGCAGGTCGCCTCCGCCCTGGAACACGACGGCGCCGGACGTCGCGCCCTCGGCCACGAGGCGCTCGATGTTCCGGACCAGATCATCCAGGCTCGCCCGAAAGGCCTCCTGGACGGCCTGGTCGTCCACCCTGGCGTCCCGCACCACGCGAGACGGGACCACGAAGGGCGGGACGGTCACGGCGCGATCGCGCCCGTTCGCCCAGACCTTCCCGCCGCGGCGGCGGAACGAGCCTCGATCTTCGTACCCGCGATCGCGGATCACCTTCGCGATCACCCTCGACATGTCGGCGTGGATCATGCGGAACTCCTCCTGTTTCTGCGTGCGTAGGCCTTCCGCGCTGGCCTGAATGCCCTGCGGATCCGGGCCGCGCCCCGGCTGTCCTCCCACACCATGT
>CAZXCK010000083.1:10353-18956 GCA_964639225.1 uncultured Anaerolineaceae bacterium | reverse complement strand
GTTTAACCTCACCCCCCCAGCCCCCTCTCCAAATATTTGGAGAGGGGGAGTCGAGCGCAGCGAGGCGGGGGTGAGGTAAGATCAGGCGTGATCTAATCAGTTAACCCATTAGTTCGCCGCGCAGATGCGCTTAGTTCGCTAACGACCTGCGCAAACTGATGAGATCAACGGGGCGACTCGTGAGTCGCCCCGTTTTGTTGTTAATCGGCAGCCGGTAGCTGAAACAGGCGCTCGGCGTTGGCCGTCGTCGCCTGCGCGATCTCGTCGACGCTGGTGTTTCTGACGGCGGCCAGCCGTTCGGCGATGAAGGGCACATAGGCCGGTTCGTTGCGCTGGCCACGATGCGGCACCGGTGTGAGGAACGGGCCGTCTGTCTCCACCAGCATACGATCCAGCGGGACCATCGCCGCCACACGACGCAGTTCATCCGCGTTTTTGAACGTCACCGGCCCGGTAAAGCCGATGTAAAAACCGGCG
Source organism: uncultured Anaerolineaceae bacterium (assembly GCA_964639225.1). Classification (GTDB taxonomy): domain Bacteria; phylum Chloroflexota; class Anaerolineae; order Aggregatilineales; family Phototrophicaceae; genus CAZXCK01. Next base: position 18,479 of record CAZXCK010000083.1, on the reverse strand, counting down.
GCCAGTGCTCGTTCAGCGATGGCGGTGTTGGCCGAGAACGAATGCAGCACACCGGCCCGCCCGCGCAGGCTTGCCGGCAGATCGGCGGCCCAGCTTTCCAGAGTGGCCATCACATCGTCGCTGGCCTCACGGTTATGGATGATAACCGGCAGTTCCACACGCGCCGCCAGGCTCAGTTGATCCTCGAAGGCGCGCTGCTGCACATCTCGCGGACTTTTATCCCAGTGATAATCCAGGCCGATCTCGCCGATGGCGACCACGCGCGGCAGGCGCGCCTGGGCTTCGATGCGCGGCAGATAGCTGTCATTGAAGCTGGCGGTGCTGTTGGGGTGAATCCCGGCGGATGCGAAGACTGCCGGATAACGCTGGGCCAGATCGATGGCCTCTGAGCCGGTCGTCAGATCGGTGGCGGGTATGATGATGCGCGTCACCCCGGCAGCCCGCGCCCGCTCGATCACGGCCTCGCGGTCGTCATCGTAGCTGGCGAAATTCAGGTGACAATGGGTGTCGATCAATCGCATTACTGGCCCTGCCCAGACTTCAGCAACTGGTAGTCGGACTCGACCATCATCTGCACCAACCCCTCGAACGACACGCGCGGACTCCAGCCCAGCGCCGCCTTGGCCCGTGCAGGATCGCCCACCAGCAGATCGACTTCCGCCGGGCGCATAAATCGCTCGTCCTGGACGGTGTAATCCTGCCAGTTCATGTCCAGCGTGCTGAAGGCGACTTCCAGCAGCCGCTGCACGGAGTGCGTCTGGCCGGTGGCGACAACGTAATCACCGGGCTGGTCCTGCTGCAACATGAGCCACATCGCCTCGACGTAATCGCCGGCGAAACCCCAGTCGCGCTGGGCTTCAAGGTTGCCGATGCGCAGCTCGTCGATCAGGCCGAGCTTGATCTGGGCGGCGTGGTAGCTCACCTTGCGCGTGACAAATTCCAGACCGCGCCGGGGCGACTCGTGGTTGAACAGGATGCCGCTGCTGGCGTGCAGGTTGTAGCTCTCGCGGTAGTTGACCGTAATCCAGTGGCCGTAGACTTTGGCCACGCCATACGGGCTGCGCGGGTAGAACGGCGTGCGCTCGGTCTGTGGGACTTCCTGCACCTTGCCGAACATCTCGCTGCTGGACGCCTGATAAAAGCGAATGTCCGGCTTGACGGTGCGAATGGCGTCCAGAATACGGGTGACGCCCAGCGCGGTCACATCGCCGGTAAAGACCGGCTGCCCGAACGACGTCTGCACGAAGCTCTGCGCCGCCAGGTTGTAGACCTCATCCGGCTGCACATCGCGGATCGCCTGGTTGAGGCTGGTCTGGTCGCTCATGTCGCCGGGGATGAGGTGAATCTGGTCCTGGATGTGGCGGATGCGCTCGTAGCGCACCGTGCTGGTGCGGCGAATGAGTCCGTAGACCTCATAGCCTTTTTTCAGCAAAAACTCAGCCAGATACGAGCCATCCTGCCCGGTGACGCCGGTAATGATCGCCTTTTTTGCCATGTTGATTATGCTCCTTGCGAGGTAACACGCTGACGGCAGTCGTTGAGAATATCAACCAGAGACTGCTCAAATGGTATTTCCGGCTGCCAGCCGGTCGATTGACGCAGACGGGTACTATCGCCCTGCAAAACGGGAATCGAGACGGGCCGCAGCCGTTCGGGATCGACAACGGTCTCAACCGGGACCGCACTGTGAGTCAGCAGTTCGTCGAGCAGTTCGCGGATGCTGTGCGCTACCCCTGTCGCCACGTTATAAACAGCGCCCGGTGTGCCATGCTCGATGACAAGCTGGTAGGCGCGCACAACGTCGCGCACATCGGTAAAATCGCGGCGGGCACTCAGATCCCCCACCCGAATCACCGGCTCCTGCAAACCCTGCTCGATGCGGGCGATCTGCAGCGCGAAGGCCGGCGCGACAAAGTTCGCGCCCTGCCCCGGCCCCAGATGGTTAAACGGACGCACCCGCATGATGGGCAGGTTATGGCTGGTTGCATACTGGAGCGCCAGCATATCCTGCGCGATCTTGCTCACACTGTACGGACTGCTGGGGCGCAGCGGCGTCTCCTCGTCGATGGGCAGATCGTCCGGCTGGACCCTGCCGTACATCTCCGCCGAGGTGACCACCAGCACACGCGCCTCGATCCCGGCGCAAATGCACGCCAGAATGACGTTAAGCTGCGCCAGGATGTTGTTTTCCAGGGTCTCCCAGGGTTCTTCAAACGAACGGGGGACGAACGCCTGCGCCGCCAGATGGTAGATGTGGTCTGGTCGCACACGCTCGATGAGGGCGCGAGTCTGCTCCTGATCCTTGAGTTGCAGTGTGTGCAGAGTCATACCCGGCATGGTCGAAATGCTGCCGGGCAATGTGGTGCCGTGAATGTCGGCATTGGGCGTGGTCGCAGCCAGATACCGCGCCAGATGCCCGCCGACAAAGCCCCCTGCTCCAGTGATTAAGATACGCAAACTCGCCCTCTCCTGCGGCTGGTCGATAGCATGCAGGCGATTATAGGCACATTATGCGAACTATACCAGCATGAGAGCGGGTGCATTCTCGTTGTCAGTCGTGCGGAATCAGCACGGCGCGCACCTGACGCGATCCGAACTCCTGATAAGCGATAACGTCATAATGGCGATCTGGCTCGATGTTCACGTCGAAGATAGTCGCGGCGATCATTCCGGCATCGTTATCCATGATGTAAAGATCACGCGCGCCCGCCTCTATCGGATAGACAGCCGATAACTCGCGGCTGCGCACGTTGTTCGCCAGACGAAACGCGCGCGCAAACAGTGGCTCGCGGTAGGGGTCCACACGAGCTTCAGCCGTCTCGTCGGGCGTCGGGATAAACACATCAATCGCCGCATCAGCATAAGCCAGCGCCAGCTCGATTTCGGCGTCCAGCGTGGTATTCATCAGCCGGATGGTGCCGCTGCTGCCGCTGCCCACAATCGGCGGCTCCTGCGCATAGGCGCTCACAATCTCGCCGCCTACCTGACCATACACAAAAAGGGTATTTCGCATACCAGCGCGGATATCAACTGTAAACTGCGCCAGATTGATAGCCTCACCGCTGCGCTGTAACGTAAGCGTGTGCTGGCCTTCCGGCACCATGATCGCCATCCCAGCACGCATCGAAGCCGGCAGCGCCCCCAGCGGCGAGTCGTTGAGCGTCAGGGATAGTTCGCTGCTGTTGTTCAAAAGCCCGTTGACTATACGAAGCGAACCCAGCGGCGTCGGCGTCTCGGTCAGGGCCAGAACATCCAGCGGCAGCGCCAGCCGCTCATCAACACCCACCGGCTCGCCGAAGATCAGCGGCGGTGCTTGGGGCGCGCGCCCGGTTATCATAAACAGATAGACGAAGCCCGGTTCCAGCACAACTTCCTCAGCGGCTTCCAGCATATCGCCATTATCGGGCAGATAGAAATTCAGGCTCGCCGTGCGCGCGGGGAGCGTCACGGCCTCGCTCACCTGACGGTAATTCAGCGTTGGGATGAATTCCAGCGGCTCGCCGTCGAAAACGATGTCCACCGGCTGCCCCTGCCGCATCGTATGAGCGAATATCATACGCGATTCGTCGGGCGCGGTCGGCGACAGGTCTTCCTGTATGCGCACCACATCCAGCCGATCCGTTGTCCCGGTGACAATCAGCGCCAGGTTTTCCCCTGGATTCAGGTTAAACTGCACGCTGACCAGCGGAGTCGCTGCGCCGTAAGTCCGTCCGGCGGGCAGCACCTCGATTGTGTAGGCGCCGCTGGCAACCGGTTGGCGCTCCGTGATGCGGGTGTAGTCCAGCGCCCCGGCCAGCAGCAGACCGTTGCCGTAGACATCCAGCGTGGTCGCTTCGACCATGTTCGCCGTGCGCAGCGCGGCCCGGCCCGGCATCTGCCGGGACAGTGCCAGGACCGTCAGCGTGTCCAGGTCGTCACCATGCCCGGCGAAGATCAGCAGATAATCGCGGCGCTCGCGCAGTTCAGCCTCAACCGTATCCAGAACCAGCCCGGCATCGCCAATTTCGACGGTGGCGGGTCCGCTGGCGACCGTCGCCGGCTGGCTTTGCTCGCCGAAAGCCACCGGCGCGCTGATCAGTTCGCCTGCCTGCATCAAACCGACCTGCGGCCCCGCGACCAGCGCGTTGACCAGTCGCAGTCGGCTCTCGCCAGCATCCAGCGGTTCGATTTGCTCATCGTAAACCAGTAAAACCGGCTCATCCGAAGTCCCCGCCAGCACCAGCGTCAGCAGGCTGCCGCCGTCGATAACCAGCGGTTGCTCGATCAGCGGCGGCACGGCCTCTGCGCCGCGCGCGGCCAGTTGGCGCACTTCCAGCGCATATTCCCCGGCGACGATACCGGACGGATCGGTAGCCTGGCCGTAGTTCAACTGCGAAGCGACCGCCACGCCATTAATCACAAATTCGATGCGGTCCAGGCCGGGGATCGCGTTGGCCGCCCGTATGTGGGCCTGCTCCGCTGGATTCTCGGCGACAGTGCGCGGGCGCGGAACCGGCGTCAGGCTTGGCGGGGGCACGGGTGTATCGCTAGCGGTGGCGGTTGGCTGCTCGGTGGGTGCTGCGGTGGGCGGGGGCGGCGGCGTGGGCGAGGCTTCGGTCTGGTCACAGGCGCTCACCGCAGCCGCGACCACAAGCAGCAGTATCCATATAGTCAAACGGCGCATCATATTCCCCCTCAGAGCCGAGCAGCCGGCTATCGTCTCACAACGTTATGATAGCACAAAGTCCCGCAAGACAAGCCTTGGCGTCTTACGGGACTTCTGTAGCTGGTTATGGTTCCGCGACGAGCGCGGCCTCAGTGGTTATTTTAGCCCTGTGCTTCTTCTTCGCCCTCAGTAGCCGGTTCCGGCGCAGCGACAACCGGTACTTCGTCCACTTCTACCGACACACCGTTGAAGGTCAGCGTGACGAAAGCCGATGCCACCCACCCCACCTGATTCTCAAATGTGGTTTGCAGCCATTCGGCGTCGTCCGTGCGACCATCGATGATGAGGCGTGTGCCACCCGGAATACGCGCGATGACCTCGGCCTGATCGCTGGCCGTGCGGCGCAGGTTCAGGTTGGCATCAGCGTCCACCATGACCTCGGCCACGTAAGCGTTGATCTGCGGATCGACGGTGGGGGCGGCGACCTGCGGCACGGTTCCGGAGGTGATGGCACCGCGCACGGTCTCTTCATCGAGATATTCCAGCAGATTGCGGACCGCCAGTTCCTCAAGGGTAATGGCCCGGTTGTTGTATTCGTAGGTGACAAAACCGGTCGAGACCCAGCCGCGCACCTCACCGCCTTCCGGCGGGTTGAAGCTGACGAAGGCCCAGTCCTCAGATTCACCGAGGCCCACGAAATCCAGCACGGTATCCAGCGGAATGCGCGCCAGCACCTCACCACCGGTTTCCGGGGTACGGCGCAGGTTGAGATTAACGCCGAAGTCCAGGTTGACGACGCGCGCGGTCACACGATCCTCACGAGCCGATGGCGGCGTGATCGAGGTGTTGACGGCTTCGCCGGGGCGGTTGGCGGGGACAGTCGGCAGCTCCGCCAGTTTCATGAGCAGGTTGTCCTCGTCGCGCAGTTCAATATACTGGGCGCTGACCCAGGCGGTGATGGTGCCACCGTCCGGCGTGTTGTATACGACGTTGAGCCACGTCTCAGTCGGGTCCAGATCGTCGTCTTCGTCCTCAAGCAGTTCGACCGGGTCCACCCACTCGACCATCTCGCCGTTTTCGTTCTCGACCATCATTTCGTTGCCGTCCAGGTCGACGGGCGCGCCTTCCCGCCCGTTGACTTCCAGGACCGTGCCAGACGGAGCCAGACCCAGCGAGAGCGCCTCGGAACTGGGATACTGACGCAGTTGCAGGTTAGCGCCGGGGTCCAGCAGAACGCGGGCAGTGGGGCCAGCCGGCACAGCGGTCGGCTGGGCCTGCACCACAGTCGGGGCCGGGGCCTGCGTCGGCTCGACTTCCGGCTCGGCGGGCGGTTCCTCAGCAGGTGGCTCTTCGACCGGTGGCTGTTCAACGGGTTCCTCAACCGGCGGCTCTTCGACCGGCTCCTCAGCAGGCGGTTCCTCAACTGGCGGCTCTTCGACCGGCGGCTCGGCGATAACCACATCACCGGCTCCCGGCGCGCTGGCGACAGACTGCGCCAGGCTGGTAGCGGCGAACGTCAGCGCGGGCGGCGTAAAGCGGCTGCCTTCGGTGACGAGCGCGTTGTAGTACACGCCGCCGTAAAGGCTCTGCTCGGTCAGTTCCAGCGAAGCCGACTCACCAGCGACCGTCAGCACGTAGCGCACGGCCTGTGCGCCCGGCTCGACACTGGCCACATCGCTGATCTCGCCAAACGGCAGATCAGCAGCCAGCACGGTACCATCCGCCAGGGTGACGCTCACAGTGCCGTCAGGAATGGTGTTGATTACGCTCACCAGCGCCTGACTCTCGCTGATGCCACCGACCTCATCGGCAAATACGGCCACGTCGAGCGTGTCCAGCGTGCCCAGGGCAACCGCCGTCTGGGCGCTGCCATCGGCGATGCTGACCTCGGTCGCCAGGACAGCTTCAGTCGTGCCAGCGACACGCAGCTCAACCGGATAAGTGCCTTCCGGGATCGCCAGATGTTCGGTAGTCTGGCCAAATTCCAGGCCAGGGATAAGCAGCGTATCCGCCGCGTAGACATCGACTGCCGGAGCTTCGGCCACCGCATGCGCAACGCGCAGGAAGCCCGCCGGGCCATCGGCAGCAGTCGGCGCAGACAGCACCATCACTTCAGGAATGGCAGCGGTACCATAGACGATAACCATCTGTGTCGTGCCACCGATCAGACTGAAGGGAGTCGCCGGCAGCACGGTATCCTCGGTGCCGCTGACCACGACCGACAGATCATAGACATCAGCGGGAATGTCGAACGTGCCGATCTCGCCGCCGTAAGTCAGTCCCTGCGTAATCGCATCTTCTCCGGCCAGTACGTCAACCGACGGACCGCCCGCGACAGCGTGAATAATCTTGAGGCGGGTCTGGCCCAGTTCGATCGAGCTGAAGTCGTCAGCGTAAGCGTTGAACTGGAGCGGGTCGATGGTGGACGCGATCAGAGTCTGCGGCGACGGCGTCACGTTGACGGTCTGCTGCCACAGGATAGTCGTCAGGCCGCGAGGCCGGACGGTGATCTGGCGCTCGCCAATGGGCGCGCTGATGTAGTTGGATGCCGTGCCATAACCCAGCCCACTCACGGTAAGCTGGCCGTCGGTGTAAATATCGACAGCAGTCACGCCGGGAATGGCGTGAACGAAGCGCACCTGGCCATTATCGCTGAACTGAGCCGACGTGCTAACGACGCCTAAAGCCAGTACCAGCACCACAACGGCCAGCAGACTGATAAGACGCTTCATGTTCCTCTCTCCTTGCATAAAGCGGATACATTTGGGATCGACAGTCAAAACGCGGCAGCGTCACGATTGCGAACAATACGCGACGCTGCACGCCTGTCATATGCTGCGGTTTAAGTACCCTCTTCCCACTGGTTCAGGTAGCGTTCCTGTTCCGGGGTCAGGGTGTCGATGTTGACGCCCATCGTCTCCAGCTTGAGCCGGGCGATTTCCATATCGACTTCTTCGGGGATGGTGTAAACGTTGGGGGTCAGGTTGGCGGCATTCTGGATCATAAATTCTGCGCCCAGAGCCTGGTTCGCGAAACTCATATCCATCACACTGGCCGGGTGACCTTCGGCGGCGGCCAGGTTAATCAGACGGCCCTCGCCCAGAATGTAGATGGCGCGCCCGTTGACAACGTATTCCTCAACAAAAGGCCGCACCAGGCGCGGCTCGCCCTGGGCCATCTTCGCCAGACCGGCCAGGTTGATCTCTACATTGAAGTGACCGGAATTGCAGACAATCGCGCCATGCTGCATCTTCTCGAAGTGGTGGGTGTCGATCACGTTGATGTCGCCGGTGGCGGTCACGAAGATGTCGCCAATCGGAGCGGCCTCTTCCATCGGCATCACGCGATAGCCATCCATCACGGCTTCCAGCGCCCGCAGCGGGTTAATCTCGGTGACGATGATGTTGGCGCCCATGCCGTGCGCCCGGCTGGCGATACCCCGGCTGCACCAACCGTAACCGGCAACCACGATTGTACGCCC